>NZ_KV820419.1:309024-364044 GCF_001815375.1 Neisseria sp. HMSC065C04
AGTCAGCCGTTGCTTGATGTCGCTGTCGTCGTAGGCCGTCTGGCTTTGGTTGCCAGCCGTGCGGATGATGGCGGCTTCGGAAACGGCAACGCTGACGGCCTCTTCGTGGATTTCGCCGCCTTCGCCAGCGGTCACGGGCGTGATGCTCGGCGTGATGTGCAGTTGTCCGCGCAAATAGGTTTTGACGTACTGGCCGCTGATGGCGCGTAGGTCGTATTCGGCGGTTGTGTGCGTGATGGCGGCGGTCAGGGCGGAGGGAAACAGCAGGCTGACGATGTTGCCGTCAACGGTCAGCTCGGGCGTGATGGTTGCGCCGTCTGGAAATTTGACGGCCAGCGCAAAAGACAGGCCGTCGGTTTGCAACGGCTCGCCTGCTTCGTTGGTCAGGGCGACTTTGAATAAATAGGTGTCGCCCTGGTAGATGGCCAAATTCTTGGTTTTCATCACAAGCCCAAAGCGGCGCGCAGTCCTGCGCGTTCGTCTTGGCCGCCGAAAGCGGCTTTATTGCCGATGACGTCAATTTCGACGATGGGGCTGCCGTCCACGCTTTCTTTCCAATAGACAAGCTCGACGGTAAATTTATGCTCGCCGCCTTCGCCTTGTTTGTCGCTGCCGGGGTCGGCTTCGGTAATGCGGCCGCGCGCTTCGCCTTTGAGGACTTGGTATCCGGTGCCGTCTTCTTCTTGCAGCGCGCCTTGATAGCGCAGCAGCTTGCCGTCAATGCTGCTTGACATAGATTTGAGCATATCGGCGTCGTAGCCTTTGGATGTGATTTCCATCGTCAGCTTTTCAAAGCCGTGGACGACGGTCATCTCGGTCATCGCGCCGCCCGGCGTGTAGGTTTCGGTTTGGCGGCTGATTTTGGGACGCGTAATATCGACGACGACGCCGTATTGGTTCTCGCCATCGACGAATAAGTTAAAGCCTTTGAGGACTTTTGGCATTTTCATGGGGTGGGTTTCCTTTCAGACGGCCTAGACGGTGGTCGGTTTCAGTGTGTTCGCGAATGTGATGACCTTGTCAACCAAATTAACAAAGAAGGTGTCAGTGACGTGTTGGTTGAAAACCATGTTTTCCAATGGCGGCACCCATGTGAACTCGTAACTAATCGTGAATTGACCGGCTTGTACGGTTTCGGAGGTGTTGAGGGTTTTGTCGATAAACACGCGCGCGCCCAAGATGTAGCCTTTGTTAACGTACTGCGCCAATTTGGCGTTGATGGCCATGATGATGTCTTCCATCAGGCTTGGGTGCATCGGCTTGTCGAGCGCCCACATGAAGGCAGAAGCGATGGTCTCTTGGATGATTTGAGCGGTACGCGTGGCAACTTCAAAAGCCATCATGCTGTCGTTTGTGCAGGTGCGGTTGCCCCAAACACGGAAGCCGTCTTCGCGTATCAGGGTGGTGACGTCTTTGTTGTTTAGGGTGTTGGCGTCGCAGTTTTTGTCCAAAAGGTCGAAGCTGCGCGCGAATTTGAGGCCGGAGACGCCGTTGATTTCGGTATTGGAGATTGATTTGTGCCAGCCGACATTTTTGTCGAGTTTGGCACGCGCGCCCAAGACGCGCGCAATCGTTGCGGCGGTTTCGGTTTTCTTGGTGGTCTGGTCGAACGCCATAAATTCGTTGTCAATCAACATCAGCTCACGCTGGCCGAAGTTTTTGCGGTAATTGCCCACTTCCGTGATGTCGGGATTGCCGCCTGCGCTGCCGTAGGCAAAGGCGCGCGTCGCTTGGGCAACTCCAACCAATTCGGTCAAGACGTCTTGGCTGTCAAGCTCGGGGCAGCCCAAGATTTTCGGGGTATAGCCTGTCACTGCTTTGGCGCGGCGCAGGGCTTTGAGGCCGGTGTAGTTGCCGCCCTCGGCTGTGCCGATGACGTTGGCTTTTTGTTCTTCAGTATTTTTGCTTTCGGCAACGCGCACGATGACGACTTGCGCGTCGGCTTGGTCAACAATCGCGTCGAGGGATTTGGCGAGCGTGCCTTTTGTGCCTGCTTTTGCCAGCAGGTCGTAGGCTGATGTCGCAAAAATCGGCGTATTGAGCGGAAATACCTTTGCGTCTGCATCTTCGGCGGTACAAACCATGCCGATGATGGCTGTCGAGATGTCGCTGATACTGCGCACGCCTTCGGTGTATTCGTTGGCTGTGATGCCATGATGGCGGTTTGCTTCTGCCATTGGGGCTTCCTTTTTGATGGGTTAGTCGATTGATACACTATTAAAAATTAATCCCACGCGTGTGGCGAGCGCTTTGGATTTTTTGGGGATTTTTTAAAATTGTTCCTGCTTCATGGCGGCGGCAAGGTCTGACGGCGAATATTTGGACGGCTCGCCAAAGCCGATGACGGCCGCGCACCATTCGGAGCAAAACCATTTGTCCGGCGCTTGGCGGAATTTCAGGCGGCGGAAAACCGACTTGACGGCCAAAACGCCTGACAGGTCATATTTCTTGCCTTTGGTTTCGCGCCATAGTTTCATCGTGCGGCCGTAGGTCAGATTGGGCTTGGGCAGTTCAATCAAATCCCACTTGTCAGACGGTAGCTCCATGCGCTTGCAGCGGACGCCGCCGTCCCGATGGGACGAGGTGTAGCAGTCAAACTGACCGTCAGGCAGTCGGACGGCGATTTCGCAGTGCGAATATTCGCCGCGCGTCGCTTTGCGGATGGCCCAATCAGTCAAGCGGTAGATGATGTCTTTGGGCGATTTGATTTGTTTGCGGCCTTTGTACAATGCCAAATAAATTTTACTCATTCAGACGGCCTCCGGCAGCTTAAACTCGATTTTGATTTTGTCTAAGGCTGATTTGGTTTTGGCAGCCTCGATTTGGTCTTGGATCGCTTGGCGTTGACCGGCAACGATGGCAGACATGGCAGAATATGCCAGAGATTTTTTTAGAGCGGCGGCCTTGAGCTTGTCTTTGTCCAAGCCGCGCGCGGCGGCAATGCCGTCTAGGATTGGGGTAGTGGCTGATTTATCGGCCGCCCACGCCTGCGCCTCGGTTGACTGGAGCGGCCATGTAGCCAGCTCGAAATCGGGAACTTGGCTCGCGCCGGAGTGGGCGTCAACAAAGTTTTGGGCGGCGGCATTGAGGTTTGTCAGCATGGCATCTTTTAAATCTGCCAGATTTGCCGTTTCCAATGGGGTCAGGCTGACGCCGTCAGGCAGACTGCCGATTTCTTTCCATACTTTCTCGCCGTCTTTGCTAAAGACAACCGCGCCGCGATAATCTGGGAGGACTTCCCAGCTCTCGCCCGTCCATCTTGCCGCTTGGTTTTCTTGTAGTGTCGGCACTTCGGCTTCGATACTTTGACGGCCGTCGTCAAAATATTGCTCTTCCACAAAAAGTCCGTCTGAATCAATTACGCATCGTGTCATTTTTTAATTCCTTGTTTTCGTTTTCCAATTTTTCAACTTTCTCGGCCAGCTCTTGGATGGCTTTTGTCAAAACCGGGATAAAGGTCTCATATTCGATGGTGTAGGTGTCGTTCTTAATATTGACCATCGGCAGGCGGCCGTATTCTTGCTCCAGCTCGGCGATGTCCTGGGCAATAAACCAATGCTGCTGACGGTCTTCTTTGTGTCGTCCGTCTTTGGTTGGGTTTTTCCACCATGCGCGCACTTTGGCGGCGCGCTCTTCTTCTGGCAGGTCGTTGAAAAGCTCGTCAACGTAGGCATCACGGCGGTCGTAGTAGCCTGTTACCGGCTTCAATTTCATGACAAATTTCAGGCCGTCTGAAAGCGGTTTGATGTCTGTTTTGTCGCGGCCGTCAGAGCGTATGTTGACAGTGGTCGGGGCGTATAGGGTTTGCCCGGTTGTGCCGATTTGGATTTCATTGTCGCCGTTGATTCGCGCGCCGTAGCCGATAGCGATGGAGTTTGTGATTTTGTTTTTTAAAATATCGCCTTGAACATTTCGATATCCGGCACTATCGCCGATGGCAACGCATTTCTCACTACTCGCTGTCGGCATCGTCCAATACCCGATGGCGGTCGTTGATATATGACCACCAGTCCGCAATGATGATGCCCCAATGGCGGTTGATTTTTGATAATTTTCTCCCGATAACGCAGCATCTGCGCCGATGATGGTCGAATAACCTGCGGTGACTGCCTTATTCATGGCGTTCGTGCCGATGACTGTCAGCTCTTCGTTTAGGGTTGCTGATGAGGTATCAGAAAAAACGAACTTCAGCTCGGCAGAGCCGGAGGCAGTCAGCTCTTTTGAGCTGCGAATTGTCAGAGTATTGCCGCCAACCGATACTACTTTCACGGGTATAACGTCGTTTTGTAAGGTTTGCGCCGCTCCTGATGTCAGGCGAATGCCTACCCAATAGTTAACCTTAGCCCCACGAATATTATTAAATGTCAAGGTAATAGTATCCGCCGATTGTGTGTAACTGCCTGTTTCTGTGCCTGTCCAGACAACATTTCCGCCGTTTGGGGCGCGGTTTTGTTCGAGGCTTTCCATTGCGTTCGCGCCGATGACTGTCACTTTCTCGGCGGTTTTCATATTTCTTGCCGCGTTGCCGCCGATTGCGGTTTGAGCGGCGCGGCCTTGATATGTTTGCAAGACGGCCTCGCCGATTGCGATTGTTTTCGATGTTGGAGACGGCCAGAAAACTTCGATGTCGCCAGTCAAACCGACTGGGGCCGTCCCTGCCAGCGCGCCTGCGCCAAGTGCAATATTTGATGATCCCTCGCCCAAGCCTTGCCCGGCGTTGCGGCCGATGGAAACATTGGCAAAACCGCTTGTGATTCCTCGGCCGGCATTGCCGCCGATGCCGATGTTTCGCGTGCCTGCCATTTTTGACTGGTCGTACCATTCCGTCTCGGCCTGTACGTTGATTAGGCTGTCTGCGCCGATGGCGATGTTGTCGCGGCTGATGCGTGAAAAGCCCTGCGCGCGGTCGCCGATGGCGATGCCGGAAACGCATTTCTCGGTTTTTGCCATAGCGCCCTCGCCGATGACGATGATTCCTGCGCCTGTCCATTCGTTGGATTTGAGATTCGCTGCCGCGCCTGTGCCGCTAATAAATCGCCCGATGCCGCTGCGGATTGGTTGGTATGGCATATCAACGGTAGCGCCGTTGACGGTAAATTGGCCGTTGCCGTATTTGTTTTTTGTTTGATATTTTTTATTTGTGTCGATTTTTAAGCCTAAGCAATCAACAAACACGCCCAAAGCGGCGCGCTCGGCTGCTTCGATAGTTTCGGCGGCGTTGTTTTTTGATTCTGCATAGCCAAAATCGCGAATACTCAAGGCGGTGTATTGGCGCAGCCAGCGTGCGCCGGATTCGCCGACGATGACTGTGGCGGCGTTGTCGGCTAATGCTTGGTTGTCAGATTTGACAAACACGCCGCCGCCGCCGTTGATGCCGTCATGATAGTTTTCGACGATGACGACGGATGCGCCGGGCTTATTAAATTCGCGCAGGGCGGCGATGCTGGGGACGCGGTAGGCGACGTTGCCGAATTTTTTATTTACTGTTTGCTCCACAAATTCACGCGTCGCCAAAACGACAGCCGGGTCAACCTTGAGGCCGACGGCGTCGGTGTTGTCGATTTGGATGACCATTCGGATGATTTGCTGGCTTGCCGTGCCGCTGGAGAGGCGCGGCTTGTAGCTGTCGGCGATGCTGCCGATGGCGATCAGGTTGTTGTTGTTGTCAAAGAGGCCGACTTCGCGGATTGTAAAATCGCCTTCTTCTTCTGGGATGAGCAGCTCGGCGATGACTTGCTTTTGGTTATTTTCGTCAACCTCCAACATATTGAGGCTGGCGCGGTACACTTCGCGCGTCAGGGCGGTGGCGGTGGCTGACGGCGTGATGGGTTGGCCGCCGCCGTCGCCGACTGCCATTTGGCTTAAATTAACGACTGTACCCAGCGCGGTCGCTTTGGCGATGCGCGCGGCGCCGATGTTTGTGACTAGTGTGTAGTATTGTTGGCTCATGGTTTAAACCTTTGGATTAATTGTGATGACGTCGATTTGTTGTAATGCGGCTGCGGCGCGGCCTGCCGGTTTTAAATTAATTTGCGGCTTAATGTATGGGTAAATTGTCGTGCGCTGGCCGCTGATGGTAATGCCGCTGGCTTTGAGTTTTCCGTAGGTCATAACGCCGACTGTCAAGCCGCTTAAATGACGGCTTACCGGCTTGACCTTTTGGACGATACGCAGCATTTCCTGATAGTCGGCTTGGCTGATGGCTTCTTCTGCCATCAGGGTTAAGCCGAAACTGGCAGGCGAGCCGATGGGCTTGGTCTGAAACCATTCTGTTATTTTTGCGGTCACGCCGAAGGGCTTTAGGGCTTCTTCGATTGCGCCGTTCGTGCCTTTAAATTTATGGGTGCGGTAGGCTGATTTGATGACGTCGCGTTTGCGCTGCTCGTCCCATGTGTCATTCCAGTAGTCAACCGACAGCGCCCAGGCGAGATACGGCAGCAGATGCGCAGGGATTCGGTCGGGGTTCCATAGGTCGGAGACGACGGCGTAGGGGACGGGGTAGATTTCGGCTTCGCCGAATTTCTTCTCAAAAGCCGTCCGCGTTGATGGCTGGGCGGTTTGGTATTTATTCATTTTGGCCGCCGTAGTTGATATTTATTTGCGTACACAAGGCCGCCTGATATTGTGTGACCGGCAGGGCGGCGGCCGGCTGGCTGATGACGACGCTCTGCACGCCTTCGACGCGCAGGGCAGCGTAAATCATGGAGAGGTCAACGTCTCGGCCCAGCTTGAAATTTTCGGCGACGGCTTCGCGCATACGCGTGCGCGCGTTTTCAAAAATCGGCTCATAGTCGGGAGTGGGATAGACGATGATTTGGGCGTTGATTTGATACTCGATGATTTGCGCGGCTTTGACGGTCACGCGGTCGGCGGTCGGGCGGCGGTATTTAGCATTGACGGCCTCGGTCACGGCTTTGATGACGGCTTCAGACGGCACGCCGCCTGCTTGATTGGAGAGGACTACAATATCGACAACCGCGCCGCTCGGGCTGATGACGGCGATGTCGGCGACTTGGCCGTGCGCGGATTTGGCGTGTTGGTAATAAGATTCTTCGCTGCCTGCCGTGGTCAGGGTTTCAAACGCGCCTTGCACGCGGCGGCGCAGGGATTCGTCGGATTCTAAAACCTGCTGAATGGGCGGCTCGACGGTGTAGTCGGCCTCGGTAATAACGAGGCGCTGAATATCGACATTGGCGGCGAGCTGGTCCAAGTCGCTGCCTGTTGCATATGCCAGCATCAGCCCTTTGGCGCGCTCGTTGAAATCTTGGCGCATGAGCATTTCGGAATAGGCGCACTCTTCCAGCAATTTGACAACCGGCTCGGATTCCAGCTCCAAGACTTTGCGCCAATAGTCGCGCTCGGCCGCCGTTTGGTATTCTGCGATGAAACGCTCCTTGCGCGCGGCAAGGATTTTCTCGAAGTCAATCTCTTCGATGACGTCGGGGGCAGGGATTTTCGATAGGTCGGCAATTTGCGGCATTTTTTTTACTTTCTAATGCTGTATGTCTCAAGTGTGCCGGTCGAGATGTTGACGGCTTCGATGTTGATGATGACTTTTGCGTCGTTGGCGGCGGCTGCCGATACGGTGGCCGCCTGAATTTCAATGCGCGGCTCCCACTTTGCGAGGGCGGCGATGGCGGCCGCTTGGCATTGCAAGAGCAGGGCGGGGGTAATCGGTTGGTCTAATAATTCGGGCAACAGGCTGCCATATTCTTCGCGCATCAGGCGCGTGCCGATGCGCGTGAACAGAATGTTTTTTATTGACTGGCGGATGTGGTCGTAGAGGCCGATCTGACGGCCTGTTTCGCTGTTGGTCATTCGGGTTTGCCTGTCTTGCCGCCGCTGTCGCCGGTGTGAATGTGGGTATCGAGGACGATGCCGTTGGATTCGATTTTGCCGGAGTTGGTCAGCGTGCCTTCGTGGTTGATTGCGCCCTTAATGGTTGTTCCGCCGCCTTCGCCTTCGCCGCCGCTGCCGCTCATGCCTGACGTGTAGGTCAGCAGGCCGTTGCTTGTTGTCATTTTTTGGATGACGACGTTGCCAGTGATTAGGGTGTCTGGCGCGTCGATGGTCAGCTTGGCGACGGCTTTTAATGTCATTTGTCCTGCGCCGTGGTTGTAATTAATGATTGCGCCGTCGGGGAATTTGACGACGGTCTCGTCAGCCGATTGGGCAGGGCTTGGGAATGAGGCCGAGGCCATGCCGCACAAAACTAGGCCGTTGGCGGTCTCGCCGCTTGGCGACAAGATGATGCAGTTTTCGCCGACGCTCGGGGGGCGGTGTACGGATACGCCGCCTGCGAATGGGACGAAATAGGGCAGCCAGTCGCTCGTCAGCTCGCCATGTTGCACGCGTACCAATGCGCGCGCAGGGTCTGATTCGGCAATCACGCCCTGCTTGATGATGTTGGCGATTTTGCGGTTTAGTTCGGCAGTCATTTGGTTTGTCTCGCGTGCGGGGGAATGGGCATAGTTTGGCAACGGAAACGCGGATTTTCTATTTTTGGCGGTTTTGATGGATTTTTTTAAAAGAGAGGCCGTCTGACAACGGGTTCAGACGGCCTTTTTATTCGTGGGCTGCTATGTGGCTGATGACTAGATTCTCGATGATTTCGAGGTCGTCATCGCTGAAACCTAAGAGATGACGCTCTGGACGGCCGTCGTCGCCGTATTGGTGTGCGGCGGCGATGTAGGCGGTCAGGCCGCTGACGAATTTGATGGCGACGCCCATGCTGTCGATTTGTGAGCGCAGGTATTTTGCGCGGTGGATTTTGGTGAACATGCGCGTTTTCAGCCGCTCTTTGGTGGGCTTGCCGTCTAAGACGCGGATGTAGTCGCGGTTGAATTTTGACACGCCGCGTGTTTCCAATTCGTAGCCCCACTCGTATTGCGGATCGTAGGCCGCCGTATTTGCGCGCGATTTCTTGGCGGCAGATGCGGCGGTCTTGATGTTTTTAAATTGTCGGATTCGTCCGGCGTGTTTGCCGGAGAGATAGATAAAACGCTGGCCGACTTTGAGCCGCTCGCCGTCTTTGAGCTTTCGCCCTTCTTCG
Organism: Neisseria sp. HMSC065C04; assembly: GCF_001815375.1. Classification (NCBI taxonomy): domain Bacteria; kingdom Pseudomonadati; phylum Pseudomonadota; class Betaproteobacteria; order Neisseriales; family Neisseriaceae; genus Neisseria; species Neisseria sp. HMSC065C04. The sequence continues at coordinate 318,077 of NZ_KV820419.1, forward strand.
CCGTGTCCGGCGCGTGGCGTCATGGCGTTGCCTTCAGGCTCGACGTTGGCGCGGATGCGATGGCGGTTGGCTTTGAGGACGACTTTGCCAATGTCGCTTTTCAGGCGGCGCAGCTCTGCAGGGGAGAGTTTGGCAATGTATTCGTCGATGTTCTTGATGTAGAGATTTAAGGCGTCGGCGGTCATTTTCGGTCTGTTCCGATGCCCAGCGCGGTCATCAGGTCTGAATGGTTGGCGTTGCGCGGATGGCCGATGACGATGTTGCCTTGGTCGTCGGTCAGCACGGTGGTGCGCTCGGTCAGGTTTAACTCAATCAAAATGTCGCAGGTGTCGTTGCTCAAAAGCTCAACCTCGAAACTGTAATCTGTCGGCGTGGTTGCGCCTGGGCCGATGATTTGGGGGTTTTCTTCTTGCAGCCAGGCGATGACGACGGCGTTCAAGACGTCGATGTTTCCGGTAAAGTCGGTAATCATGACGCTCAACCGGTATTTTGTCTCATGGCTTAATGTGCCTTTTGAGGCGACGATTTGGCCGTTTGTTACAAACATCGTCAGCTTGTCGGGATTTTGGCGCAGCTCCGGCAGGTGCTTTTGGATTTCAGCGCGCAGTAAAGCTGGTTTTTCCATATTTTTCCTGTTCGCGTTGGCAGTCGATACAGAGGCGGCAGCCGGGGACGGCTTGGCGGCGCGCTTCGGGGATGGGTTCGCCGCATTCTTCGCACTCAAATGCGGATGGGTAGTTTTGCTCGGCGCGGTCGGCCTGGCGTGCGAGGGCGTGGGCGCGTTGCATTTCTTCCAACGCGCAGGCGCGGTCGATGTAGTCGGTCATTTCTCGGCCTCCGCGTCGGGGTTAAGGCAGGCGGCGAGGGTGTCGCGGTAGAGGCGGCATTGATTAAAGGCGGTCTTGTAGGCGGAAATGGTATAAACCAAGTCGGCATTGGTTTTTATTTCGGCCGGCGGATTGACGGTGCATTTCGGCACGGGTGGGCAGGTGTCGGCGGCTTGGATGGTCAGCGGTTCTTTAGCGGCACATGCGGTCAGGGCGGCGGCGAGTAAGATGGGGAGGATCGTTTTCATGGCTGCGCTTTCTAAGATAGGGCGTGTTGAACACGCCCTTTTTTATTTGATGGATTTGGCTAGGTCTTCGGGGACTGCTTGATTTGCCCAATCGTGATTTTTTTGGATGGCCGTCTGAATCTGCTCATTGTGTCCGGCGGCTTCGGCGGTCAGTCGGTCGAGCTGCTCTTGCAGGGTGCGGCTGCGCTGGTGGTAGAGATTCATGGCGGCTTCTTTTTTCTTGATGGTCTCGGCCTGCGTTTTGATTTCCTGTTCTTTTGCTTTGATGGTGCGGTTGGCTTTGAGCAGGCCGTTCATCAATAGGGCGCAGGCAAGGAATAGGGCGATGCAGAATGAAATAACGGTTTTCATAGCGCGTCCTTTAGGAAAGCTCGAAATGTGGGCCATCGATAAACGCGCGTTTACCGGCGGCGCGGCGTTCGGCGACGTAGTCGGCGACAAGTTGGGTTGTCGGCTTGGTGGTGTCGTTGAGGGTTTCCCAGCAGCCGCCCCAACGGACGCGGATGTTTAATTCTTTGGCGGCGGCGCGCATGGCTTCTGCGATGGGGTAAAAGTTTTCCCATGCCCATGAAATCTCTTTTGTGCCGTTGCCGTCGAAGTCGCCCCACGGAATGAGGTCGGAGGCGTGGCCGTAGCCGTCTGTTTGTTTCAGGTGTTTGCTGTTGAGGGTACGGCTTGCACCGGCGGCGACAAGTCGCTTTTGTCGGTCGAGTGTGCGCAGCCCTTCGTTTACGCTGAAATCTTGGCTGGTCAGCTCAATCGCGCGCTGGATGACTTTAACGAGGTTTGGATGGACGCCGTTTAATTTTGACAGGCTGGTTTTTCCCAGGGTGTAGGTTTGTTTTTCAGTCATTTGTGAGGCTTTCTTATGGGTTGGTTTGATGTTTGGTCGAGGTCGGCAAAATACTGTTGACGTTGCCGCCGTGCCAAATTAATGCTCCGGTATGGAGGGCTAATCCGAAAATCAGCCCCCACACGGCGACGGAGTAGAGTTTGAAAATCACGGCTATCATCAGCCCGATCATCCAGGCGAATTTGAGCCAGGCAATAAAACAAATGAGGGGCTTGTGGGTGCGGCCGCGCGTATCGAAAAACAGGATGCGCCATGCTCCGGCAGCAGTCAGGGAGATGATGGCGGCGGCTTGCATTGGGGTCATTCGCTCTCTCCTTTCTTTTGGTTGGGTTGGCTTTTAATCTTGGCTGTGCCGACAAAGTCGATCAGGCGGTTGACGATGACGACGACGAGGGCGGAAAACAGGGCGGCGCCCAAAAATTCGTTAAATTTCAGCGGCGGCGCATCGGGTCGGATGATGCTTAATACCCAGTTGAAAATCCCTGCGGCGGTTTCGCCTCCAAAGATGCCGCTGAAAAAGGAAACGGCGAAGAGCCAAGCCTTAGTCAGTGGACTGTGTTGGTTTTGGCTCAAAATAAACAGGCTGGCGCCGACGGCTGCGCCGAAGGCAACAGAGGCGGCCATGTGATAACTGCCGATGACGATGACGGCAGCGTTGATGGCGGTGGTGGTTTTGGTTTCGTTCACGTTTTCTAATCCCATAAATTAATAGTTTTGATTGTTTGGTTTTGTTCGATTTTTGGCATGACGATGGTCAGCCCGGCTGGCAGTTGCACGGCTTGGCGGCTTAGTTTTGGATTGGCAGCGAGGATTTGCTCAACCATGCCGCTGGATTTGCCGTAATACTCGTAGGCGATGCGGCTAATGGTGTCGCCGTCGCGCGTGATGATTGTGTTGTTTTGGGTGTGCATTTCAGACGGCCTTTAGATTAGCTCGCAATCGATGCGCGGCTTTTTGAGCAGCTCGGCGATGGCGTGATGACCTTCGCGGCGGTAGTCTTCGGCGGTCTCTTGTTTGGCGTCGCTGCGCGCGGCTGTTTTGCCGGTACTGTCGTAGTCGTTGTAGATCTCTAGGAGCAGGGCTTTGGTGTAGCTGTACACGGCGCGGCGGTAGCGGATGTTGGCGAGCGGCTCGCCGTTGATTCGGCGTGGGTCGGTTTGGCTGATGTGTTGCGCCAATGGGACGATGGCGATGATGTCTTTGAGCTGGTCGTTGACGTAGGCGACAGCGTTGATGGCGGTGTCGAAGAGGCGGTCTGGCGTGATGGTGGTGTCGATGCGCATGTCGCGGCGCAGTTCGTCCAGGTCGATGACCGGCCAAAAGTCGCCGCTGTCGATGTGTTGTTTGTCGATGGTTTGTGTGTTGGCTGGGGCGGCGGTATTAAAGTTAAATCCGGTCATTTCAGACGGCCTTTTTTATTGGGGTATGGCAGGGGCGGCGGCGCAGGCTGGAAGGGATTGGGCTTGCAGACAGGCCGCCGTCTGCCATACGGCGGGGGAGCTTTTATTTTTCGAGCTGTTTTTTCAGGGCGTCGATGCGTTTTTTGACGCCGCTGCGCGCGTTGTAGGCGTAGGCTTGCTCGTAGAGGGCAAGGGCGTGTTCGTCTTCGCCTTGCTCTTCGGCGCGCTCGCCTGCGGCTTTGAGCAATTTGGCGCGGATTTGGTCGGGCATGTTGTTGATGTGCAGGCCGTTGTCTGCTTTGGCTGTGACCCAGTCAATCAGGGTTTGCAGGTTGGGCAGGCTGATGTCGCTTCCTGCGCTGATTTGTTCGGCCATTTGCTCGATGATGATTTCGGGCATGGTGCGGCTGTATTCGTCGGTCGAGGCCATTTGTGTCTCGATGGCGAGCTGCGCCAACGGCATGGCGGCATCGAGCGCGCCTGTGTCAATCATCCAAACCAAGAGCGTCGGGGTCACTTGGTCGTCTTCGGCGGCGCGGCCGGTATCGATGACGCCTTGAATCCAGTCGGAATAATTGGGAATCATGGCGGCTTTGGCGATGATTTTGTCTTGGATGGAATCGATATTTTTTAAAATCGCTTTGTCGTCTTTGAGGCTTTTGTAGAGGCGCTGATAGACGGTCAGGGCGTTGATGTCGATGCTGTCCGTCGAGGCGGCAGCGGCAATGCTTTGGTCAAAGTGTTGGCGAATGAGGGTCATTTCAGACGGCCTTTCTTTTTGTCTTCGGGGCTTGCGCCCCCTGTTTTTATTCGGTGTATTTCAGGTTTTCAATCAAGACGGCCGCGCCGTATTCTTCGACGATGAAGTCGATGTTTTTTGATTGCAGGCTTTCAAGCTGGTCTTTTCGTGGGTTGTCCACGATTAACCGGCGCTCGCCGCTGATTTGGTAGTAAATCGACAGATTCGATACTGGGGTAATCAGCAGGGTGTTCTGCGGCATATTGGGGACGTACATAACCGGCAGGCCGCCCAGTGTGCGCTCTTTGTTCAGACGGCCGCCTGCTTCGATTTCGGTGGCGGTGTCGCCTGATTTGTTGACAATGCGCAGGTATTTGTCGCCGACGGTACGGCGGCTGGCCAAGACAACAAAGTCGGAGCGGTCGGCGAAGCGTTCGTCCATGATGTTGAGCGCGTCAGTGACGACGGCATCGAGGTTTTTGTAATTGGTTGCGCCGGGGCCGTATGGGACGGCTGTGACCGATGTGCCTGCCGTGCCGATGCAGCGTGCTTTGTTTTCCTCGCGCATTTTTTGCAGCCAGCCTTTGGCAACGTCTTGCAGCATTGGGTTGGCGGAGGCGTCGGAATCATCGGCGCGGCTGGTGCCGTTCATGCCGATGGTGACCAAAGACAGGGCGATGGATTCGGCGATTTTTTTGTTGATGTGTTTCGGGAAATCGGTCAGGTGCGCCCATTGGTCGATTTCGTCATAGCGCAGGGCGGCGTCGAAGTTGGTTTTTTCGAGCGAGTATTTGCGTCCGCTCAAGTTGTGGATTGGCTTCGGTTTGCGTTCTTTGCCTGCGCCGGTGGTGTCGGTATTGCTGCCGATCAGGCCGGATGAGAGGCCGATGACTTCGCCGACTTTTTCAGTTTTCGGGCGCAGGTTGATTTTTTGCAGCAGTTCGGTGTTTTGTGCGATTTCGTCGTACATGGTCTGCACGGCGGTCGGGGCGATGGTGTAGCCGTTGCTGACTTGCTCTTTGCTGATGCCTTGGGCGGCGGCAACTTCGGAAATCATCGCGGCGATGGCGAGACTTAATTTAGTTTGGTTCATGATGCGCTTTCTGTGGTATTGGGGGGATGGGTGGATTTCGGTTTGCTTACCAAACGATGCGGTCGGCAGTTTGGCTGCCGCTGTGTTCTTGGCGGTGGCCGGTGTATGGGCTGGCTTCGATGTCGGCTTTGAATTTGTCAAACTCGGTGCGCAGGGCGTTGTATTCGGTTTGCTGGGCTTCGATTTTTTCGTCCAGTTTTTCGATTAATTGGGCGGCTTTGCCGAAACCGTTCCAGCCATCTTGCTTGAATTGCTGGCCGTCTTTTGGCTCGCTTGGCTGCTCCGGATTGATGGCCGTGGTTTCGGTCTGCTCCGGTTCTTTTTTGCCGAAGTATTTGGCAAACAGGCGGCTAAAAACGCTTTCTGCGTGTTCTTCGGTCATCGGTTTGTCGGTGGTAGCGGCTTGGTTGCTGTCTTGGTTGTTGTCTTGAGGCTTGGTCATGGCGGTTTCCTGCGTTTCGGTTTGTCGGTAGGCGGTAAAGATTTTTTCTTCGGCCTTGGTCTTGGCGGCGGTGTAGTTTGCGGTCGTTCCAAGGCTGGCCGGGGTGTCGGTAATGGCGAGGCCTGTCAGGTAGGCTTTTTTGGTATCGGCAAAGCGTGGCGTAATCTCCATGCTTGTGTAGATTTTTTGGCCGCTGTCCCAAAGTTTTTGGAGGCTTTCGGTAATATTCAGCTTGGCCAGCAGGGCGGTTTTGGTTTCGTCTTTTGCCCACGGCTCGGCTTTAAGCTCAATCACGTCGCCATAGCCGCCTGCGAAATCGGGGAACAGAAAATTCATGTGTTCTAAATTAATGCGCGCGCCGTAGATTTCGGGGTCGTATTGGTCGGCCATTTCTTGCAGCTCTTTGGCTGAAATGGTGCGGCCGTCTGCGGTTTCTCCGCTGACGCCGATTACGCGCCAATCGGTTTTTTTATAGGTCATAGGTGGATGTCTCGCGTGTGGATGGGCATAGTTTGGCAAGCGTTAAGCTCTTTATCTATGCTTTGCGATTTTTGAGGATTTTTTTAAAAGGCGTTTGGGTTTAAGGCGGTCTGAAAATCATTGATTGTTTGGTTTTCAGACTTTTTTATTTTTGAGAGATGACAAAAGAATCGTTAATCAAACCAAATGTCGATCCGCGCTTGATGGCGCGTGAGCTTTATTGGCAGGGCTGGCGGATTTCGGAGATTGCCCGACATCTTGGTCTTAAGGCTCCGGCGGTTTACTCGTGGAAAAGCCGCGATAATTGGGACGGCGGCAGTCCGGCGGTGCGCGTGGCTGCGTCTGCGGAAATGCGGCTGCATGTTTTGATTGCGCAGCCGAAGAAATCGGACGCGGACTATAAGGAAATGCGGCAGCTTTTTGCGCTGGTATCTGGCGGAAAAAAATCCGATGCGCGTCAGCCTGATTTAAATGAGGTCGAGCAGGCGGCCGCGCCTGTGGTTTCAGACGGCCTGCCCTGGGATGTGCCGACTATCGACAAGCCGCCGCGTGAGCGTCGGGAGCGTGAGAATGTGCGCGCGGCAACGAAGCCTGCGCCGAATAGTTTCACGGCAGAGCAGGTCTTGCGCTTGCAGGAAATCTTCAGGGAGCAGATGTTTGAGTATCAGCGGATTTGGTACGACCAAAAGGTACGTTTCCGCAATCTGCTCAAAAGTCGTCAGATCGGGGCGACGTTCTTTTTTGCGCGTGAGGCATTGGTTGACGCGTTGACGACTGGAAAAAATAAGGTGTTTCTGTCTGCGTCTAAGGCGCAGGCGTTTCAGTTTAAGCAGTATCAGATTGATATGGCGCAGATGGTCGGCGTTGAGTTGAAAGGCGCGGATATTCGTTTGGGCAATGGCGCGGTCTTGTATTTCTTGGGGACTAATTCGCGCACGGCTCAAGGCCGTCATGGCGACTTGTATGTTGACGAGTATTTCTGGATTCCCGATTTCAAGGAATTGACGCGCCTGGCGAAGCCGATGGCCTCTCAAAGACAGTATCGAATTACTTATTTTTCCACGCCGTCGGCTGTTTCCCATCCGGCTTATTCGTTTTGGAATGGGGAGCAGTTCAATGAGGGGCGCGAAAAATCGGAGCATATTAAATTAGATGTCAGCCATTCTGCTTTGGTTGATGGTCGCGCCTGCGAAGATGGGCAATGGCGCCAGATTGTGACGCTCGACGATGCGGAGCGTCGAGGCTGTAATTTGTTTGACCGCCAGCAGCTCCTGCTTGAAAACTCGCCGGCGGAATTTCGTCAGCTCTTTATGTGTGAGTTTGTCGAGGACGGCGACAATGTCTTTGACTTCACGGCATTGCAACGCTGCGCGGTCGATTCGTGGGACGAGTGGGCGGATTTTTATAAACCGTTCGCGGCGCGGCCTGTTGGAAATTTGCCTGTTTGGTTGGGCTATGACCCGGCCGATTCAGGCGATGCGGCGGCTTTTGTGGCTGTCGTGCCGCCTCGCTTTGCTGGCGATAAGTTCCGAATTGTTGAGCGTCAGATGTTGCATGGCAATGATTTTCAGAGCCAGGCGGCCTTTATTAAAAAGGCTTTCGAGCGGTACAACGTGCAAAAGGTTGTCATCGATAAAACTGGATTGGGCGCGGCAGTCTTCCAGATTGTGCAGGGATTTTATCCGCCTGTTGTCGGGGTTCAGTATTCGATGCAGGAGAAATATCTGATGATTAATAAGATGCACGCGCTCATGCGTGAGCGTCGCGTTGAGTGGGAGCTGGATTGGAAGGATTTCACGGCGGCTTTTATGAGTATCCGCACGGCTGTGACCGGCAGCGGACGCAATGTGACTTATGTCAGCGGTCGGACGAAAGAGTTGAGCCATGCGGATGTCGCGTGGGCGGCGTTGCAGGTATTCTACCAAGAGCCGCTCGACGGCTCGGCGGCGCGTGGTTCGGTTGATGTTTTTTAATGAGAGGGTTTTATTATGAGTAATGAGATTCTGAAAGAGGGTCAGTTTGACTGTGATGTCTTTTCTTTTGAGGACTACCAAGACGTTTACAGTCTTTTCGACTTTATCGGCTGCGTTGACAATGGGACGTGGTACGATCCGCCTGTCAATTTGTATGATGTCGAGCGTCTGCTGACCAAGGGGCTGCACCATGCTTCGGCGCTGCTTGCCAAGCTGAATATTTTGAAAGTCACTTTCAAGCCGACGGAGTTTTTGAGCCGCTCGGAATTTGAAAAGCTGGCTTTTAATTATTTGGTTTTGGGCAATGGCTATCTTGAGATGCAGCGCAATCGCTTGGGCAAGGTGGTCGGGATGAAAAGCCGCTTGGCTTTGTACATGCGCCGCGCGTCCAATTTAAAAGACTTTGTCTATTTGCGGAATAATTTTTTACAGTTGGACTATGAAGAAATCAAAGGCAGCGATGTGATTCATATCATGCAGCCGAATCTGAAACAGGAAATCTATGGCGTGCCTTATTATTTGGCGGCAATGGATTCGATTGATTTAAATTCGGCGGCTACAAAATTCCGCGTCCGCTATTATAAGAATGGTTCACATGCCGGCTTTATTCTTTACTCGACTGACACTCAAATCGACGAGAAGGGCTGGGATGCGGTCAAGTCGCAGCTCCGTCAGTCAAAAGGCGACGGCAATTTTAAAAATGTTTTGCTGCGCGCGCCGGGCGGAAATCCTGACGGCATTAAACTGATTCCCATCGCGGAGGTCGCGGCGAAGGACGAGTTTCTCAATATCAAGGCTGTCAGCGCGGAAGATATGATGGCGATTCATCGCGTACCGCCTGCGTTGATGGGGATTGTGCCTAAGTCTGCCGGTGGTCTTGGCGACGCGATGACCGTGGCAAAAGTGTTTGCAACCAATGAGGTCAAGCCGTTGCAGCAAAGTTTTATTGACGTCAATGAGCGGATCGGGCTTAAAGTTTTTGACTTCGACAGCTATCAGGTTGAGGAGCCAACGCCGAAATAAAATCAAACCAAAAAGCAAAGCTGAATCCAAAAAAAATGGATTCAGCTTTTTTTATTTTTGGAAATTTTGACCGGCCGCGGAGCGGCTCGCCGCGCACTGCCCTCCGCGCCTCCGCATTAAAAAAATCCTCTGCATTTTTATGCAGTCGGGCGAAATACTCAAAGTCTTATATTCAGGCGGCCTCTGGCATATTTTTTATTACGCGTTTTTTATGCGTTTTTACGCAAAATTCCGCGTTTTCTGTCTAAATTATTCGCCCGCTTTTCGGCGGCGGTATTTTTCGCGTAATGCCATCACATCACGGCCGAATAATTCCAATGCTTCTCGGCGTTCTTCGAGTAATTCGGAGCGGTCATAGGCGCGCTCGGTTTTGTCTGCAATGCCGTGAGAAAGCAATAATTCCCCCACATCGCGGCGGATTTTGTGTTTTTCTCGGAGATATGTTCGGGCAAGGCTTCGGAGGCCGTGGGCGGTCGTGTCTAGTTTCATTTTCCGCCGCAGTTTCAGACGGACGGTTTCACGGTCGAGCGATTTTTTAAATCCGCTTCCTTCAAATAAATAAATTCCGTTGACGTTGAGTTTGATCGCCTCGTTATAAATTTTCAGCAGAGCCGATGATAACGGCACGATGTGCGGCCGCGTCTTCATCCGCTCAAGTGGGATTTCCCATGTTTTCTGCTCAAGGTTAATTTCTTTGAGTAGCGTCCCAGCGGCTTCAGACGGCCGCGTCATGCTTAGGAGTTGCCAATAAATCAGCAGGCGCGCACGGTCGCCGATACCGTCGGCGGTTTCTAGCTTTTCGATTAGTACCGGCAGCTCGTCATATTTCAAAGACTTAAAGTGTCGTTCTTTGGGTTTGTCAAAAACCTGCTTTCCGATAACGGTCACGGGGTTGCTTCTTAGCGTTCCGTCGGCGACATAGTAGTCAAACATCAAATTTAAATTTCCTTTGACGCGTCGCAGATATTCCAACACGCCGCGCGCTTCCATTTTGCGGAGCATTTCTACAATCTCGGCCGTCTCGATTGTTCGGATGTCCCGGCCTTTAAAAACTGGTATCGCGTTCAGTTCTAGCGCCGACAATACGGCTTTGGCATAACGCGGCGCTTTTCCGTTGCCATCTTTGCCGCCCGATCTAGCCCAGCGGTCATACCAAACCGCCAAACAATTCTCGAAGCGATATTTCGCGGCTACATCATCAGATATTATTTTGGGGTCTTTCCCTTCGCCAATTTTTTTTAATATCTCTTCTCGCCATTGTCTGGCATCTGCAAGCCCAAATTTAGGAAAAAGTCCCAGTGTCAGAGTGTCTGCCTTGCCATCGGTAGGGCGGCGGTATTGGAGCCGCCATGACTTTTTGCCCGATGGTAGCACCCAAAGAGCAAGGCCGCCGCCGTCAGGTAGCTTGTACATTTTGTCTTTTGCTCTCGCAGCTTTGACTTGTGCCAGCGTCAACGGGGTCACGATTTTTGGCATTTTTTAATCCGTTTTTGGTCGATACCAAATAAAATACCACAAAAAAACAAAAAAGATTTAAACCTTTTTAAAAGCGTTTGATATGCTTAGACAAACAAAAGCCCCTTAAATTCTTAATATTTAAGGGGCTTTTTCTGTTTTTGAAAAGTTCGTAAAACTTTTAAAAGTATCTATGGCAGAGAGGAAGGGATTCGAACCCTCGATACGCTATTCACGTATACACGCTTTCCAGGCGTGCGACTTAAACCACTCATCCACCTCTCTGTGGACTATTATCCTGACTTGTTATCAGAATAATGTAAAACTTGACTGATTGATTTATCAGTGGTGCCCAGGAGAAGACTCGAACTTCCACACCCGTGAGGATACTAGCACCTGAAGCTAGCGCGTCTACCAATTCCGCCACCTGGGCAATTTAAATTTTCTTAAGCAAAGAAGCACCAAATTATTTGGTGCCCAGGAGAAGACTCGAACTTCCACGCCCGTGAGGACACTAGCACCTGAAGCTAGCGCGTCTACCAATTCCGCCACCTGGGCTTTGCTTTATTCTTCAATTTAAGGTAGAGTTGACTACCTGAACTGCGAAGAAGCAGCTATTATATATTTTAAAAAAAGAATGTCAACTATCAAAATGAACAAAAATACTAAATCTTTAAATTTACGAGAAAAAGACCCATATTTGGAGCGGGAGAAACAACGTTACGCTCATCCGTTGCCCAGCCGTGAATGGGTTATTGAATTATTGGAACAAAAAGGTGTGCCGACAAAAATTGAAGCTTTGGCACATGAATTGTCGATTGCAGAAGATGAATATGAATTCTTCGAGCGCCGTCTGAAAGCGATGGCGCGCGATGGTCAGGTGTTGATCAATCGACGTGGTGCGGTATGTGCGGCAGAAAAATTGGCATTGGTTAAATGCCGTGTCGAAGCGCATAAAGACGGCTTTGGTTTTGCCGTGCCGCTAACGCCGACAGGCGAGGGCGATTTCGTTTTGTATGAGCGTCAGATGCGCGGCGTGATGCACGGGGATATTGTTACCGTTCGTCCTGCCGGTATCGACCGCAGAGGCCGTCGTGAAGGTACGGTTTTAGATGTGGTGGAGCGTGCGCAGTCTAAAGTGGTCGGCCGTTTTTATATGGATCGCGGTGTGGCTATTTTAGAGGCAGAAGACAAGCGTTTGAGTCAAAGTATCGTGTTAGAGCCTGAAAGCGTGGCGCAATTTAAACCGCAATCCGGTCAAGTGATTGTGGCTGAAATTGAGACGTATCCTGAAGCGCATCGTCCTGCAGTGGCTAAGCTGATTGAAGTGTTGGGCGATTATGCCGACAGCGGTATGGAAATCGAAATCGCTGTACGCAAGCACCATTTGCCTCATCAATTCAGCGAAGCATGTGTCAAAGCTGCGAAGAAAATTCCCGATCATGTGCGTAAAACCGACTTGAAAGGGCGCGTGGACTTACGTGATTTGCCTCTGGTAACCATTGACGGTGAAACTGCGCGGGACTTTGACGATGCGGTTTTTGCTGAAAAAGTCGGCCACAATTACCGTTTGGTGGTGGCGATTGCCGATGTCAGCCATTATGTCCGTCCTGATAACGGAATTGATGTAGATGCTCAGGAACGCAGTACCAGCGTGTATTTCCCACGCCGTGTGATTCCGATGCTGCCGGAGAAGTTGTCCAACGGTATCTGCTCGCTCAATCCTGATGTCGAACGCCTGTGTATGGTGTGCGATATGGTGATTACCTATGCCGGCAATATCAAGGAATACCGTTTCTATCCGGCAGTAATGCGTTCGCATGCGCGACTGACTTATAATCAAGTTTGGGATTGGATTTCAGACGGCCGGGATCATCCGTTTAAACCGCAAATCGATACTCTGTATAAGTTATTTAAAATCTTGCAGAAAAAACGTTTTGAGCGTGGCGCGGTTGAGTTTGAGAGCGTTGAGACTCAGATGGTTTTTGACGACAACGGTAAAATCGACAAGATTGTTCCCGTTGTCCGCAATGATGCGCACAAGCTGATTGAAGAATGTATGTTGGCGGCGAATGTTTGCGCGGCAGAATTTTTGTTGAAAAACAAACATACGACTTTATTCCGCAATCACTTGGGCCCGACTCCTGAAAAACTGGCTACTTTACGCGAGCAGCTTGGTTTGCTGGGGCTGAGTTTGGGTGGCAGCGATAATCCGACGCCGAAAGACTATGCTGCGCTTGCCGAGCAATTCAAAAACCGTCCGGACGCGGAGTTGTTGCAAGTGATGATGTTGCGTTCTATGCAGCAGGCGGTTTATGAGTCTCATTGCGACGGTCACTTTGGTCTGGCTTATAGCGCATATGCACACTTTACTTCTCCTATCCGTCGTTATCCCGATTTGACGGTACATCGTGCCATTAAGGCTGTGTTGAACGGACAAACTTACCAGCCCAATAAAACCTGGCAGGCTTTGGGCGTGCATACTTCTTTCTGCGAGCGCCGAGCCGATGATGCCAGCCGTGATGTGGAAAACTGGCTGAAAACTTATTATATGCGCGACAAAGTCGGCGAAGTTTTCAGTGGCAAGATTTCGGGTATGACCAGCTTCGGTATTTTTGTAACCTTGGACGATATTCATATCGACGGCTTGGTTCATATCAGCGATTTAGGTGAAGATTATTTCAACTTCCGTCCTGAAATTATGGCGATTGAGGGCGAACGCAGCGGTGTCCGTTTCAACATGGGCGATACGGTCACTGTGAAAGTCGCTCGTGCCGATTTGGATACCAGTAAGATTGATTTGACCTTAGTCAGCGGCGGTTCAGTCGGTAAGAAACGTGGCAGTAGAAAAGCAAAACCTGTGAGCAAGCCGATAGCTGCTGACAAACCTGTCGAAAAGCGTAAGCGTAAACTTTCGGCTAAAGAAATTGATGAAGCGTTGGCCGCTCCTGTGAAGGCAAAGAAGAGCAAGGTGAAAAGTAAACCTGCCTCCAAGCCGGCCAAGCCAAGCAAACCTAAAGCGGCAAGCAAGAAAAAAGCGCAGGCGAAAACAGCTTCCGTCAAAGCCGGAGGTAAAAATAATGCTCAAGGCAAAAGTGTGAAGATTAAAGTGAAGAAAGCTGCTAAGAAATAAGTGGCATTCAATTCAGGCCGTCTGAAAAGTTTCAGACGGCCTGAATTTGTGATTTTATGAATAACACCAAGGATAAATAAGATGATAAAACTATACGGTATTCCCAATTGCGATACGGTTAAAAAAGCGCGCAGTTGGTTGGCGGAAAACGGTATCGAGTTTGAGTTTGTAGATTTTAAGAAAAACGCCCCGACTGCTGAATTGATTAATGGCTGGTTGGAGCAGGCAGCTTTGGAAATTTTGCTCAATAAAAGAGGTACGACTTGGCGCAAGTTGGATAAAGGTGCACAAGAATCTGCCGCTACAAAAGAAGGGGCGATTGCTTTGATGGTGGAAAATCCCAGCATCATCAAGCGGCCTGTGTTGGTCAAAGAAGGACAGGTTCATGTCGGATTTTCAGTAGAAGCGTATCAGGAAATGTTCGGATAAGGTATTTTTAGGTTTTTAGGCCGTCTGAAAAAGCAAGCCTCGAAAAAATACGTTACAATACGCGCTCTGAGCCTGTTTTCAGGATTTTAAGATTTTTGCGGCAGCATTTTCCGGCTGCTGCGCCAAACTTTTCTTTCGGATAAATATGTTCCATATTGTTGAAAAATATAAAACACCCGCCCAGATTGTTTTAGGTATCATCGGTCTGACCTTTATCGGATTCGGTGCCAATAACTTGTCTTCGCCGGGTTCTGATTACATTGTCAAAGTCGGGGATGAGAAGGTCAGCGAACACGCTTTACAGATTACGATACAAAACGAGCAGGCTGCCGGCAATAATGCGCCTTCGCGTGATGCGGTATTCCAATCGTTATTGCAACGTGCTTATCTGAAGCAAGGTGCCAAGCTGATGGGCATCGCTGTGTCTCAGGAACAAATCAAGCAAGTTATCGTGGATGATCCGAATTTCCATGATGCTTCCGGTAAATTCAGCCAGGATTTGCTCAAGAAATATTTGGATCAACGCAGGATGACCGAGGATCAGTTCGTTGAAGATATCCGCGAACAGTTCCAATTGCAAAATCTGTTGAATTTGGTGCAAAACGGCGCTTTGGTCAGCGATGCGCAAGCGCGTCAGTTGATTAACCTGACTCAAGCTACGCGTACCATCCGTTCATTTACGTTCAGCCCTGAAGCATTTGCGGCACAAGTAAAAGTAGATGATGCGGCTTTGCAAAAGTATTATGAAGCGCATAAGAAAGATTACTTGATTCCTCAAGCCGTTAAGCTGGAATATGTGGCTTTGAACATCAAAGATTTAGCTGACAAGCAAACTGTCAGTGCGGAAGAAGTACAAAAAGCTTATGACAGCAAAAGTGTAGATTTGTCGCCGAGAGCCGAAATTGCGCATATTTTCATTCCGGTTATGCCTAACGGAGATGAAGCAAGCAATGCGGAAATTAAAGCCGAAGTGGACAAAATGGCTGCTGAGCTCAAAGCGCACCCAGATGCTTTTGCTGAGCTGGCGGCCAAGTACTCCAAAGACTTGTCCAGCAGCAACAAAGGCGGCAATTTGGGATATCTAAGCAAAAGCGGCGGCAGCGGCTTTGGACCTGAATTCGATAAAGCGGCATTTGCATTGGGCAAAGGCGAAGTCAGCGATACCGTTAAATCATCTTTGGGTTATCACGTCATCAAAGTTTTGAATGTCGAAGCTGAGCCGACTTTGGAACAAGCCAAAGCTCGTATCGAAACAGCCTTGAAGCTGAAAAAAGCAGCTTCTGCCTTTAATGCCGCTAAAGAAAAACTGGGTGAAGATACCTTCAATGATCCATCTTCTTTGGCAAAAGCAGCCGCCAATTCAGGTTTGAAAGTAGAAAGCCTGGATGAATGGGTGACCAAAGCAGGAGCTAAGGAAGCCGGCTTGCCTGAAGCATTGATTAATGCCGCGTTTAGTGATGATGTACTGAAGAAAAAACACAATTCTGAAGTGATCGCCATTAACAACGATACCGTTTGGGTCATTCGTGCGAAAGAAGTGCGCGAAGAGAAAATTGCACCATTTGCAGAAGTCAAAGACAATGTCCGTGCAGCATATCAGCGCTCTGAAGCCGCCAAACTGGCAGAGAAAAAAGCCCAGGAAACTTTGGCTGCATTGAAAGCCGGTAAAGCTGCCGATGTTCAATGGTCGCCTGTTTCTCAATTGAGCGCGCAAGATGCACGTAAAACCATGTCTCCGGAGGCTTATGCGGCTTTGCTGAAAGCGCGTCCTGTCGGTGGTAAACCTGCGTACGCATTGTTGGAAGGTATGCCTGCACCAGTGATTATGGAAGTTCAGAGCGTTTCTGCTCCTGAAAATGCCGATTCACAGATTCCGGCTGCTAAACAGGCTTTGGTTCAGCAGCTTTCTGCCAATGTTTTCGATGCCTTGCTCCAGTATTTGGGTAAGAAAATCGATCGTACGCAAGGTGCACAACAAGTTAATAATGCTGCCGAATAAGCAGAAATATTAGAGTAGGGCAGCCGGATGAATTCCGGCTGTTTTCTTATTTTTAGCTATCTTTTTAAAGGCCGTCTGAAATCATGAGTAAAAATCCTGATGCCTTTGTCCGTTTGATTAATGCATTAAAAATCCTGTCTAATGTCGGCCCGAAATCCGCACAACGCATGGCTTACCAGCTTTTACAGTACAAACGCGAAGAAGCGCAGGAGTTGGTAGATGCTTTGCAGTTTGCCTTGAGGCAGGTGCAGCATTGTCGGATGTGTAATACATTTTGCGAAGGCGATTTATGTGAAATTTGCGCCGACGAAAAACGCGAGAAAAGCCGCTTGATGATTGTGCATATGCCGGCAGATGTTTCCAGTATGGAGGCGGCCAATTGTCATGATGGCCTGTATTTTGTTCTGATGGGGCAAGTCAGTCCGGCGCAGGGCATGGATATTTCGGCAGTGGCATTAGATAAGCTGGTTGCCCGTTTGCAGGCGAGTGATATTGAGGAAATTATCATTGCAACCAACTTCACAGCCGAAGGCGACGCGACAGCATATGTATTGGCGGAATTGTTTAAAAATCTTCCTTATAAAGTCAGCCGGTTGGCAAGGGGAATCCCTTTGGGCGGCGAGATGGAATATGTAGATGCCGGTACTTTGGCTCAGGCTGTTTACGATAGAAGGAATATCCAATCTTAAATGGCAATGCAATATGAAAAGGCCGTCTGAAAGTCTTTCAGACGGCCTTTTCATTGATTAAATCAGATTATTTGCAACTGACGCCTTGAATTTGAGGCGTATCGCCGTTGCCGACTTTGAATGCGCATTTGGTTGCGCTGCTGCCGGATACGGTCACAACACCGTTTCCGCTGTTGAGGCTGACAGGTTCTTTTACGCCCATGCCGACAGCAGTGGTTGCCAGTTTTTGAACATCGGCGTCGGAGTAAGCGGTATTGTTTGAACTGATTTTGATTTCTTTGGCGGCATATGCATTGAAGCTGAATGACAAACCTACAGCTACGGATACGAGGGCCAAGAATTTTTTGCTGTTCATTAGTGTATTTCCTTTTTGATGGTGACAAAGTGTGTCACAGCTTCAGAATAAGGGCGATTGGCCGATTGTGCAAGTTTTTCAGCGGAATTTACGGGAAGATACATGGTTTTACATACACTTTATCCCTGAATGCTACATCAGTCGGGCAATCGGACGACCTGTCGGTTTTACGGTACAATAAGCCTTTTTTGACAAACGAATGAGGCATTTTTGAATGGCTTCTTTAGAAACTTGGATAGGCCTGCGCTATCTGCGTGCGAAAAAACGCAACGGCTTTATGTCATTTATTACCATGATTTCAATCGTAGGTATCGCCTTGGGCGTAACGGCGCTGATTGTGGTGTTATCGGTAATGAACGGATTTCAGAAAGAGATACGCGGTCAATTGTTGAACGTCGCACCTCATGCGGAAATCGGCTATTACGATATCGGCAGTGCGCCGGGTTGGCAGAGTTTGCGCGAATTTGTAAAAGGCAAAAAGGAAGTGTTGGCCAGCGCACCTTATGTTTCCGATCAGGCTTTGCTTGCCAATGCCGGGGAAGTGCGCGGTGTGCAGATACGCGGTATCTTGCCGTCTGAAGAAAAAAATGTTGTTGATTACGGCAAGGATATGCCGGCCGGCAGTTTTGACGATTTGAAGCCGGGCGAATTTGATATTATTTTGGGTCAAGGGCTTGCTGAGGCATTGGGCACGGAGATTGGAGGCAAGGTTACAGTGATTACGCCTGAGGGGAATGTTACTCCTGCCGGTGTAGTGCCGCGCTTGAAGCAGTTTAATGTAGTCGGTGTGGTAAAAACAGGTGTTTATGAAGTCGATAACACATTGGCCATGACGCATATCAAGGATGCGCAAGTCTTGTATCGACTGGGAGAAAATGTCGGTGGGTTGCGTTTGCGATTGGCTGATCCTCAGAATGCGCCGTCTTTTATTGCCAAGTTGATTCCTGATGCTAAAAAAGATGAAGTATGGGTGCGGGACTGGACATTTAACAACCGCAGCTATTTTGAAGCCGTTGAGTTGGAAAAACGCATGATGTTTATTATTTTGACGCTGATTATCGCGGTTGCTGCGTTTAACCTCGTTTCTTCTTTAGTAATGGCGGTAACGGAAAAACAAGCCGATATTGCGATTTTGCGCACTTTGGGTTTGTCCCCGGGCGGCGTCATGAAGATTTTCTTGGTGCAGGGTGCTTTTGCAGGGTTCTTTGGTACGCTTGTTGGTGTCGTATGCGGTGTATTGCTGGGTTGGAATATCGGCAAGATTGTCGCGTTTTTTGAAGACCTGTTTGGCGTGCATTTGATTAACTCACAGGTTTATTTCATCGATTACCTGCCTAGCGATGTGAATTTAAAGGACGTCGCCGTTATTGCCTGCATTTCGCTTGGTTTGGCATTTATTGCCACACTGTATCCGAGCTGGCGTGCAGCAAAAACCCAACCTGCGGAGGCTTTGCGCTATGAGTAAGACAATTTTGAAATGTATCGGCGTTGGCAAAAGCTATAATGACGGCGCATTGAATGTACAAGTGTTGAATCATTTGGATTTTGAAGTTGCCGAAGCGGAAAGCGTGAGTATTATTGGTTCGTCAGGCAGCGGTAAATCTACGTTGCTGCACCTTCTTGGTGGCTTGGATATGCCGTCTGAAGGCAAGGTAATACTGATGGATCAGGATTTGGGCGGTTTGAGCCAAAAACAGTTGGGCGAATTGCGCAACCGTTATTTGGGCTTTGTGTATCAGTTCCACCATCTATTGCCTGAGTTTTCTGCTTTGGAAAATGTCATGATGCCGCTTTTAATCGGCAAAATGCCCAAGGCGATGGCTGAGGAGAAGGCTGTCAATATGCTGAAAAAGGTTGGCTTGGATAAGCGTATGTTGCACCGTCCGAGTGAACTTTCCGGAGGCGAGCGTCAGCGTGCGGCGATTGCCCGTGCTTTGGTTAATGAGCCGAAATGCTTATTGGCGGATGAACCGACGGGGAACCTTGACCGTAAAAATGCGCAAAATGTGCTGGATATGATGCTGGATTTGAAACGCGAATTGAACACCAGCCTGATTGTGGTGACTCATGATGACGAGCTGGCTGAGCGTTTTGACCGGGTAATGACCATGAAAGACGGCAGCCTGCAAGTGCTGCAATAAGGTTATTATTTTAGGCAAATATTTTATGCTTTGAACGGTATAATAGAGGCCGTCTGAAAAATAGGTTTTCATTTATGGAAACACTGTTTTTCAGACGGCCTTTCTTTTTCCGTATCAATCAAGCTTGAGCCATGAATCCGACCGACTCCATCCTTTCCTCTGCCGCAGATGCGGCCATAGCGTTTTTCCGCCGCCACAAAGTACAGGGCGCATCCGTTATTGAGCCTTATGTGGTTCGACTGTTTGCAGCTTTGCAAAACGGGCATTCGTTTGTTTATTTGGATAAAGCGGATGTTGATGCTTTAAGCAACTTGCCGAATTTGGTCGGTAATGCGGATAAACCGCTTATCCTGCAAGGCCAGAAATTGTTTTTAGGGCGGATGTGGCAGTTGGAGCATGATTTGGCTGTTGAAATCAAACGGCTGGCAAGTGCAGAGGCGGAAGAAGTGAATTTCATGGCGGCTTCAAAAAGCCTGAGCGACTGGTTTGATACTAAAGACAGCAAAGAGCAACGGGATGCTGCTGCTTTGGCCTTGCTGCAAAACTTTATGCTGATTACCGGCGGGCCGGGTACGGGTAAGACGACGACCGTAGCAAAGCTTTTGGGTCTGATTTGCAATAACAGTACGAAGCTGCCCCGTATCGCATTGGCGGCACCGACGGGCAAAGCGGCTGCGCATATGGCACGGGCCTTGCAACGTGCTTTGGACGGTTTTGATTTGTCTCCGAGCGTCAAAGCGCATCTGGAAAACTTGGAAGGGCAGACTGTCCATCGTTTGTTGAAACTGCGGCCGCCGCAAATGCGCCCTGCGTTCAATCATGAATATCCGCTTGCTTTGGATGTTTTGGTAGTGGATGAGGCTTCGATGTTGGATTTGCCGCTGGTGTTGGATTTATTGAGCGCCGTGCCTACCGGTTGTCGTCTGGTGTTGCTTGGTGATGAAAATCAGTTGCCGTCGGTTGGCTTGGGAGCTGTGTTGGCGGCATTGTCGCGTCCGACGGCTTTGGATAAAGAAACCGCTGAAAAGCTGGAAGTGTACCTGCCCAATCATGGTTTTGAGATTAAAGAGTGGCCACAAGCTTTATCGCAAAACAATGCCAAATTGACGTTCAGCCACCGTTTTGGTGCAAACAGCGGTATTGGTTGTTTGGCAAGGGCGGTGGTGTCCGGGGAAAAGCAAACTGCGGTCGAACAGTTTGACAAGTTCCCCAAAGAATTGGAAATGAAACCAGGCCGTCTGAAAGAGCAGGTCGCTTTGCTGTATCAAAAGCAACAGGATTATTGGCAGGCTGTGGCAAAGAATAATGTTGCACTCGCCTATGGTCATGCGGCCGATGTGGTGGTATTGGCAGCTTGGCGGCAGGATGCGGATGATTTGAATCAGGCTTATCAAGAATACTTGCAACGACAAGGCAAGGTTTCGGGAGAAACGCCTTGGTTTGCTGGACAAATCATCATGATTACCCACAATGATTACATGCTGGAAGTGTTTAACGGCGACATCGGTCTGATTATGAAAGATGAAGAATCGTTGAATGGCTTGTCTGCCTATTTTCCTGAGAAAGATGGATTCAAAAAAATTGCCATCAGCCGTTTGCCCGATTTTGAATCGGCTTTTGCCATGACGGTGCATAAGAGCCAAGGTTCGGAATATCGGGAGGTATGGTTGTTGCCCCCGTCAGTGCCTGCAACGACGGAGAGTGAAGAAGAGGCACGGGGTTTGGATAAGGCTTTGCTTTACACAGCTATTACCCGTGCGCGTGAACGTTTTGTGTTTTGGGGAAATGCGGAGGAATTGTGTCAGGCTGTGGGATGCCATCAAAAACGTAGGACGGCATTGGCCGATGCCTTGAAATGGCAGTTTGAACAGCCTGATGAGCAGACTTCCGTTTGACCTGAATCAAGAGGCCGTCTGAAAGAGGATAAAGCGTTTAAATCTGCTTGACTGATTACACTAATTTACATACGATAAAAATAATTAGTAAATAAAATGAATAATTTATACAAAATTCATAATTCTGTACGCTTTATCGAATACTTCACTTTCAATACCTTCTTTTGGAGAGTCGGCATGAAATTTCAAACCAAACTGATTGCAACCTGTATTTTATTGGCTTCATCATCTTATTCATTGGCAGAAAATGCTGATGGCGGACGTGATGCGGCGGCTTTGGCCACCACCAACGATTATGTCAATTCCGGCAGCATCATTCGCAAAGATGACGATAAAATCAGCATTTTCAATGATTTGTTGACTGTAAATGGTGGCTTGCGCGTACGTGCGGATACCAAAGACATCAATGCCAATAACAGCGGCATCAATCCGACACCTGAAGATACCAATGCCAACTTCAATGCGGAGTTTTGGTTACGCGCGAAACTGTACAAAGATTGGAAGTTGGTTGCCCAAATCGAGCCGAATATTGATTTGGAAACCGGTAAGTTCAACGGCGATCATGATGTGCCGGTGAATAAACTGTATGCCGAAGGTACTTTGTACAACAATATTAAAGCGCGTGTCGGTAAATTTGGCGCGTTCTCTTCATACGGCCGCGTATGGGATACCGAAGTTACCGGCGGCGAAATCTTCTTTGACAATAAAACCCTGCCTACCAAAATCTATGCGGGCCGCCGTACTGGCAATCTGAACGACAACACATGGGGCATTGGTGGCCGTCGCAGACATTTTGTCGCAGTTCAAAGCGTGTTGCCTGTAAATGAGAATATCAACGTCGGCGCAACCGTCAGCTACATGAAAGACATCGATGTACGCGGTGCGAAGAAAAATGCAGTCTTCGGAGAAATCGGTACGGACATCAAGTTTAATGACGATTGGCATTGGATGGCTGCAGTCAGCAAGTCCAATATCAAAGCCTATAATGATGCCGGCCAAAAAATCAAAAATGATGGCGTGTTCACTGAAGTGCGCTATAAATCAGCCGACTGGAACGTCCGCAATTCTTACGACGTATTCTTGAACTACCGCCGTGTCGGTTCGTTGTCCGGTGTCTCTTCTGTTGAGGATTACAGCAAAAACGTCCAAGGTGTGCAAATCGGTGCGACCTATATTCCTTGGAAAAACTGGAAACTCAAAGGCTTCTATTTGGCCGGCAAACAGGTTACGCCTACTGTTGGCACGGATAAGCAGGACGTAAACGTTATTCGTGGTCAGTTAGAATATAAATTTTAATCATCACAAATAAAAAAACAGGCAGGATGTCCTGCCTGTTTTTGGTTTTCAGACGGCATGGATATGGGACCGTCTGAAACAATGGATTCAACGCTTACCAGCTATCGCGCTTCATACGGTCAAGCTGGCGGCGGTCGCGTTTGGTTGGGCGTCCGTCCGGATAAGCAGCACTGATGCGGCTGGCTTGGTCGAGCTGTTTTTGAGCTTCGCGTTCGGCAGCCGTTTTCATGTCTTCTTCGTAGAGTAAACGCGCTTCCGGTGCCGGGCGGCGTTGATGATTGAGTGCGGCAACTTTGAATTTGTAGGGTAGGGAGTTCAAAGTCATGTCGATGGTGTCGCCGGCAGAAATATTTTTGCTGTTTTTCACCTTCGAGCCGTTTACCAAAACCCTGCCCAGCTCAATATGTTTTTGTGCCAGCGCGCGGGTCTTGAAAAAGCGTGCGGCCCACAGCCATTTGTCCAAGCGCATGGACGAATTGTCATGATCGTTTTTCATAGCCTGTTTGAAATGATTGAACTGAATTGAAGTTTATCATAAGATACGGCACTTCATTCGTTTAGTGCAGATATACTATTTCTTTGTTAAAGGCCGTCTGAAAGATTTTTTATTGCAAAAGATGGCAGTTTCCCTTTGAGAAATGCTGTCAAATACGTCTGATTAGCGTATCATGTCAGCAACCGTTACCGAGAGCTTTGTTTTATGAAACCCGTTTTTTTGGACTTCGAACAACCCATCGCCGAATTAACCAATAAAATCGACGAATTACGATTCGTACAAGACGAATCAGCCGTCGATATTTCCGACGAGATTGCCAGACTGCAAAAGAAAAGCAGCGAGTTGACTAAGTCGATTTTCAGCAAGCTGACTCCGGCTCAAATTTCACAAGTGTCCCGCCATCCGCAACGTCCTTATACTTTGGACTACATCAACGGTATTTTTACCGATTTTGAAGAATTGCACGGCGACCGCCATTATTCTGACGATCATGCCATTGTCGGCGGTTTGGCGCGTTTCAACGGCCAAAGCGTGATGGTTATTGGTCATCAAAAAGGCCGCGATACCAAAGAAAAAATCCGCCGTAATTTCGGTATGCCGCGTCCTGAGGGTTACCGTAAAGCACTGCGCTTGATGCAGACTGCCGAAAAATTCAATATTCCGGTCATGACCTTTGTCGATACCCCGGGTGCGTATCCGGGCATTGGCGCGGAAGAGCGCGGCCAGTCTGAAGCCATCGGCCGTAATTTGTACGAACTGACCCGCTTGCATGTGCCAGTATTGTGCACCATCATTGGCGAAGGCGGTTCGGGTGGCGCGTTGGCAGTGGCTGTCGGCGACTATGTTAATATGCTGCAATACTCGACTTATTCGGTGATTTCTCCCGAAGGTTGCGCCTCTATTCTTTGGAAAACTGCTGAAAAAGCAGCAGATGCCGCGCAAGCATTGGGTATTACCGCCAAACGCCTGCAAGAATTGGATGTCATCGACAAAGTGATTGATGAACCTTTGGGCGGTGCACACCGTGATTTTGAAACCACGATGAAAAACGTTAAAACCGTTTTGGAGCAGCAATTAAGCGAAGCGCAAAGTATGACCATGCCTGACTTGCTTTCTCGCCGTTTTGACCGCATCATGGCTTACGGTAAATTTACCGATAAATAAGTTTGACTGCTGAAAAAGCAAGCAGATGTCGCTGCTTGCTTTTTTTGTGTTCTATTTTTGAGTCATTCACAATTTCAGGCCGTCTGAAATGTCGCAAGTATCCCCTGATTCCCTATTTAAAAGTTTTCAAACAGCTTTTCCTGATTCGCCGAACCATACTGTTTTTGAAGTCGGTTTGAGCGGCGGATTGGATTCCGTTGTCCTGCTGCATCTTTTGCACCGGATGCGTGAATTCTGCCGTTTTGATTTGCGCGCCGTCCATGTTCATCATGGTTTAAGCACCAATGCCGACAGTTGGGCTAAATTTTGTCAGGATTATTGTCAGCGTTTGAATGTTGCCTTGCGGGTGTGCCGTGTCAATGTGGAAAAACAAGGAAAAGGTTTGGAAGCAGCGGCCAGGGCTGCCCGATATCAGGCATTTTCAGACGGCCTGAAGAAAATTATTGTTTTGGCCCATCACCGTAATGATCAAATCGAAACATTTATGCTGTCGGCCGTGCGCGGCGGCGGATTGCGCGGTATGGCGGCCATGCCGGTATGGCGTGATTTAAATGAAGAGATCCAAATCTGGCGGCCGCTTTTGGCATTTTCCCGTCAGGAATTGGCAGGGGATGCGCAACAATGGAGGTTGTCTTTTGTCGAAGACGAAAGTAACGAGGATCCTGTCTATTTACGCAATTGGATGAGAAATCAGGCCTTGCCGCAATGGCAGCAGCGGATTCCGAATTTTGAGCGGCAAATTTGTGCCAATATCCGATTATTGCAGGAAGATTTGCAGCTTTTAGATGAATTGATTGAGTCTGAATATCAGCGCATCAGTCCGGACGGAATATTCAGTATCAGTCTGTGGCGGCAATGTACGCCGCTTTTGCGCCGTCGGTTGCTTTGGTATTTTTTGAGAAAGCAAACGGAATCATTGCCTTCTTATCACAGCATTGCCGATTTCGCCCGAGTATTGGAAACCGCAGAACAGGCGCAGTTGAGTTTGCCAAACGGCGAATTGGTCGCCTATCGGGATCAGTTGTTTATTTGGCAAGAAAGTGAATTTCAACAGCTGCCTTGGTGTAATGGTAGGGAAGTTCGAGGCCGTCTGAAAGATATTTTGCTGGAAAACGGTTTTGTTTTATTACCTGTTAAAGGCGGTTTGCCGGAAGAGGAGTTGGAGAAGCCGGCTGTGCTTAGAACTGTATCCGAGGGCGACGTGATTCAGTCCGGGCAGAGGGGAAAATCAGTCGAAAAACTATTGCAAGAGTGTCATATCATGCCACTCGTGCGTAAATATTGGCCGATTATCATAAGTATGGGCAACAAGTGCCTTGCTGTTGCTAACCTTAGGGTTGGAAGCGATGTTCAAATAGAGCAAGGCTATCTGCCAGTTCATAGAAAGTTGGTCGAATATATGGCAAAAGTAAAGTAAATAACTCTAAATTTAGTAAGTATCAGTAGTTTAACTACTTTTGCTAAGTATTGGTATATTAAGTAATATTGTTAATGTTAGAGCATCTGCACGAATAAACTTTAGCCATTGAATGTAATCTTATGGAACTATTTCAGAGCGTTGCTGTCTTTACTGTGCACAGCACGCTTTACTATTTTTGGGTTTAAAGCAGTAAAATGATTAAAGGGTGGGTATGAACGATCGCCAAATAGATCAAGTTTTGGTGGAGCGCGCGCAGAAAGGTGACCATAAGGCATTTGAGATGCTGATGTCCAAATATCAGCGTCGGCTAAACAGACTGATTTCTCGTTTTATTCAGGATGAGCATGAAGTGCACGATGTAACCCAAGAGGCAATGATTAGGGCTTATCGTGCATTGGCAAATTTTCGTGGAGAAAGTGCATTTTATACATGGCTGTACCGTATCGGTATCAATACGGCAAAGAATTTCCTGACCACTTCGGGTCGTCAGTTTTTTGTCAGTTCGGAAGCAGCCAATGAGGAAGGAGATGTTCTCGATTTAACCGATCAGATTGCGGATTACCATACGCCGGAAGCTGAGATGATGAATCGGGAAATCTTGCAGACCGTCGAGGCAAGCATTGCGCAACTGCCAGACGATATGCGTCAAGCCATTACGCTTAGGGAAATGGACGGCTTGTCTTACGAAGAAATAGCTCGGGTAGTGGATTGTCCGATAGGTACTGTACGTTCGCGTATTTTCAGAGCGCGTGAACTGATTGCAAAAGATTTGCGGCCGCTGTTGGATACTTCTGAAGATCAAAGGTGGTAATAAAAATGAACGAAAAAACAAATAAAGCATTGGAGTATGTGTCTGCATTGATGGACGGTGAAGCATTGACTGATGAGATGCTGGATGCCGTATTGGCAGACGAAGAAGCCATGCGCGCTTGGCATGAGTACCACATTATCGGCGACTGTATCCGTCAGGGCGCGGCGGTGAAGGTGGCTGATGAAAGCATGCAAAGCAAAGCATTTACAGTGCCTCAAGCCGAAGCTGAAGGCAAACAGGAAAAATATGCTCAGCGTGAAGCGGCCAATAGCGGCTTCTTCAAATTCTTCGCAGCCGTTGCCAGCGTGTGTGCCATTGCTGTGACGGCATGGCAGTTTACGCCGCAAACTTCTCGTGACACTCTGCCGGTTGCAGAGAAGTCTATTACTCAGCCTGCCCAAAATATCATTCCAGTGAGCGGTACGCCTAGTGATAAAGCGGCTTCCGAGCCTAGCGAGACTGTTGTGCCGAATGCGGCAAAAGACGGCAAACTTGAAAACCGTCCGACTGTCCGCACCGAGCAGCAAAATGAGCAGCAGACTGTTGTGCAGTAAAAAATGAAATCATGTGAAACCCTTGCTTCATTGCAAGGGTTTTTTATTTCCGAAGTAAAACCGTCAGGCCGTCTGAAAGCATAGCTTCAATGAAGTCAAAACAGTTATAATGCGCTCCATGAAACTGATTACCTCTGCTCAAAACGAACAGCTCAAACATTTATTCCGTCTGCTGACGCAGGCCAAAGCAAGGCGTGAAAGCGGTGAAACCGTATTGGAAGGCGTACATCTGCTGCAAACTTATTTGCAAAGCGGCGGTACGCCCAAACAGGTTTATCTGCCTGAAAAGAAACAGCAACATCCTGAAATTCAAGAAATTACGGCACAGTTGGATGAGGGATTGATTACTTGGGTCGGTAACGAAGCACTGTCTAAAATCACCAGTCTGACCGATGCCGATGATGTGATGACTTGGATTGATATTCCGCAGCAGGCAGGTTTGCCTTCAGACGGCGATTGCGTGGTATTGGAGCGGGTACAAGACCCCGGCAATGCAGGGACGATTTTGCGCAGTGCGGCAGCGGCCGGAGTCAGGCAAATTGTGTGCGGCAATGATTCCGTGGATATCTGGTCGCCCAAAGTGTTGCGAGCGGGGATGGGTGCTCATTTTCTGCTGTCTATTTTCAGTCGAGTGGAATTATCAGCTTGGATGGAAACGTATCGGCATCAAATTTGGGCAACTGCCTTGGGAGGGCGCAATATCGGTTTGTATGAAATGGACCTTAGTCAACCTTGCGCTTGGGTGTTTGGCAATGAAGGTAGCGGTGTGAGCGAAACGGTAAAAGAGAAGGCCGATGCCTGTGTCAAAATCCCAATGTTGGGACAAACCGAATCCTTGAATGTCGCGATGGCGGCAACGGTTTGTCTGTTTGAACAAATGCGGCAGCGTATCCATGCCCAGGCCGTCTGAAAACAATAATACGATTTTATTTTAAGGAACAAAAATGCAAATACTGACTTTTGATGAAGCGGCACGCAGCCGCTTGATGGAATTGCTGGATGCCAAATCTGAAGCTCACAACACCATGCGTTGTGATGAAGTTCAAGGTTTTATGATGGCTTTATTGAGTGGTCCGGATGCTTTGAATCCGACCAACTGGCTGCCTGAGATTTTAGGTGAAGAATCTTTGTTTGATGCCAAAGAGCGCACCGAAATCGAGCGTTTGGTGATGGCAATGGCCGCCGATATGCGCATGAAGCTCAACGAAAAAATTCTGCCTGATTTGTGGTTTTATGAAGATGAAGCCGGCAATCCGGATTTCTACACTTGGTGTAACGCCTATCTTTACGCATTGGATATCGTGCCTACCGATTGGTTTGAAGCAGTCGATCAAGAAGAGTTTGAGGATTTGTTCTATCCGATTATGGCTTTGGGTGGCATTTATGACGATGAAGAAAACGGCGAAGTCATCTTGCATCTGAATGAAAAAGAGTTGATCCAGCTGGAATCTGATTTGCCGCATGTCCTGCTTGATATTTACTGGTATTGGCAGGCCATCATCAATAAGCCGCAAACCGTACGCCGCGAAGGCGAAAAAGTGGGGCGCAACGATCCTTGCCAGTGTGGCAGCGGTAAAAAGTACAAAGCCTGCTGCGGCAAATAAACAGTGAAATGAAAAGGCCGTCTGAATGCTTGAAATTCAGACGGCCTTTAATGTTTTGTCTTAGAACAACGAGGCCAACCAAACAAACAGGATGGTCAGTGCGATGGTCAAGGCGCAGCCGATTTTGGCCACGGTGCCGATAATAAAGCCGATAAACGTACCGATACCGACTTTGCCTGCCTGCCAAGTGTCTTTGCGTGCGATAAATTCGCCGATGGCCGCACCGGTCAAAGGGCCGAGCAACAAGCCGGGAATAGAGAAGAATGCACCGACGATACCGCCGATAAACGCGCCCCAAACTGCGGTTTTACTTGCTCCGGTATATTTTGCGCCCAATGCACCCGCCACATAATCCATCGCAGTACCGAATACGGCAACGATGGCCAAAAATGTCAGCGTACCCGAGCCAAACACTTGATAATCGCCGGCATAACCCAACAGCCATGCACCACCAAACATCAAACCCAATCCGGGCAAGGCAGGATAAATCGTGCCTAAAATGCCGACAACAATGGCGATCAAGCCGAGAACGATGAGAACAGCAGTCATAAGGTTCCTTTTGAATTTAAGAGTGTAATAACGGCAGTATTATGGGCACGTTTTGTTATATTTTCATGAGAGATTGTGCAATAAAATGAAAAATTATCCGGAGGCGTGCTCAATTAAAATCGATGGATAAATATCTGAGCGAATTATTGTGAATCACGATCCGAATGATTGAATAAATTTCTATTCAAATATAAAAGCAGGCCTACCAATACGGCTAAGTACACTGCAACCCAATACGCATCTGTATAACCAATAGCCTTTGCCAGCCGCAGGGCGGCGAAACCGGCCACGTAACTGCTGAGCAGGACGACGGAAAATTGCAGGCTGCTGTCGAGTGCAGCGGTGGTGCGGTCGGATTTGTCCATCACCAACGCCAGTATCACCGGCAGCAGCAGCGTGTAGCTCAGGCTCAGGGCGATGATTTGCGCGGGCGGCAGCCAAGGGTGGACACGTGCGAGCGTATCGATGGCGATCATGGACGCCAAAAGCGGCAGTTGCAGCGCGTAGAGCAGGAACACAAGTTTGCGGCGCGGATAATTGCGCGAAAACCAGCCCGACAGCGGCGTAACGATCAGGCAGGCAACAGGAATGCCCACCGCCAGAATTCCGCCCGTCTGCTTCGGGTTGAAGCCCAAATCCGCCAGCTTGGGCACAAAAGTCGCCGCCGCAAACGCATACGGTGCGGCAACGGCAAACAGAAAAACCAGCCACCGCCAGCCCGTTTCAGGTTGCTGCCAAAAAGAAACCAGCCGTGCTGCCAACACCGTCCAACTGCCTTGCGCAGTCGGACTTTCCGGCTCGCGGTAGTACAAGAGTTGCAGCAACATTAGCAGGCTGAACGCCAGCATAAAGCCCGCTGCCGCCGTCTGTCCGTATTCCTGATACAGCCACAACACCAGTGCGCCGCCGATCATCTTGCCGCCGCGTGCCGCCATCGTTTGAATCACGCCGCCGAAACCGCGTTCGCGGTGCGGCAGGACGATGCACGACAAACCCAGCATCGCGCAGCCGTACACCGCCGACATCGCCGAGAGCAGTACGCAGCAGGTCAAAAGCAGCGCGAAGTTCTGCGTTATGTCGGTACAGGCCATCAGCCCGAACACTGCCGAAAGCCCCAGCGTCGCCGCCAGCAGCCAGCCGCGAAACCGCCCGAACCGCCCTGCCGGCCGATGCTCCATCAGTGCGGCAAACAATACCTTCGCCGCTTCGATACCGCCGATTAAATGTATCCAGCTCAGTTGGTTCAGGCTGTAACCGTGATTTTTCAAAATAGCGACCAGCGCGACCAGATAAAAACCGGTTAGCGTGAATTTGTAAGTGCTGCCGCCGATAAGCAGCAGCCAGTCGCGTGAGTTTGGGGAAGTCTGATTGTCGGACATCACATGATTCTTTTGAAGATGAGGCAAATAAAGGGACAAGGCCGTCTGAACATATTGGGTGGCAATACTTGATTTGTATTTAAATAGGTTTAGTATCTTTTCAGACGGCCTTCAACGCTTCTTCTGCGCGAAGCAGGGCGGTTGTTTCATCTGCTTCGACGATGTAGTTCACGCCCAGCGCGGGGCCGAGTTTGGACGATTGTTCGCGGAAGAACGCCAGTTGCGCCGTGTCGGGTTCGATAAGGAGCATGGCGGCGCAACGTTCGGACAGTTGCGGCCGATGTGCCTTTATCCATTCGATGTAGGTTTTGCGGTCGGCAATGCGCTGTTCGTCGCTCACCTGCCGCCGCATCGGGGTGCAGACGGTGGCGAAGCGGGGGTTTTGGTTTAACAGGATTTTGAATTCGGCCAGCCAGTCGGCGAAGTCGGCGACGTGGGTCAGGTCGGTCAGGTAGATGGTGCCTTCGGGCAGGGTTTTGGCGGGGGTGAAGTAGTGCATGGGGTTCCTTTGGGTGTTTTAGCGGAATAAATGGTAGGTCGGGCATAAATGTCCGACCTATGTTTTTTCAGACGGCCTTGATCATTTCAGTTTCATTTAAAACTTCCATTCCGCGCTCACGCCCACGCTTCTGGGGCGTTGGTAGAGCGCGTCTTGGCGGTCGGCGCTGGAAATGAATATGGGTTGGCGGCGGTTGAACACGTTTTCGGCGTAGAGCGAGACGCGGCCTTGTTTGAAGTTGTAGGCGGTGTAGAGGTTGACTTGGTTGTATGCGCCGATTTTGCCTGATTCGGCATTGTCGGCAGCGGAGTAGTAGCCGCCGTAGAAGCGCACGTCGCCGCCGGCTTCCCAGCCTTTGTCGTTCAGGTATTTCACGCCGATGTTGGCGGTGTATTTTGGTGCGCGGCCGAGTTTGTTGCCTTCGATGCCACTGTCGGGATAGCTTTTGATTTTGGTGTTGAGCAGCCCCAGTCCGGTGGTGAGTTTCAGGCTGTCGGTCGCCTGCCAGTCGGCGGCGAGTTCTGCACCGTAGGTGTGGACTTTTTTGGCATTGCGGATGACGACGGAGTTGGTGCCGAGATAGAAGGGGAGCTGCATGTCGCGGTAGTGGTTCAGGAACAGGTTGCCGGAGAGTTGCAGGCGGCGGTCTGCGCTGCGCCAGCGGGTGTACCACTCGTAGTTGTTCACATATTCGGGCTCATAAGTGTAGGTTACGACGGGGCGGCCGAAGGTGATGCCCGCGCCGCCGGGGTTGTAGCCGCGCGCGGCTTTGATGCCGCTGACCCATTGGTCGGTGGGTTTGAAGGCGATATCGATTTTGGGCAGGAACACGGTCTGGCCTTTGTCTAAATCAAGGTGCAGTGCGCCGCTGCCGCCGCTTCGTTTGTGCGTTTCTTTTTCAAGGCGTGCGGCGGCCGTGATGTCCCATTTTTCGCTGGGGCTGTATGTGGTTTCGGCAAACAGGGCACGCACGTTGTTGCGGTCGTCAAAGGTGTTGCGACCGCCGACGCTGCGGATGTCCACCCATTCATCTTGTTTGCTGCGGAAGTAGTGCAGTCCGGCAAGGCCTTTCAGACGACCTTTGTTGGAAAAATGCAATACCGGCTCCCATTGCAGTTCACGGCCTTTTAGTTCGGCGGGCACGCCTTGCGGGCTGACGGTCATCGGCAGATGCAGCCGCTCGTTGTGGTAGCGGCCGTAAACCAGTTTGTTTTCCAGTTTCAGATAGTCATTAAGCTGCCACGATACGTCCCAGATGCTCGATGTCGAGCCGGTTACGAACACGGGCTTTTCTTTTAAGAAACGGCGGCTGGCGGTGTTGCCCATGATTTCATTTTGCGGCGCGCGCGAACGGATGTGGTTCAGCGTCAGGCGGCTGTAAAAATCGGGATGGTTTTCGGGCGTGAGCAGGAGTTTGAAGCGCACGTTGGTATTTTCCACGCGGCGCGGGTTGCCGGTCGGCTCATAGGACACGAACGGCTCATAGCTTTCGCGTTGCTGCCGCTCCGCGCTCAAGCGGAAGGCAAGGTTGTTTTTCACAATCGGACCGGACACTACGCCGGCGATGTTGCGTGTTTTCTGGTTGCCCAAACCCAAGCGCAGCGCGCCTTCCCATTCGTCGGTCGGGTCTTTGGAACGCATCACCACTGCGCCCGCCACCGCGTTCTGTCCGCGCACATGGCTTTGCGGCCCGCGCAAGATTTCCACTTGCTGCATGTCCCACAGCGACTGCGTGCCGAAGGCAAATTCATTGTAAGTGGCGGAGCGGCCGTCTATGGACAGGTTCAGGCGCGGCCGCGTGCCCGCGAAAAATGCTACCGCGCCGACGGCGGGGCCAGAGCCGTCTACGCCGCGCACGGTCGGCAAATCGTTGCCGCTGCCCGAGTCCACCGTGTTCACAGTCTGTTTGAGCAGGTCGGTTGCGGAAAGATTGTGGCCGCTGCGGTCGATGTTCGGCGTGGAGAAAACGCGGTTGGATGTGGCGGTTTCAAAGCCGCTGCGGTTGGTGCGTTCGCCGGTGACGACGACTTCTTCCAACTGTACCTGTTCCGCATCTTGCACCGCATCGGCGGCATAAATCCATTCGGAGGCGAAAGCAGCGGCAATCAATAGGGGGAGGCGGCGGAGGGCGGGTTTCTGCATTTCCTTATCCTTTCAGACGGCACACGTCGGGGCTGATTGAACATCAGATAATCCAACCGCTCCGGCAGTATGCAAATATTTGTGTTTACGCATTTACATAAAACAAACTATTAATGTAAAGTATAAGAAATAAGAAACAGGAATGCAAATGTTTATCATTCACTTTACTTCCCTCTTATCTTGTGAATCGTCCAAAAAATCCCTCTCCTATTTTTGGGAGAAGGTTGGTGGAGGCAGATTCTGTAATCTTCATGAATTTGGCCTGCTAAGTATCCGATAGCCCTCATTCGTAGGGCGGAGCGGAGGGATAAGGAAAGAGGCCGTCTGAAACGCCGCCATATTGCCATTGCCGCCGTGGGGAAATATGATGAGTATCCGACTTGCGGATAACTTTAATGAAAACCCTTTATGAACAAAATCAAAACCTTCTTACCGTCATGACTGCCAGTAAACAACAAACCATCGCCGACACCGCCCGCCGTCTGTTCCGCGAACACGGCTTTTCCGCCGTATCCGTAGGCAGCATCTGCGCCGAGGCCGCCGTCAGCCGCGTTACCTTTTACAAATATTACAGCGGCAAAAACGCGCTCTTGCAGGAAATCGTTACCGAACAGAAAAACCGCGTCCGAGCCGAATTTGAGGCGCTACTTGAACGGCAATGCAGCCTGCGCGAAGCCGCCGAGGCTGTGTTTACCCTGCAAAAACAATCGTTTGAAGAACTTTATTCCGCCGCTTTCCTGCGCGACATCGAAGAAAACACCGATTTGGAGCTGGAGCGGTTTTTTCATGAATTGAATGAAGAAAAATACGCCTTTATGCGCGGCTTCTTCCACACCCTACAACAACGCCGCCTGATCCAGCCCGATTTGCCGGTGGAACTCATCGACCTGTTCATCCGTCAGGCGGATATATTGATGCGCCATCCGCAACTGGCCGCGCTTTATGCCGCCGCGCCGCAAAAGCTGCCGCAAGACGTATTGGGATTGCTGCTGCACGGTTTGTCAGGGAAAGAATAGATAAAAAAGAATAGAAGAAATTTCAAATATGAATATTCAGACGGCCTTTCAGTAAATAGCTACCGAAAGGCCGTCTGAAAATTAAATAGAATTATAAACCGCAGGTTTTAGGTTTGTTTGCCAGAATATTGATGACTTTGCGTTCGGCTTTTTGTGGTTCGATTTTGATTTCGCTTTTGTCTTCTTCGCTGCCGTCGGAGAAACGTTCCGGCATTTTTTCGCTGTCAAACGCCAAGTCGCCGCCGTGTTTCAGGCTTTGACCGCGTTCCAAGCCGACAAAGTCGAAAAGTTCGGTATCGGCCAAATGTGACGGAACGACGTTTTGCAGGGCTGAGAACATAGACTCGATACGGCCGGGGAAACGTTTGTCCCAATCGCGCAGCATGTCGCCGATGACTTGGCGTTGCAGGTTGGGCTGAGAGCCGCAGAGGTTGCATGGAATAATTGGGAATTGCTTCAGCTCGGCATATTTGATCAAGTCCTTCTCTTTGACATACGCCAGAGGACGGATGACGATGTGTTCGCCGTTGTCGCTGACTAGTTTGGGCGGCATGGCTTTGAGTTTGCCGCCGTAAAACATATTCAGGAACATGGTGGCAAGGATGTCGTCGCGGTGGTGTCCCAAGGCGATTTTGGTGCAGCCCAATTCTTTTGCGGTGCGGTAGAGGATGCCGCGGCGCAGGCGGCTGCACAGCGAACAAGTCGTTTTGCCTTCGTCCAATACGCGTTTAACGGTGGAGTAGGTGTCTTCTTCAACGATTTTGTAGGGAACGCCGATGCTTTCGAGATAGGTCGGCAATACTTCTTCAGGGAAGCCCGGCTGTTTTTGGTCGAGATTGACGGCGACCAGTTCAAAATCAATCGGCGCACTGGCTTGAAGCTGGCGCAGAATGTCTAAAAGGGCGTAGCTGTCTTTGCCGCCGGAAAGGCAGACCATGATTTTGTCGCCTGGCTCAATCATGTTGAAATCGTTAATAGCATCGCCGACGGCGTGGCGCAGGCGTTTGCTGAGTTTGTTGTTTTCTAATTCTTGCTTGGTTTTTTTGGACATGGCTGTTTGTGCTTTGAAATAATAGAAAAATTTAAGGGCGGTATTGTACCGCAAAAGAATAAAGGCCGTCTGAAAAACTGCGCTTGCTTGATTGAAGCGGCGTTTTCAGACGGCCTGATATTTGTGCTTTATTTGATTTGAAGGGCAGTAATTTTGATTTCAACCTTCCAGTTGGGCGAAGCCAGTTTCGCCTCCACGCAGGCGCGGGCGGGAGCGCGCTCAGGGGCTGCCCATGCGTCCCAGGCTTCGTTCATGGCGGCGTAGTCGTTCATATCGGGCAGATAGATGGTGGCCTCCAAAATATGGGCTTTGTCGGATTGGCATTGTGCGAGCCATGAATCGATTTGTGCCAAAACATTTTCAGTTTGCGCTTTGGCATCGGCTTCAGGATTTTCGGGAACCATGCCGGAGAGGAAAACCAAGCCGTTGGCCACGACGGCTTCCGAATAGCGTTTGCTTGTGCCAAGATAGCGGATGTCCATGTTGTCTCCTGATTTCAAAAAGAAGGTATGGTAACATTGCAGTTGTTTACGTTCCACATTTAAGAGAGGCCGTCTGAAAAGGATGGCGGAAAACAACCCATGAGTAAAGCAGAATATCCGGTTACGCAGGCAGTACGCTTTTTACGCAGTAAGAAAATTGATTTTGTCCCTTATGTTTACGCGTATGAAGAACACGGCGGTACGGCACGTTTTGCCGAATGTGCGGGCAAGCCCGAGCATCAAGTCATCAAAACGATCGTCTTGCAGGATGAGCATAAAAAAGGCTTGGTTGTTTTAATGCATGGCGACAAACATATTTCCACCCGCAATCTGGCGCGCGAACTGGGCTTGAAACACATCGAGCCGGCAACGGCGGATCAGGCGGCGAAATGGACGGGCTATTTGGTCGGCGGAACATCGCCATTCGGTATGAAAACCGTGTTGCCAGTTTATGTGGAAGAAAGCATTTGGGCTTTGGACGAGATTTTTATCAATGGCGGCAAACGTGGGTTTATCGTAGGCATGAAGCCTGAAAACCTGCGGACGCTCAATCCGCAAGATGTTCATGTTGCAGTGGACGCGTAAAGGAGGGGAATATAGATGGAACAAGTGAATTTATACGAAATCTTGGGTGTATCTCAGGATGCGGATATCAACGTTATCCGCGAGGCTTATGGCAAATTGGTGGCCAATCCGGATATTCAAAAAGATGCGGAGCGGTTTAAAGCCATCGGACAGGCATTTGAAGTATTGTCTCATCCGGAAAAACGTCTGGCTTATGATGCGGCTATGCAGTACGAGCGTCAGGAAGCCAAAGACAACAGCTTCAATAATACGGCGACAAATGTGGTCAACACGCCCAGCTCTGACGTAAAAAACTATGTTTTTATTGCTTATGTTACATATGCTGTGGGCTTATTGATTTTGTTTACCCCCGTTGTCGGTGTGATTATGGCGTATGTTAAACGCGATGAGGCTCAAGGCAGTATTTACGCCAGTCATATCGATTATTTGATTAAGACATTTTGGGTGTCTTTAGTGGGTACGGTTTTGGGAACTTTTACTACACTGATCTTAATTGGTTGGCTGATTTTATTGGTAACTGCCATTTGGTTTATTTACCGTGTAGTCGTCGGACTGATTAAACTGAATGAAGATAAGCCTGTTTCCAATCAAGGATGGTTTTAAAGCATGGCATATTTATTGGCAAGTATCGTTTGCAGCGTGTTGGTGTCTGTCTTGCTGAAAGTGGCGCGCAAGCAAAAAATCAATATCGAGCAGGCGGTGGCGGTGAATTATATCGTTGCCGTCACTTTGACCATGCTGGTGTTAAAACCCGATTTGAGCAATCCGCAGGTATTTTTACCGACGTGGTGGCTTTTTGCGGCCTTGGGCATATTGCTGCCAAGCGTGTTTGTCATTATGGGCAAATCCGTAGATGCGGCAGGTATCGTCAAATCGGACGCGGCACAACGCTTATCGCTGTTTCTGCCGATTGTCGCTTCATTCACGCTTTTCCATGAGCAGTTGACCGAAGGCCGTCTGATCGGTTTGGTATTGGCATTTACGGCACTGTTTTTCTTGCTTTGGAAAAGCGATGGCGGCAAGAAATCCGGCGGCTTCAGCACGCAAGTAATGCTGCTTTTGAGCGTCTGGTGCGGCTACGGCGTCATCGATATTTTGTTCAAACAAGTGGCGAAAAGCGGTACCGCTTTTGCCGGTAATTTGCTGGTGGCGTTTTGTTTGGCCGGTATCTTGATGTTTGGCTACCTGTTTGCCAAAGGAAGCAAATGGACCAAAGAGGGCATAGTGGGCGGTATGATTTTGGGCTGTCTGAACTTTTTGAATATTGTTACCTACATCTCGGCACACCAAATCATGAAGGATAATCCAACCTTGGTCTTTGCCGGTATGAATATTGGCGTGATTGTTTTGGGTACGCTGATCGGTGCGGCAATATTTAAGGAAAAAATCAGCAGCATTAATGCAGCCGGTATCAGTATTGCTATTTGCTCGATAGCCTGCCTGTTTTATTGGCCGCAGATTCGCAGCTTACTGGGTTAAAAATACTCAGGCCGTCTGAAAGTTTTCAGACGGCCTTATTTTTATTATAAAATAGCCATTCATGCGCTGATTTGGCCGTGTGGAAATTATTTTGCGCTTACGGGCGTTTCTATGTTAAACAAAGAAGTTGAACTCACACAATAATATCGATAGTTACATCATGAAACATATTAAAAAACACATTCAATGCGCCGTTTTCGGCATGCTGGTATTGTCCGGTTGCCAATCGTATCAGGAAGATCAAAGCCGCCGCAGTAAAATGGCTCAATTCGCGCTTAACCATCCCGTGGCCGCCCAAGTTATCGGGATGGAAGACGAAGGCTTAATCAATATGACCAGTAATGCCACACGCTTTGCCGAGCGTACAGGTTTGGACGACAAAGCAAACGGCGACAGCAGGGGAACACAGGTCAATGCCGTACGCCAAGCATTGTGGCAGGCGGCGATTGCTTCTAAATTCGACAGCATTATTGCAGAAAAAGCAGGTAATGCGCGTCTGACGGATATGGAGTTGCGAGAAGGTAAAGACGACTACTTCAGCCGCTACCTTGCCGACCAGGCAGTCGATCAACGTAATAACCGTATCGGCCGCAGTATCGGCAGTGCCAAACCCGACAGCGATATGAAGACGCTGGCGGCAAGCATTTTGTTCTACTACAACAAAGTAGGCTTATGGACGGCTTCCGAAGTGAACAACCGTTGGCGCATCAAACAGGAAAAACTTTCAGACGGCCAGTATGCCGAGGCATTGAAAAATATCGCCAAATTGGATCAAAACGGTATGGCCGAACAGGAACGTAATAGTTATAAAACCGGTACGCTCAGCGAAATCAAACGTTCGGTCAAAGCCATACGTCAAGTCGAAGACTGATTTTAAGACTTCATTATTGAAAGGCAATTGTTATGAATTTCCCTCCGCGTTATGTCTCAAACACCCGTATGCGCCGTATGCGTAAAGATGATTTTTCACGTCGTCTGATGCGCGAGCATACTTTGACAGCAGATGATTTGATCTATCCGGTTTTTGTATTGGAAGGCCAGAATCAGGAAGAGGCAGTCCCATCCATGCCGGGTGTCAAACGCCAAAGTTTGGACAAATTGTTGTTTACCGCTGAAGAAGCACTGAAGCTTGACATTCCTATGCTGGCTTTGTTTCCCGTGGTAACGCAAAACAAAACCGAGTTTGCGGAGGAAGCTTATAACCCTGAAGGCTTGGTGCCGACAGTAGTACGAACCCTGCGCGAGAAATTCCCAGAGCTGGGTATCATGACCGACGTTGCCTTGGATCCTTATACCATTCACGGCCAAGATGGTTTAACCGATGAAAATGGCTATGTCCTCAATGATGAAACCATTGAAGTTTTGGTAAAGCAGGCTTTGTGTCATGCTGATGCGGGCGCACAAGTCATTGCCCCATCAGATATGATGGACGGACGTATCCTTGCTATCCGCGAAGCCTTAGAAGATGCAGGACATATCCATACGCGCATCATGGCATATTCGGCAAAATATGCTTCAGCATTCTACGGCCCGTTCCGCGACGCCGTCGGTAGCTCCGGCAATTTGGGTAAAGCAGACAAGAAAACCTACCAAATGGATCCTGCAAACACTAACGAAGCCTTGCACGAAGTAGCATTGGATATTCAAGAGGGCGCAGACATGGTAATGGTAAAACCGGGTCTGCCGTATCTGGATGTCGTCCGCCGAGTTAAAGACGAGTTCGGCGTACCGACTTATGCTTACCAAGTTTCCGGCGAATATGCCATGCTTCAGGCAGCCATTCAAAACGGTTGGCTGGATGGCGAAAAAACCATTTTGGAAAGCTTATTGGCATTCAAACGCGCCGGTGCCGATGGTATTTTGACTTACTATGCGATTGAAGCGGCAAAATTGTTGAAGAAGTAAAATAAAGAAATAAATTAAAAAGCGGCAAACAGTGTTTATCCTGTTTAGCCGCTTTTTTGTATTACTTAAGATTGGCTCAATCATTATATTTCAGACGGCCTTGATACGGAAAAATGTATAGTTATTAATAGATTAATTGAAATCTAAGTTACTGAATTTCAAATTATGCAATTTTGAAATTTATGGTTTGTTTTTAATAATATCGTCTGATACTTAAGACTTCCAATACGTTTTCAAGCAACGGCATGGTAACGAACGACAGTATTAATGAAGATACGATGCTTATCAGAATAATCTTATTTAAAAATTGAGCATATTGAGTTTTTGTAAAAGCCAAAGCCACAGCAATAATGAAATACAGTAATGTCATGAAAGGTGGGAATGCCAAGTAGTAAAAAGCAGCACCGCATATCACGCCGGATAGGACGATTTTGCTTAATTTGGACAGTTTCTCAAACTCAAGAGGAACGATAACTATTGAAAGCACAAATGGTTTAAAAAATAGATAATTCATTTGTGTAAATAGTGGATCAAATGCCCAATATTCTTTTATGCGGACGTATTTCAAAAAAATAAAGGTATGTAGGAATATAGATAGTAATACACCATAGAAAATAACTTGTTTTCCAAGCTGCTTCTTAGAGTAGAATCCAGCAAGCCTGATAAAGGCAATGACAGCTGCAACTAAGCATAGACCCATTAGGAGGAAAAGGATAAATCCCATTTTTTTCTCAATTTGTTATAAATATCGGTGGATTGAATTTTTAGTTTTCTTTAGAGCACGACTAAGGTTTATTTTTTGAAAATCTAAAAAAAATCGTATTGTTATTTATGGTCAAACAAAGGCCGTCTGAAAAAATAGTTCCCTGATTTTTCAGACGGCCTTATATGATTTAAACCTTAGTGGTGGCTGCAACCGCTGTGAATTCCAACGTTGTTTGCGACTAGAATATGCAAAATCTTATACTTCTAATAACGTTATTTGCGACTGAAAACAAAAATTTTGCATTAAGATTTGAAAATAATATTGTTATTTGAGACTAAATTATAAGAAAGCTAATTGAGTTTGGGTTATTGATAAAGGGCATTAACTCATTAAGATTGTCTTCCTTTTAATCCTTTTTCTACTACACATATAAAACTATGCCAATCCGTAAAATTCCTAAAAACTATCGAAATATTACAGGCATCGCTCCATATAACAAAGCTATAGGCATTGCAGCTTATGAGTCATCTTTGGAGCGTGATTTTTTAACTCTGCTGGAATTTGATTCTAATGTGCAGCATTTCGAAGTACAGCCTATCACGATTGAGTGGTTTGACCCAGCAGGAAAGAAGCATATCTATACCCCTGATGTTTTGGTTCATTATCAAAATGATGTAATTATTTACGAAGTAAAATATCGTAGCGATTTACGTAAAAACTGGTGTGAACTCAAACCTAAATTTCAGGCTGCCTTACATTTTTGCAAATTACACGGTTGGCATTTTAAACTGATTACAGAGTTAGAGATTCATACTGATTATTTATGCAATGTACGCTTTTTATTGCCATATCAACAAAATGGCTTATCTGGCGAATACAGCGAAGCATATATGACTTTATTGGATGAATCGTTACGCGAATTGAAAAAATCCACACCTAAACAGCTTATTCAACAGACTTTTCAGGATGAATACAATCAAGCAAAATTATTGCCTGTATTGTGGTACTTAATTGCAGAACGAAAAATTGGCGCAGATTTAAATCAACCACTCACTATGCAATCCGCTATATGGTTTAAAAAATGAAAGCAACTTTAAATGTGAATGTCGGTGCAATGGTTTTGTTTCAAAACAAAATCTGTGTAATTACAGCAGTCCTGGATTTAGAAACATATCAGTTACGCGATAGTGTAACCGGTGCAGATTACCAAGCAAAATTAGCGGATCTATCAACAGTCCAGAGTGCTGAATTAACCCACTTAGATAGTATTCCTGAGCAAAAATGGCAATTAGCTCAACAACATTTCGATGTAATTGAGCCACTTATCCGAAATCCAAAACGTAGTAAATCTGATGTTCAAGCGAGAGCTGCCGAATGCGGTGTACATATCAGTACGGTTTATCGCTGGTTAAAAAGTTATAAGGAAAGCGGCGTTCTGACTGCTTTAACACGTAAGCAGCGTAGTGATAGTGGTAAAACACAGCTTTCTGATGATGTAGAACAGCTTATCAGGCAAGTATTGGAAGTGGATTATTTAAGCACACAACGTAAATCAATACAGAAAATAATTAGAGAAATTACACGGCGTTGCCATAAACAAAATTTACCAGCTCCTCATGCTAATACCATTCGTTCTCGAATCAAAAATATTGCGCCTCAAATTAAAATTGCTAAACGGCTAAGCCATAAAGCAGCAGAAATGAAATTTTCTCCTTTACAAGGTAGCTTTCCAAATGCCGATTATCCGCTTTCAGTGGTACAAATAGATCATACAAAGTTAGACATTATTTTAGTTGACGATATATATCGTAAGCCTATTGGTAGGCCGTGGATTACGCTGGCGATTGATGTGTTCAGCCGAATGGTTACAGGATTTTATGTGTCATTCGATCCACCAAGTGCATTATCTACAGGTTTGTGTTTAGCACATAGTATTTTGTCTAAGGAAAGCTGGTTGGCAAAACATGGAGTGAAAGGGCGGTGGCCTGTGTGGGGTTTGCCACGCAAAATTCATTTGGATAATGCAAAAGAATTCCGTGGCAAAGTGCTGGAAAAGGCGTGTAAACAATACGG
The DNA here is from genome assembly GCF_001815375.1 of Neisseria sp. HMSC065C04. NCBI lineage: Bacteria > Pseudomonadati > Pseudomonadota > Betaproteobacteria > Neisseriales > Neisseriaceae > Neisseria > Neisseria sp. HMSC065C04. Next base: position 360,462 of record NZ_KV820419.1, read on the forward strand.
TATTGAAATTGAGTGGAGGCCTGTGGCACGTCCTCATTTCGGAGGACACATTGAGCGTTTACTAGGTACGATTTTGGATGAAGTCCACGGTTTAACTGGTACTACTTTTGCAAATACACAACAGAGAAAAGATTATGCTTCCGAAAGCAAGGCGGCATTAACGCTAACTGAATTTGAAACGTGGTTAACACTATTTATTTGTGATGTTTATCATCAGCGTACTCATTCTGGATTGGGGATCTCACCGTTAGCCAAATGGAAATCAGGTGTATTAGGAGATGATGTTTCTTTAGGAACAGGATTACCTGATAAAGTGGTTGATGAGACACTATTGCGCTTGACCTTTATGCCGTTTGAAATGCGAACGGTGCAGCAATATGGGGTAGTTATCCATAAAATCACTTATTGGCATGACGTTTTACGACCATGGATTGCAGCAACTAATCCGACTAATCCTAGACAGGCTCGCCAGTTCATTTTTCGCATAGATCCACGTGATTTAAGCGTGATTTGGTTTTATGACCCAGATTTATTGATGTATTTTCCAATACCTTATCGGAACAGTTCGAATCCGGTTATCAGCATTTGGGAGCTACGAGAGATTCAGAGACAATTAAAAAATGAGCAGAAACAGAATATTGATGAGAACATGATTTTCGCAGCATACGGACGAATGCGAGAATTGGAAAAGCAAGCTCAAGGTAAGACTAAAGCTATCCGTCGCGCTCAACAACGTCGCCAATTAGATCAACGTACTCGAGCATCTTTACCTATGCCTCAAATTGATTCGAGGAATATTATATTGTCTGAAAATGAGGAAAATATGTTTGATGATATTCAACCTTTTGATGATTTGGACGATTTATCATGAATTATCCTCACCTTTCTCCCAAAGCAGAAGAACAACTAAAGTATAGTGATATTGAGCGCATCGAATACATACGTTCCCCGCGTTGGATAGGTTATCCGCAGGCTCAACAGGTTTTGGTAAAACTGGAAGATTTGCTAAGTTTCCCGAAACAAAACCGTATGCCTAATATGTTGTTGGTTGGTGATACTAATAACGGTAAAACCATGTTGATTAAACATTTTTTGCGGCAACATCCAGCCCATGATAATCCACATGGAAATGGTATTATCGCACCAGTAGTGATTATTCAAGCACCACCTATACCTGATGAAAGCCGTTTTTACAATGCTATTTTAGATTTACTGTTTGCCCCCTATAAAACTCATGACAGGACAGATAAAAAACTTGCCCAAGTGCTTCATTTGCTCAAATACGTTAATACTAAAATGTTGATTATTGATGAAATCCACCATATCCTTTCCGGTAGTTTGAATAAGCAGAAAACGTTTTTAAATGTAATTAAATACTTAGGAAATGAATTACAAATTCCGATTGTAGGTGTAGGTATTAAAGACGCATATCGAGCCATTCAAACTGATGCACAGTTGGCCAACCGTTTTGAACCTGCGGTGCTTCCTCGTTGGGAATTAAATAAGGATTTTATGCGTTTATTGATGAGCTTTGAACGGATGCTGCCGCTTAGTCAGCCGTCGGATTTACATGAAATTTCGTTGGCTACAAAGTTATATGGCATGAGTGAAGGATATATTGGAGAGCTTTCTCGTTTGCTGACACAAGCTGCTGTAGCCGCCATTCAACAACAAACTGAATGTATTAACGAAACAATCTTAAATTCAATCAACTGGATTAGTCCAAGCCAACGTAAACGTCAATTGGATAAACTCAGATGATTTTACCCGCTCATCCGAAACCTTATCCTGATGAATTGTTTACATCATGGTTGGTTCGCTTAGCACATGCAAACGGGTTGAAAGTACAAACCTTCTGTCATTTGCTATTTCCTAATTATGAGATATGGAATAGGGATATAGATCGCCATACTCCTGACTGGTTGGTCAATACATTGGCTGAAAAAACAGGCTGTTCAACCATTCGAATCAAAACAACCACATTAGATAGCCTACAAGGTCGATTATTTGACAAAAACAATTTTTCAGGACAATTGACGTGGATAAACAGCCTTAAAGCCAATCACCGTAAACGCGATAATAATGCTATTGTTTATTGCCCGCTATGTCTAGCTACTGACCATGAAACATATTTCCGAAAATCATGGCGCATAGCCCTATATACATTTTGTCCAATACATCAAATCATGATGCATGATTGCTGTCCTAAATGTGGTATATATATTGCTTTTCACCGACAAGATTTAGGTAAACCTAATTTGCAGCGCTTTACAGAGTTGAAATATTGTTGGAATTGTCAATATGACTTGAGCAACAGTCCTTGTGAGAATGTTATTTTCTTTAATGATGAAATCAGGCTGCAATGGCAAAATTGGTTAAACCAAATTGCTAATCTTGATTATCTTTTTAACCAATCTGAAAAAGAACAACTAAAAATTCTGCATCACTTTTTGGCGATTACTACATCAAAGAAGCTTGCACCGGATTTGTACTCTTATTTGTGCAAGCAAATACATCAGATTCCAGTTCAATTAGAACGTTCTCGTCGACTGAGTTGGGAAAGTCGCAGTTTGGCGGAACGACACAGTACTATTCATGCTTGTTTGTGGTTAATACAAAATTTTCCAAAAAATCTATTTAAAGCATGGCAAGATAAAGCCGTCCGTTATAACCATTTATTGAAGGATTTTAATGATTGCCCCCAAAGTTTTCAGGAAATAATTTTAAAAATGAATAGAAACGTTCATAAGGAACTGTACTATTCAGAGCTTATATACTATTAAAAGCTCGACTCCAATCAAAGTTAAGGATATAATCCTTATATCAAAAATATGAGTTGAAAAATGAAAATTGAAGCAGTAGATTTATTTTGTGGAGCAGGTGGGTTGACAGCAGGTTTACTTCGAGCAGGAATTAAAGTGAAAGCTGGATATGATATTGATGCAGCTTGTGCATATGCGTACGAGTATAACAATAAAGGTGCAAAATTTATATTACAAGATGTGGAAACAGTTACTGGAGATCAGATTCAGGCGCACTATTCAAAAGATGCAGTTAGATTATTAGCTGGTTGTGCTCCTTGTCAGCCATTTTCTACTTACAATCAAGGTCGTGATGTTCGTAATGACAAAAAATGGCCATTACTATACGCTTTTTCTCGCTTGATTCATGAAGTGCAACCAGAGCTTGTGACTATGGAGAATGTGCCAGATGTTGTAAAACATGAGGTATACCAAGATTTTGTAAATAATTTAAAACAACAGGGATACCAAGTTTGGGCTGAAAAAGTATTATGTGCAGATTATGGAGTCCCTCAATCACGACGTAGACACGTATTACTTGCATCACGTATCGGTAATATTCAGATGGTTCCTCCAACGCATTCAAATTGCCATGTAACAGTTCGTCAGGCTATTGGACACTTGCCGCCACTGGCAGCAGGCAAACAAGATACTATAGATGTATTACATCGGTGTTCATCAATGTCAGCTCGTAATCTAGAACGGATTCGTGCTTCTCGTCCAGGAGGAACATGGATGGATTGGCCAGAAGATTTACGAGCCGCATGTCATCGCAAAAAAAA
>NZ_KV820419.1:364144-377048 GCF_001815375.1 Neisseria sp. HMSC065C04
AAAAAAAAGGACAGTCTTATAAACGAATTTATGGTCGTATGGAATGGGACAAGCCCGCCCCAACAATGACAACTTTATGTATTGGCTTCGGCAATGGACGCTTTGGGCATCCGGAACAAGACCGTGCAATTTCTTTAAGGGAGGCAGCCTTATTCCAAAGTTTTCCTCTAGATTACCAGTTCACTCAAGAAACTGATACTCCAATTCGCCAAATTAGTCGAATGATTGGTAATGCTGTTCCTGTATTGCTAGGTGAGGCAATCGGAAATAGTTTTAAACTGTTGGTTTGAGATATTTCTTCTGCATTAGATATTCAGTAAATGCATCAGTAAATAAATGCATATAGCGGAAAGTAGTGGCTTTTATTGCCATTAAATCAGATATTGTTCGGTTTCTACCACATTCTTGAAAGGTGATTTCTCCATGAGCAAGTTTATTTCGTTCACGGGTTATTTCTTTCATACAAGTATCTTGAAATTTGCGCGTACTTTCATAGGTAATATTTCCTGCTTGCCGTAATTGGCGGTGAGTTTCGTCATCGATACACATATTAACTTGAAGTTTCTTTGCAAGCTTAAATATTTCGTCATCATTAAAATTTCCTCCTCCTCCTTTAGAAATCTTAATATCTATTTTTTGTGTATCACCGAAATGTTTAAGCATTTTGAGTCCATTACCTAATCGTGTTTCTACACTAGCTTTTGCATCATTAAGGTTTAACCCTCCTATTAGCCATTCTTTTTGGATGGGTTCTGAAAATTGGGTAATAGGCATCCTTTCATTTTGAATATAGCAAATTAAAGTATTTAGGCTTTGGGTAACAACAGCCTCAATGTAGTTATATAGTAACATATAGATACTAGCGGTAAGGATATGGAGATGAGTATTTTCCAATTGATATTCAACACCATTTCTATTTTGTAAAGCTGGTAAACCATGTTGAGTACTATCATGGATATACTTTAGCAGATCCATATATAGGTTTATTTCCTCTTCACGACTTTCCATCATAGATTTTACTGAGTTCATGGATGATTCCGTTTAAAGGCATTTTTAGCAAAAAATAATCTAGCATGTAGCTTTTTAGTGGCATTTGCACCATCACTACCAGTTACTTCAATGAATTCTTTACTGTCAAAAATATCAACGCACTCCTTTGGGGTAACTTGAGCTAAAATGCCTGGATTTTCCTTTTCAGCGAGATAAGCTGAAACAGCCATGCCTTCGAAACGAGTACGAGAAGACTGACCCTTTCCATCTCTTTTAAAACCAATTGGATATTTTTCTTTGAAAAAAGCCATAATTTCATGGAATTTTTGTTCGTAAGTCGCACGCATGTTAGGATTTTTAGCAAATTCTTCATTCATGATTTCTGTATAATCAAAGATAAATTTACGAACATTAGCAGAATAATGGTGTAAATACTCACCATAGGCAAAAAAGCGAGTAATGAATTCTTCTCGCTCCCCCATATCCTGCATATTCTTGCTAATTTTTGCTAATTCATTAAATGTTTTATCTTCAGATAAAGTCTCAACCATATCGTAAAATGCTCCTTGAAGCAGACCTCGACGAATTTCTGCAGGTGTAGCATTTTTGCTACCTGTATTAAGACGTTCAAATAAGTCAAGTCGAGCTTCTTTGTCTGTTTTATTACTAAGTACTACGCCTCGGATAGGTTTATTTTTGAAAATCTTTTGACGACTTTCTAGGAGTTGGTGATAAGTTTGGCCGTTAAGATAAATAAGCTTTTCCAAATCGGATAATTTTAAATTACCATGAATAAATTCAGACAATGCTGTTAGTCGTTGTGCACCATCTACCACTTCCATATTTCCAGTTGAAGGATCCTGCCAAAAAAATAAAAATGGGATGGGTAGGCCAATTAAAACAGACTCAATGAACCTACTTTTACGATGTTTTTCCCAAATGTTTTTTCTCTGGTAGCCTGGAATAAACAATTCTTGCCGATCTAATTTAGCAACTAGTGTTTCTATTGGGTAATCAGTTACATAGTAATCAATTTCTTTTTCATGTTCTTTTATCTGATTTTCAATCATTAATTCAAAATCATATTGTTCTTCTTCTGCAAATAGACTATATCCTGTAGGGTTAATAAATTTTTTATGCGGAGTATCTCGATTTTTCATTTTGAATACCTAAAAATAGAAATTGTTAATATTATGTCTTAGATTAAAAACCATAACCTTGAAATATCAAAAGAACCCTTTTCTTTTGTGTCTTTAGAATTTACTTAACATTTATGTTAGCAGATGGTAATGCAGATGGTAATAATTACCCCTATATAGTAGTTACGATACCCTCAGCCTTATCAACAAGAGAGTTGGTAATTTATAAATTACTGACTAATTTATTTTAAAATAAAATTTAATATTTTTTTGTGTATTTTTTGAGCGTAGTTTTTGATATCTTTATGTGTATGCTTTAGAGTATTAATTTGTAAACTGGAGTTTTTTGGAACTTTATCCCAAATTCCTCGCTGTTTTGCTAAGACATATAATAATTGAGTCAGATACTTTGTCTCGTCAATTGCCTGAAAATAAATAATCGCCGTAACAAAATGTTCACTTTTTCGAGCTTGAATTTCAATCAACCAAAATGTTTTATCTTTGTACTCAATTTTTCCTAATAATACCTTACGCCTTGTTTTGGTTTTGGAAACAAGATACGACCATTGGGCTTTATGGGCTGAGTCAGTTAATGGAACAAACTCACAAGCTGGAGAGCTAGACATATAGATAGTTGCCTTAATATCTGAATATTCTTCATTCAAATGTTCGATAGCCCGTACGGAATTATCAAAAGTCGCAGCTAAGGCAGCCCTATTTTGTTTTTCAGATTGGGTATTAAAAGTGCTAATGGACGCAGGTGCAATTGTAGTTTGGCTCCATGTACCTAAATCCACTCCTAAGCTAGTTACATTAATTTTTTCATTTATGGCAAGTTTCTGTGCTTTGTATTCATTAAAGGGCTTTTTGGGTTTTTCAATCTTTTTACCGATTAAATCTGAAAAGCAATTTATGTTTAAGTTAAATTGTAATGTTGATACGCAATTGACTGATTCATATTGATTTTGAATAATAGAATTTCCCTTGAGACTGGGAGTTCGTCCCTCTCTTCGATACTCTTTCTTTTTATCATCAGGTATATCTGTTTTTTTATCTCCCTTTCGATTGTCATTACTCCTATCAACAGAAATATCGGGAAAAGGAGCCGAACAAGAACAAATCTCCGTAACTAAGAATCTATCAACAATTTTAATACCGCGAACCATTAAATTGGTTGAATTAATAAATGGGAAATTGGTAGATAATAATGTAGTTGGTTGTTCGTTAACTCCTATTTTTATTAGGGAGTTTTTAATCTGAAAGAATCCAGACAATGCAATATCTGAAGTCAATATTCTTGCTAAAATAAAGGCCTCTTGATCTGTATATTGTTGTGGTAATTTAATGACTACCTTATCTGTTTCATTATCTATCGCATATGAAATTTTTGTAATTTCTTCTGGATTAGAAAATGTTAAATGAGCTAGTCTAGTTGAACAGGCATAATAAAAACGGATAATTTCTATTACTGGAATAATTATTCCATTTTTGTAATTCTCATTTTGAATTTTGAAGCAAGAAAAAGGTACTTTTGCATCTGTTGCAAAATTTTTCTGCAACAATAGTTTGCACTCTTGTTCTCTTCCGCTTGAATCTAAATATTTTATTTTGTAATTGCTATTAATTATTTCTACTGTATTTGCATTTATTTCAATATTTTTAAGAGTGGCTATATCTGTAACTGCATTATTGTTTTGAAGTTTTCCTTTTATCCAAAGAGATCCCACTCTTAAAATAGGAAGCAAACCTATATTAACAGGAATCTTTTTCAATTGATTATATTCTGGAATTTCTCTACCAGAGCTATCAAATCTAGCAAAGTTATATACAGAATTATCGTGAAAGTTAACTGGGCGTAAATAGACTTCAATAAACAGGTTATTGTTATTTTTCAATTGGGAAAAAATCTTCCCTAACCCATCAATTCGCCACAATTTATTATCATGTGGGAATTCGGCAATTTCAATAACTGGTTGTTGATCCATATTTGCCCAGTCGAACTTAGCGTTATAAAGTCGCAAATAGCGTAGTTCAGTCTCAAATAGCGTCAGAATTCACAACCGCCGTGGGTTTCACGCAAAGCTTCGGCTGCTTGTTCGTCTGCGTGGTAGCTGGAGCGAACCATTGCGCCGATCGCGGCATTGGTAAAGCCTAATTCGTATGCTTCTTTTTCAAAAACTTTGAATTGGTCGGGCGTTACATAGCGCAAGACGGGCAGGTGGCCGTCTGAAGGTTGCAGATATTGGCCGATGGTAATCATCTCGATATTGTTGGCACGCATATCGCGCATGATTTCGCGCACGTCCTCGTCTGTTTCGCCCAAGCCGACCATGATGCCGGACTTGGTCGGGATATGAGGCATCATTTCTTTGTAGCGGCGCAGAAGTTCGAGGGAGTGTTGGTAGTTGGCACCCGGGCGGGCTTTTTTATACAGGCTTGGATGGGTTTCCAAGTTGTGGTTCATCACGTCGGGTGGCGTTTCTGCCAAGATTTCCAGTGCGATGTCCAGACGGCCGCGGAAATCGGGAACAAGGATTTCGATTTTGGTATTCGGGCTGGTTTCGCGGATGGCTTTGATGCAGTCAGCGAAGTGTTGGGCACCGCCATCACGCAGGTCGTCACGGTCGACGGAAGTAATCACGACATAGCGCAGGTTCATGGACTTGACGGATTCGGCCAAGTGTTTAGGCTCGTCAGGATCCAACATGTTGGGGCGGCCATGGCCAACGTCGCAGAACGGGCAGCGGCGGGTACAAATATCGCCCATAATCATGAATGTGGCCGTACCCTTGGTAAAGCATTCGCTGATATTTGGACAAGATGCTTCTTCGCACACGGTATGCATTTTTTGTTCGCGAAGAATATTTTTGATTTCAAAGAATTTCTTGCCCGGTAATTTGGCGCGGATCCATTCGGGCTTTTTCAATTTTTGTTCCAATGGAACCACTTTAATCGGAATGCGTGCAGTTTTGTCTGCGCCTTTCAGTTTGATGCCGCGTTTGGGGTCGTTTTTTACTTCTTCACTCATGGTGATGTGTTCTTTCTGTCGTTATAAAGGCCGTCTGAAAAGCTTATCGTAGTATTCATGACCTAAGGGCTTGTAAGTTCAGAGGGGCAGTTAAAAGATGGCGTTGGGGTCGAATATTTTCAGACGGCCTTATGTCAGCTCTTTTTGTAAATGCTTGGTCAGTTTGTCTGAAACTTCTGCCAAACTGGGTACCGGAGAGACATAGTCGGCAATTTGGGTCATTTCCATACCTGCATAACCGCAGGGGTTGATATGGGTAAACGGACTTAAATCCATGTTCACATTAAGCGCCAAACCGTGGTAAACGGAGCCGTCTTTGATACGCAGGCCCAGAGAAGCGATTTTACGCTCTCCGACATAAACGCCGGGGCGTTTGGGATCGGCTGCTGCTTCGATGCCGTATTCTGCCAAGGTGGCGATAATGCTGTTTTCAAGTGCGGAAACGATATGGCGGACGCTGGTTTTACGGCGTTTGAAATTGATCATCGTATAGACGACCAATTGACCGGGGCCGTGATAGGTAATTTGACCTCCTCTGTCAATTTGGACAACGGGAATATCGTCGCGGATGAGGAGGTGTTCAGGTTTTCCGGCCAAGCCCTGGGTAAATACGGGCGGATGTTCGACCACCCATAATTCGTCTTCGGTGTTTTCGTCACGCGAGGCATTAAATGCCTTCATGGCTTCGAAAGTCGGCAGGTAATCGACCAAGCCTTTGTGCACGATTTTCATTACAACACCACTTTTACCAATTCGTGTGAAGTCAGGTCGCGGTAGATATTGTCGAGCTGCTCTTGGTTGTCGACATTTACTTTGACGGTTGCGCTGGTGTAGTTGCCTTTGCTGCTTGGGCGCGTAGTAATGTGGTGCGGCTCGGTATCGGGAGCATGTTTGCGCACGGTTTCCAAGATGGCGGATTCAAATTCCGGATGAACTGCGCCCATGACTTTTACAGGAAAGGTGCAAGGGAATTCAATTAATGATTTTTTTTCGGTTGAGTCTGTCATGGTTTACTACCTTGTTTGGTTTGCCAGGGCCGTCTGAAAAGTTTTCAGACGGCCCGAAATCCGATATATTTTATCGTAAACGTCCATATTGGGCTATTAAAAATGATGTTTTCGAAAATAGGTGCTGATAAGCTGTTTTCAAGTCTTGAAATGGAGCGCTTCAGCCCAATTTTGAGCTACATTCTGATTTAACAATGATTGAGATTATTAACTATGCCGACAAAAGACAAATATTTCGAGGAATACAGTGCGCTGGCTACCTTGCCTTTACGCGATGTCGTGGTGTATCCGCATATGGTATTGCCGCTGTTCGTCGGTCGTCCTAAATCGATTGCGGCCCTTGAGGCGGCAATGGCCAATGATGATCCGGTTTTCCTGTTGGCCCAGCTTGACCCTAATACAGAAGACCCTAAAGCTGAAGACTTGCACCAAACTGGTACGGTTGCCCAAGTTTTGCAGGTTTTGAAGCTGCCTGACGGTACCGTTAAAGTATTGGTAGAAGGTATCCGTCGTGCGCGCGCATTGACGGTTGACGAAACAGGCGGACTGTTTTTATCCCATGTTGAGGCGATTGATGAGAATAGTGACAAGGATAATCCTGAAATTGAGGCTTTGCGCCGGACTCTGCTGACTCAATTTGAGCAATATGCGAAGTTGAACAAAAAAATCCCTGCCGAAGTCATCAGTACCATCAGCAGTATCGATGACAACAGCCGTCTTGCCGATACTATTGCCGCGCATTTACAGCTGAAATTGGAGCAGCGTCAATATGTGCTGGAGACTGCCGGCATTGTTGACCGTTTGGAATTTCTGCTGGCGCAGTTGGAAGCCGAACTCGACATCATGCAGGTCGAGAAACGCATCCGTGGCCGTGTAAAACGTCAAATGGAAAAATCCCAACGTGAGTATTACTTGAATGAGCAAGTGAAAGCGATTCAGAAAGAGTTGGGCGAAGAAGACGAGCGCGACGAGCTGGATGCGCTGGAAAACAAAATCAAAGAAGCAGGCATGAGCAAAGAGGCTGAAGAAAAATGTCTGTCTGAATTGAAAAAACTGAAAATGATGCCGCCGATGTCTGCGGAATCTACCGTCGTGCGCAACTATATCGATACTTTGCTTGAACTGCCGTGGAAGAAAAAATCCCGTGTCAGCAAAGATATTGCCAAGGCTGATTTGATTTTGAATGCCGACCATTATGGTTTGGAAAAAGTCAAAGAGCGCATTTTGGAATATTTGGCTGTTCAAAAACGTATGGACAAGCTCAAAGGCCCGATTTTGTGTCTGGTTGGTCCTCCGGGGGTGGGTAAAACTTCCTTGGGTGAATCGATTGCCAAAGCCACAGGCCGCCAATATGTGCGTATGGCCTTGGGCGGCGTGCGTGATGAAAGCGAAATCCGTGGCCACCGTCGTACCTATATTGGCTCTATGCCGGGCAAAATCCTGCAAAACATGGCGAAAGCGGGTGTGAAAAACCCATTGTTTCTGCTTGATGAAATCGACAAGATGGGCAGCGATTTCCGTGGCGATCCGGCCAGTGCTTTGCTTGAGGTGCTGGATCCTGAGCAAAATAACAAGTTCGCCGACCATTATGCCGAAGTTGATTATGATTTGAGCGATGTGATGTTTATTGCCACTTCAAACAGCTTGAATATCCCGACTCCGCTGCTTGACCGTATGGAAATCATCCGTCTGTCCGGTTATACGGAAGACGAAAAAATCAATATCGCCATGCAATACCTTGTGCCGAAACAAATGAAGCGCAATGGTGTGAAAGAAGGCGAGTTGGTGGTTGATGAAAGTGCGGTGCGCGATATTATCCGTTACTACACCCGCGAGGCCGGTGTCCGCTCGTTGGATCGCGAAATTGCCAAAATCTGCCGCAAAGTAGTGATGCAGGTTACTTTGAATGAGGACAAGAAAAAAGCGTCCAAATCCAAAACAGTAAGCAAGGCCAAGCCTAAAGCGATTAAAGTTACTGAGAAAAATCTGCATGACTATCTGGGCGTGCGCCGTTTCGACTATGGTGTGGCCGAAAGCGAAAATCGCATCGGTCAGGTAACCGGTCTGGCTTGGACCGAAGTCGGTGGCGAGTTGTTGACCGTTGAGGCGGTTGCCTTGCCGGGCAAAGGTACGATTCAATGTACCGGCCAACTGGGCGATGTCATGAAAGAATCGGTATCGGCCGCATGGTCGGTTGTCCGTTCACGTGCTGAATCAGTGGGTCTGGCTCCTGATTTTTACGAGAAGAAAGACATTCACGTCCATGTACCTGAAGGTGCGACGCCGAAAGACGGTCCGAGTGCAGGTATCGCCATGACTTTGGCGATGGTTTCTGCCTTTACCAAAATTCCGGTGCGTGCAGACGTGGCGATGACCGGCGAAATCACTTTGCGTGGCGAAGTCTTGCCGATTGGCGGTTTGAAGGAAAAACTGCTGGCTGCTTTGCGTGGCGGGATCAAGCATGTATTGATTCCAAAAGACAACGTCAAAGATTTGGAAGAAATCCCTGAAAATGTCAAAACCGGTCTGACCATTCATCCGGTCAAATGGATTGATGAAGTGTTGGCTTTGGGTTTGGAAGCTCAGCCTGAGCAATGGGCGGCTGAATTGGCGGTTGACGAAACTCCGCAAACTTCTAAGACGAAGTCAAGAACAAAAGCAACCAAGCATTAAGTTGGCCGTCTGATGTTGCAAAAAATGTGGTTTTGCCCTGAATGCCCCAAAAATAGGGCAATTCCACATTTTTTACTTGACATGATAATTTCAGAATTGCTATAAAGTGCGTATGTGCTTTGAAAGCGCTCAAGCCCCGAGTATTCGGGCATTTCATCATCTTTATACGATAGGAAGGGACTAATTGTGAACAAGTCTGAATTGATCGAAGCAATTGCTCAAGAAGCCGGCATTTCCAAATCTGCTGCGCAAAAAGCTTTGGATGCTACTACTAATGCCGTAACCAACGCACTGAAAAACGGCGACACTGTTACTCTGGTCGGTTTCGGTACTTTCTACGTCGGCGAACGTGCCGAACGTCAAGGCCGCAATCCTAAAACTGGCGAGCCTTTGACTATTGCTGCTGCTAAAACGCCTAAATTCCGTGCCGGTAAAGCATTAAAAGATGCTCTGTAATTGAGCGTTTTTTCCTGAATAGGAATAAAAAACCGATTCTATTCGGTTTTTTATTTTGAAGGCCGTCTGAAACTTTTCAGACGGCCTTTAGTTTATCGAGTGTATATAAAGGCTGAAACCCAAACAATCAAAGGATTTCTGCTTTTTTAATTCTCCTGCCTACAGTTGATTTTTGTATTAATAAGTTTTATCATTAGCAAAAAAATAACAATACTTAAAACAAACCGCACTTATCGAAAGAAGGGGCAAATAGCCATTCATAACCAATCTTTCAAATGTGCCGCACATTCGCCACACTTCTCACGTTTTTTCAATAATCTGATTTTAAAGCAAATGAAAAGAGAGGTTTATGTCTACCATTCCTTTGTCGCGCCTTAAAAAAGGCGCAGTCGTACATATTGATTCCATCGTTTCCAATCCTGTTTTTGGTGATTTGGATACCTTGGTAACCCGTCGCCTTGCAGATTTGGGTTTTTCCAGCGGAATGCCGTTGCAAGTGATTGCAGTGGGTGGTTTTGGGAGAGGCCCGTTTGCGGTACGTTTGGGTAACCAATCTCAATTTTCCCTGCGTTCGGAAGAGGCCGGGAAGATTATGTGTCGTATCGTTGAGGCCGTTTAAGGCCGTCTGAAAGAATAAGGAAAAATGATGGAACTAAGCTATTTTGCCTTGATTGGCGCGCCAAACTGCGGCAAAACCGTTTTGTTCAACGGTTTGACCGGCTCACATGCCAAGGTTGCCAATTATCCGGGCGTAACTGTCGATAAGCGCGAGGGCGCCTTCCTCGACGACGAGGCCGTCCGCATTATCGACCTGCCGGGCACATACAGCCTACGCACGACCAGCCCCGACGAAGCGGTGGCGAAAGATGTAATGGTAGGCAAGATGGGCATTCCGCCCGATGCCATTATTGCCGTTGCCGACGCGACCAACCTGCGTATGACCCTGCGCATGATTTTGGAACTGAAAACGCTGGGACTGCCTATGGTGGTGTCGCTGAATTTGAGCGACGTGGCCCGCAAAAGGGGCTTGAATATCGACGCGGCCAAACTGAGCGAGTTGTTGGATGCACCTGTTTTGGAAACAGTTGCAGTGAGCGCGTCGGGTGTACAGGCTGTACGCGAAGCCGTGGCGAAGCTGCCGCGCAAACGCTCTTTCCCCGCAAACCCCGCCTCTGCCGAACGCACGCTCGATGCGCTGGATAGCGACAAACTTTATCAAGAAGTCGAATCGATTTTGGCACAAGTGGTACGCACCCAGATGACGCTGCCCGCATGGCACAAAAAACTCGACGACATCGTGCTGCACCCCGTCTGGGGCATGATTATGCTGCTGGTCATCCTGTTTATGGTGTTCCAAGCGGTTTACACATGGGCGGCGCCGATTATGGACGCCATCGAAGGCGGTTTTACCGCGCTGGGCGAATGGATAGGCGCCAACATGGAGCCGGGCATCCTCAGCGACTTGCTCGTCAACGGCGTCATTGCCGGTTTGGGCAGCGTGTTGGTGTTCCTGCCGCAGATTACGATTTTGTTTGCCTTTATCCTGCTATTGGAAGACTCAGGCTATCTGCCGCGTGCAGCCTTCCTGCTGGATAACGTCATGGCGAAAAGCGGTTTGTCCGGCCGTTCGTTTATTCCCCTTTTGTCCAGCTTTGCCTGTGCCGTTCCTGCCGTGATGTCGGCGCGTACCATTAACGACCCGCGCGAACGCCTTGTTACCATCGCGGTTGCGCCGTTGCTGACTTGTTCCGCACGTTTGCCAGTGTATGCGCTGATTATCGCCGCTGTTATTCCTGACCGTACAGTGGGTGGGATTTTCAACCTGCAAGGCCTGACATTGTTTATTCTTTATATCGTAGGCATTCTGTCGGCTGCATTGGCAGCGTATATCATGAAACGCTTGGCGCGGATGAAAGGCAATGTGCAACAATTCCCACTTTTAATGGAATTGCCGACTTTCCGTACGCCTAACTTCAAACACATCATGACCAGCTTGTGGGATAGGGTAAAAGCCTTCCTGAAACGCGCGGGTACCATCATTTTTGCGTTGGCCGTGGTTCTGTGGGGCTTGGTAAGCTGGCCGCAACCGCCTGAAGGCGCAACCGGTGCCGCCATCGATTACAGCTTGGCAGGTACGCTTGGTCATGCTATTCAGCCGTTTTTTGCACCTTTGGGTTTTACTTGGGAAATGTGTATCGCCATGATTCCGGGTATTGCCGCGCGCGAAGTGGTCGTTGCCGCATTGGGTACCGTTTATGCCGTCAGCGCGTCGTCTGAAGATGCCGTACAAAACGCATTAATTCCCATCATACACAACAACTGGGGCTTGCCGACCGCCTTTGCCTTCTTGGCTTGGTATGTGTATGCTCCGATGTGTGCCGCGACTTTGACCGTGATTAGACGCGAAACCAAATCCACGAAAAATATGCTTATGATTACAGGCTATTTGTTCCTGATGGCTTATTTTGCCGCATTCGTGGTTTACCAAATTTCTTCAAGGATACTATCATCATGACTCAATATATTATCGTCGGCTTGATTATGCTCGCCTGCGTATTCTTCCTCTTGCGAAAATTCGTGTTCAAACCGAAAAAACGCGACTGCAGCAGCGGCTGCGGTAAATGTGGCGGTTGTGGTTAAATAAAGAGGGTTAGATAAGTAAAAGGCCGTCTGAAACTGTTTCAGACGGCCTTTTTTATTGCTCTATGGCTTTTCAGATGCAAAACTAGTATTTAGAGCTTAGCACCAGGATTTATTGAACGGGAAGTCTGAAATGTCCGGTAATGGTGTAGCGGTAGAGGACATCGTCTTCACGGGTTCCTGAACCGATATTATGGATAATCAGGGGCCTGTCTCCGATTTTTCGATCGGAGACGATACCGATATGGGGACGGTTGCCTTTCAGTTCCCAAGTTACAATATCGCCAGCTTGATAGTTTGTATCTTGAACTGCCCAGCCTTGACGCGTGAAATAAGTCATTAGGTTAGGTACGCGGCGGTGGTCAATATTGGTATCAGGTTGTTTCAAACCCCAGCGTTTCGGATAGACGGAAAAGTTGCGGCTCATGTCTTGATGAACAAGATCTTGCAAATCTATATTTTGGTCGCGCAAGGCACGGATAATGACGTCTGTGCAAACGCCTTTTGATATCGGCACATCTCCCATCGGATAAGTGAGCTTCGTGTAAGCTGGGTCGTAACGAAGGGTTTTGCCGATTTGGTTGCGCGCAGATTGTACGATTTTCGGTGATGGTCCTTTGGGTTCGGTAATTTTTTGTTGTAGGAAATCGGTATTAATACTTAGGATAGAATTGTGATGACGAGCAAAAAATACAACTGTTGTAATCAGAAGGATAGAAAGCGCAATACTGAGAACTATGGGCTTAAAGGCTATTTTGTGTTTCATGATATATGCACGGCTTAGATGTTGTCTGCATTATTATCAGATTTTTGAGTGGGTTGGCAATGCATAATGGAAAAATGGTCTTGAGCAAGTATGTACGGGCAAATAATAGATGAGTGTTATTTGGGTATTACCAAAACATTTTTTGTAAATATAGATTTTAAATTGGCATATGATAAAAGGCCGTCTGAAAACTTTTCAGACGGCC
>NZ_KV820419.1:377148-426820 GCF_001815375.1 Neisseria sp. HMSC065C04
TAAAAGGCCGTCTGAAAACTTTTCAGACGGCCTTAGTTATTGGAGAAGGCTATTTCAATGCTTCTAACAGCTTCCCGTGTATTCCACCGAAACCGCCGTTGCTCATGACCAAAATATGATCGCCTGCTTCGGCATTTTTCACAATTTCGGCAACAAAGGCATCGAAGTCTTTGCCTACGTGCAGTTTGTCACCTAAAGGCGCGAGGGCTTCGGCGACGTCCCAGTCCACGCCACCGGCGTAGCAGAACACTTGGTCGGCATTGTTTAAGCTTGCGGGCAGGGCGGCTTTCATGGTACCGAGTTTCATAGTGTTAGAACGTGGCTCGAGGACGGCGAGGATGCGTGCGTTACCGACGTGCTGGCGCAGACCTTCGATAGTGGTTTCGATGGCGGTCGGGTGGTGGGCAAAGTCATCGTAAACAGTGATGCCGTTTACCGTGCCTTTGATTTCCATACGGCGTTTGACGTTTTTAAATGCACTTAAAGCTTCGCAGGCCGTCTGAATATCGACGCCGGCATGACGTGCAGCGGAGATAACGGCGAGGGCGTTCATACGGTTGTGTTCGCCCATCAGTTCCCACGCGACGTGTCCGACTGTTTCGCCGTGATGACGTACGTCGAACGAGCCGTCGGCATGGACGGTACCAACCTGCCAGCCTTGTTCGGTACCAAATTTTTCTACGGGCGTCCAGCAGCCTTTATCCAGAGTATCTTGCAGGCTTTGCTGTTGGCCGTTGCAGACGATGAGGCCTTCAGACGGCACGGTGCGTACCAAATGATGGAATTGGGTTTGAATGGCGCCCAAATCGGCAAAAATGTCGGCGTGGTCGAATTCAAGATTGTTCAAAATGGCGGTACGCGGACGGTAGTGTACGAATTTGGAGCGTTTGTCAAAAAAGGCAGTATCGTATTCGTCGGCTTCGATAACGAAGAATGGGGATTTTGAGTTAGGGTCTTGGCGCGGGGGTTGTGGCAGACGGGCGGAAACGCTGAAGTTTTCCGGTACGCCACCAATCAGGAAGCCCGGAGCGAGACCGGCATATTCCAAGACCCAGGCGAGCATGGAGGCGGTAGTCGTTTTGCCGTGTGTGCCGGCTACACCGAGTACCCAATGATGGTGTAATACGTTTTCAGCAAGCCATTGCGGGCCGGAAATGTAAGGCAGGCCTTTATTCAAAATGGCTTCAATCACATCCATGCCGCGTTTGGCAACATTACCGATAACGTAAATATCGGCTTTAAATTCGTCCAATTGAGCGGCATCAAAACCTTCATGTACGTCTATGCCCAAGGCTTCAAGCTGGGTGCTCATCGGCGGATACATCTTTGCGTCGCAACCGCTGACTTTAAAACCTGCTTCTTTGGCAATAGCCGCTACGCCGCCCATAAATGTGCCGCCGATACCGATAATGTGGATGTGTTTCATGATAAGACTGTCTTTGGATAAATTAATTTTAAAGCCGTCATTATAACGGAGTTTGGATAAAGAAAGGGGTCGTCTGAAAAGTTAGGCAACAACAAGAATAGGAAAAAATGCGAAGAATTGATTTTAAAAGGAGGGCGTTGAGGTTTTGCAAGTATGGGATTGGGGTTAGCCCTGCTTTGGAAAGAGTTATTTGATACGGTAAAGTCGTTCACGAAGGTCAGGTGAAGCATTGCCTCGAACTCCTCCATGCTTGATAGCGTGAAGTTTTCGATAATAGGTTTACTTGGATAGACTTTAGAGAATGGGGGGTATTCAATTAATGCCGTCTGAAAAATAAGTCCTGAGCAAACCACGCTACGACTTATTTTCAGACGGCATTTGTATTCTGTGTTTTGCGATTTCTATTAAAGCGCTGCTTCCGAGCGTTCACCGGTACGGATACGGATAGCTTCTTCAACCGGATAAATGAAGATTTTACCGTCACCGATTTTGCCGGAATGTGCGGTTTCTAAAATGGCATCAACAGCCTGATCGACTTTGTCGTCAGCCAATACCAATTCGATTTTCACTTTAGGCAGGAAATCAACTGCGTATTCTGCGCCGCGATAAATTTCCGTATGGCCTTTTTGGCGGCCGAAACCTTTGACTTCGCTGACGGTCATGCCGGTAATGCCGATTTCAGTCAGGATTTCGCGTACATCGTCGAGTTTGAAAGGTTTGATAATAGCTTCGATTTTTTTCATATTAAGTCTCCTTGTTTGCAAAAAGGCCGTCTGAAACATTCAGACGGCCTTTGTTCCATCAAGTTCGTTCAAATTTTATTTGAGTGAACTTATTTCTTTTTCTGAGCCGGTAGGTCGGTACATACGCCCAATGCCACTTCCGCAGCCATACCGATGGATTCTCCCAGGGTTGGGTGTGGGTGGATGGTTTTACCGATATCGGCGGCATCACAGCCCATTTCAATCGCCAAGCAGACTTCACCGATCATATCGCCGCCGTTAGGACCAACGATACCGCCACCGATGATGCGGCCGGTTTCAGCATCAAAAATCAGCTTGGTGAAACCATTGTCGCAACCGTTGGCAATTGCACGGCCGGAAGCAGCCCATGGGAAGTTGGCTTTGGTAATTTTGCGGCCGGAAGCTTTGGCAGACAACTCGGTTTCGCCAACCCATGCCACTTCAGGAGAAGTGTAAGCAACACCCGGAATAACGCGCGCGTCAAAGTAGGCTTTATGGCCGGCACAGTTTTCCGCAGCAACGTGGCCTTCGTGAACGGCTTTGTGTGCCAACATCGGTTGACCGACGATGTCGCCGATAGCGTAGATGTGCGGCACGTTGGTGCGCATTTGTTTGTCCACTTCGATGAAGCCGCGGTCAGTTACAGCAACGCCTGCTTTTTCGGCGCTGATGAGTTTGCCGTTAGGCGCACGACCGGCTGCCACCAATACGGCATCGTAACGTTGTGGCTCTTTAGGCGCATTTGCACCTTCAAAAGTAACGTAAACGCCGTCTTCTTTAGGCTCAACAGCAACAGTTTTGGTGTTGATCATGATGTTGTCAAAACGGTATTCGTTTTGTTTTTGCCATACTTTAACCAAGTCGCGGTCTGCGCCTTGCATCAGGCCGTCCATCATTTCAACAACATCCAGGCGAGACCCCAAAGTGCTGTAAACCGTACCCATTTCGAGACCGATAATACCACCGCCGATGATCAACAGTTTGCCTGGTACTTCTTTCAGAGCCAGTGCACCGCTGGAATCGATGATGCGTGGATCTTCAGGAATGAAAGGCAGTTTGGTTACGCGGCTACCTGCTGCAATGATACAGTTTTTGAAGGCAACGATTTTTTTCTCGCCGGTAGGAGTCGCTTGCTCGTACACGTCGCCGGTAGTCAGCGACACTTCCAAGTGGTGCGGATCTAAGAATTGGCCGTCGCCTTGGATAACGTCTACTTTACGGCCTTTGGCCATGCCTGCCAAACCGGTAGTCAAACGGGAAACCACGCCGTCTTTGTAAGCACGCAGCATGTCGATATCGAGTTCAGGCTCTGGGTATTTGATACCGTTGGCAGCCAAGTGACGCACTTCATCGATAACGGCAGCATTGTGCAACAGGGCTTTGGAAGGGATACAGCCAACGTTCAAGCAAACGCCGCCCAAAGTTTTGTAACGCTCGACGATGGCAACTTTCAAGCCTTCGTCAGCAGCGGCAAATGCAGCAGAATAACCGCCAGGGCCGCCACCCAATACAACTACGTCGTATTCGGCATCGGCAGAACCGCCGAATTGAGCAGCTTGAGGAGCAGGAGCGGCTGCTTTAGGTGCTTCTTGCGCAGGAGCAGCTGGTGCTTCGGCTTTAGGAGCGGCAGCCGCACCTTCGGCTTCAACGACTGCAATCAAGCCGCCTTCGGAGATTTTATCGCCGACTTTAACTTTAACTTCTTTAACGACACCTGCAACTTCGGCAGGTACGTCCATAGTGGCTTTATCGGTTTCCAAAGTAATCAGGGTATCGTCCACAGCAATGGTGTCGCCTACATTTACTTCAACCGCAATAATATCTACGTTTTCGTGACCGCCAATGTCGGGCACTTTTAATTCAACTAAGCTCATGTCTAATCTTTCTGAATGATGTTCGGACTTCTTTTTTCAGACGGCCTGAGTAAAAAGGCCGTCTGAAAATGCTCGGATTACAGAGTAATGCGGCGGAAGTCTTTCAACAGGTTAGCCAGGAATACGGTAAAGCGCATACCGGCGGCACCGTCGATGACGCGGTGGTCGAAGGACAGGCTCAATGGGCACATCAGGCGAGGAGCGAATTCTTTGCCGTTCCAAACCGGTTTAATTTGGGATTTGCACACGCCCAAGATGGCAACTTCAGGAGCATTCACGATTGGCGTGAAGCCTGTACCGCCGATACCGCCCAAGCTGGAAATGGTAAAGCATGCGCCTTGCATTTCTTGTGGTTTGAGCTTGCCTTCGCGGGCTTTTTTAGACAATTCGGTCAGCTCTTGGCTGATTTGTTTCAAGCCTTTTTGATCCACGTCTTTGATTACTGGAACAACCAAGCCGTTTGGCGTGTCTGCTGCGAAACCGATGTTGAAGTAGTTTTTCAGCACCAAGTTGTCGCCATCCAAAGAGGCGTTGAATTCAGGGAAGGCTTTCAGTGCAGCAACAGAGGCTTTAATGATGAAGGCCAATGGAGACAGTTTCACGCCTTCGCGTTCCCATTCTTTGTTCAGCTGTTTGCGGAATTCTTCCAATTCGGTCATATCCGCTTCCTCGTGTACGGTAACGTGAGGAATCACAACCCAGTTGCGAGACAGGTTTTGACCAGAGATTTTCTTAATGCGAGACAGTTCTTTAACTTCGACGCTGCCGAATTTAGAGAAGTCAACTTTAGGCCATGGCAACAAGTCCAGACCACCGCCCAAAGAGGCAGCGGCAGGTTTGCCTGCACCGCTTTGCATAACGGATTTAACGAAGGCTTTAACGTCTTCGCCCATGATACGGCCTTTCAGACCGGTACCTTTAACTTGACCCAAATCTACACCCAATTCGCGCGCCAGTTTACGTGTGGAAGGACCTGCATGGGCTTTGGCAAAAGCAGCTTCGTCAATTTTGGCAGCTGCAGGTGCAGCTGGAGCAGGCGTAGCGGCTGGTGCGGGAGCAGCAGGAGCCGGAGCAGCGGCTGGTGCAGGTGCGGCAGCTTGAGCGGCAGGAGCAGGAGCAGCTGCGGCGGAACCGGCGGTTTCTACTTCGATAATGGCAGAACCTTCAGATACTTTGTCGCCAACTTTTACAAATACGGCTTTAACCACACCGGCTTCTGTACATGGTACGTCCATAGTGGCTTTGTCGGTTTCCAGAGTAATCAGAGTGTCGTCAACGGCAACAGTGTCGCCAACTTTAATTTCAACGGCAATAATGTCTACATCTGTATGACCGCCAATATCCGGGACAACAACTTTTACAGTTGCCCCGCCTGCAGGGGCTGCGGCAGGAGCGGCAGCGGGAGCTGCAGGAGCCGGGGCTGCATCGGCAGCGGCGGCATCGGTTTCAACGGTCAGAATAACGCCGCCTTCAGAGATTTTATCGCCAACTTTAACTTTAACTTCTTTCACGACACCGGCTGCATCGGCAGGTACGTCCATAGTGGCTTTGTCGGTTTCTAAAGTAATCAGGGTGTCGTCAACGGCAATGGTGTCGCCTGCTTTAACTTCTACAGCGATGATGTCGACGTTTTCATGACCGCCGATATCAGGGACTTTGATTTCTACGATACTCATTTGAGTTCCTTTAATATTTTCAGTTTGATGCCGTCTGAAAACTGTTTCACACGGCATCGGTACAGTTTGTCTGTTCAAACCATTCAAACATTTGGTTTTCAGACGGCCTAATGTTAACAGGCCGTCTGAAACATCAATTAGCGTTTCCAGCTAGGAGCTGCATCGGCTTTAATACCATATTTTTCAATGGCTTGTTGAACGGTTTCTTTGCTGACTTTGCCCTGTTCGGCCAGAGCGCTCAATGCAGCAACGGCAACGTTGTAGCGGTCAACTTCGAAGAAGCTGCGCAGGTTGGCACGGCTGTCGGAACGACCGAAGCCATCGGTACCCAAGACGTGGTAGTCGTTAGGGATGTAGGCACGGATACGGTCAGCATAGCTGCGGATGTAGTCGGTAGCGGCAATAACCGGACCGTCATGACCTTGCAGTTGAGAAGTAACAAACGGTACTTTTGCAGTTTCCAATGGGTTCAGACGATTGAAGCGTTCCACTTCGATGGCATCGCGGTGCAGCTGGTTGAATGATGGGCAAGACCAGATGTCTGCTTCTACGCCGAAGTCGGCTTTCAACAATTCGGCACCGGCAATTACTTCTTGCAGGATGGTACCGGAACCCATCAATTGGACTTTTTTATCGCCTTTTCCGCCGGCTTTCAGCAAGTACATACCTTTCAGTATGTCTTGTTCTACGCCTTCAGGCATGTCCGGATGGGTGTAGTTTTCATTCATCAGGGTGATGTAGTAGAACACGTCTTCGTGGTTAACATACATGCGGCGCAAGCCATCGTGTACGATAACGGCTACTTCATATTGGAATGTCGGATCGTAAGTTACACAGTTTGGAATCAAGTCTGCTTGAACGTGGCTGTGGCCGTCTTCGTGTTGCAAACCTTCGCCATTCAGTGTTGTACGGCCGGCTGTACCACCCAGCAGGAAACCGCGTGCATGCATATCGCCTGCTGCCCATGCCAAGTCGCCAACGCGTTGGAAACCGAACATAGAGTAGTAGATATAGAAAGGAATCATGGCAAAGTCGTTGTTTGCGTAGCTGGTCGCAGCAGCAATCCAGTCAGCCATAGCACCTGGTTCGTTAATACCTTCTTGCAAGATTTGACCGTCAACAGATTCTTTATAGAACATCAGTTGGTCTTTATCTTGAGGGGTGTATTGTTGGCCTTTAGGGTTCCAAATACCGTATTGACGGAACATACCTTCCATACCGAACGTACGGCTTTCATCTGGAACGATAGGCACCACGCGTTTGCCGATTTTTTTGTCTTTCAGCAAAGTAGACAGGATGCGGACGAAAGCCATGGTGGTTGAGAATTCACGGTCACCGCTGGATTTCAGTTGAGTCTCAAATGCTGACAACTCAGGCACTTCCAGAACTTCTTGGGTAGGTTTGCGTTGAGGCAGGTAGCCACCCAAAGCTTCACGGCGTGCATGCAGATATTTGTATTCTTCGCTGTCAGGAGCAAAAGTCAGGTAAGGCAGGTCGCCGCTGTCGATTTGCTCATCGGTAACAGGAATGTCAAAGCGGTCACGGAATTGTTTCAAAGAAGCTTTGTCCATTTTTTTGGCTTGGTGGGCAACGTTTTGACCTTCGCCGGATGCGCCCATGCCGTAACCTTTAATGGTTTTCGCCAAGATTACAGTAGGTTTGCCGTCGGCGTGGTTCACTGCGCGGTCGTAAGCGTTGTACACTTTTTGAGGGTCATGGCCACCACGGTTCAATGCCCAAATTTGTTCATCAGTCATATCGGCGACCAATGCTTTCAGTTCAGGCGTATTGAAGAAGTGTTCGCGAACGTATGCACCGTCTTTGGATTTGTAAGTTTGGTAGTCACCGTCCAAGCACTCTTCCATACGTTTGCGCAGGATGCCATCTTTGTCTTTTGCCAAGAGGCGGTCCCAACGACGACCCCAGATGACTTTCACAACATTCCAGCCGGCACCGGCAAAGTTGCCTTCCAGCTCTTGAATGATTTTGCCGTTACCGCGTACTGGACCGTCCAAACGTTGCAGGTTACAGTTGATGACGAATACCAGGTTATCCAAGCCTTCGCGTGAAGCCAGAGCAATAGCACCTTGGCTTTCAGGTTCATCCATTTCGCCGTCGCCACAGAATACCCATACTTTACGGCCTTTGGTTTTAGCCAGGCCGCGAGATTCCAAGTATTTCAGGAAACGGGCTTGGTAAATCGCCATCAATGGGCCAAGACCCATAGATACGGTTGGGAATTGCCAGAAGTCAGGCAACAGGTGAGGGTGAGGATAGGAAGGTAGACCATGACCGGCAACTTCTTGACGGAAGTTGTTCAATTGGTCTTCAGTCAGACGGCCTTCAACGAAAGCGCGTGCGTAGATACCAGGGGCAACGTGGCCTTGGAAGAATACCAAATCGCCTTCTTCGCCTTCGCCTTTAGCTTTCCAGAAGTGGTTGAAGCCGACTTCGTACATAGTGGCGGCTGATTGGAAAGATGCAATGTGTCCACCCAATTCCAAATCTTTTTTACCCGCGCGCAAAACGATAGCGGCAGCGTTCCAACGAACGAATGCACGGATACGGTGTTCGATGTTTTGGTCGCCGGGGATGCCTTTTTCGTCTTCAACGGAAACGGTGTTCAAGTATGGAGTAGTGGTACCGTGAGGCATACGGATGCCTTTGTCACGGCTGTATTTGACCAAACTTTCCAGCAGATACTGGGCGCGTTCGCTGCCTTCATATTCTAAAACAGAGCTTAACGCGTCTAACCATTCTTTGGTTTCAATTGGGTCAACATCGTGTAATTGGGTGGACATAATATCTATCCTTGTGTTGAGTGTTTTTCAATGACGGAGTAGTACTCCGATATTTTCGTTTGTGAACAAATACGGCTTATAAACGAAAATTCCAAGAGTCAAATTCGAAAAAATTTTAATTATTTAAATATTTTCAATACGTTATATGAAGCAATGAAAATTCTGAAAAATTAAAATTTTTTGCAAACTGGCTAACTTGCAAATGCTATCAGTAATTGGGCAAACTAGCAAATCGCGCTGTTGATATTAATAGGAGGGTAGAGGTTGAATTGATGATTTTTAAAAGTGCCCTTATGATGGTTTTAAAATTAGAATATTAAACAGACACGGTAAAAGTCTCTGTTGTTTAGATGAATAAATTCGAATTCGAAAATTAATTTTCAAAATTTGTCTAAAATCGAAAATTAAATTTAAACTTTGAGTTTGAAAAAGAAAATTCAGACCGTGTTATTTTTTACAAGCGAATGGGCCGTCTGAAGATTTTGGAAGCGGTTAAGAAAGAGTGAAATTTTAAGAGGACGATGATTGAGGAAGGGAAAATTAAAAAATGACATGCACAGGCTGGTTGAATAGCTGGGCATGTCATTTGTTAGTAGTCTGAGAATTTCAGACGGCCTTTAAACTGCAGAGGATTTTTGAGCAAATTGCTTCCATTGAGCTAAAAGCTCTTTGAGAACATCTTGCTGCTCATGTCCATGTTGGATGGCTTCTTGCAGCCAAAAACATGCATTATTGATGTCTTTCTCTACACCCAGGCCGTGGTAATACAGACAGGCAAGATTATATTGAGCCATTGTATCCCTTTGTTTGGCTGCCGCCTCAAACCATTTCGCCGCTTGGGCATAATCGACAGGTACGCCTTGTCCGCTGTAATACATCATGCCAAGATTGGTTTGTGATTTACTGTGTCCTCGTTCTGCAGACTGAAGGTATAGCTCCAGTGCTTCAGCATAATTTTGTTGGCGTTTTAAGCCATAGTGCGCTGCAAATGCTAGCTTGTAAAGACGTTCAGCTTCCTGACGTTGGAGGGCGATTTCTTTCGTCAGCTCATAGTTTTGCTGGTTATTCAATGCGCTGTCAGACAGAAGTTTTTGGTAAGCGACAAGATTACCTAAATCAGCCGAGCGTTGATAATATTGACGCGCGGTGTCTGCATCAACTGCTCGTCCCAATCCGTAGCGATGGATATCGCCTAAAAGACGCAATCCTTCCGGGTCATTTTGATCTGCAGCCAATTTAGCATGCTGATAGGCCTTTTGAGGGTCTCGTTCGGTGTTTTTACCCAGAAGATAGATTTCGGCAAGTGCTACATGCGCATTGCTGTCACCTTGTTCGGCAGCTTTTTCAAACCATTCCAATGCTTCAGCAGGATTTGATACAGCTAAGAGTTCTGCAAGAGAAGTTTGCGCTGGAACAATGTCGTAATCGGCGGCAATACGCAAATGTTCGATTGCTTTTTCAGGGTTTTGTGCAACACCTTGCCCCAATTTGTATTGAAGGCCGAGTTGCCAGTGTGCCGCAATAAATCCCTGTGCAGCGGATTGCTGATAAAGTTTATGTGAATATTCCAAATCAGGAGAGCTGGAATATTGGTAATGCTGGGCTAAGAAGTATTGTGCCTGAGGATTTTGTTGTTCGGCAGCTTTCAGTGCCCATTTGACTGCTTCTTGGTCATTGCCATTGTCTGCATATAAACGCATCAGGCGCAGTTGGGCAGGAGCCAATCCTTCTTCGGCAAGCTCTTGATAGGCGTCAACTAAGTCTTCTATTGCAATCCCTCTGCTTTCTTCTATTTGCAGAAGGTTGTAACGAGCATATGGGTGACCGGCTTGAGCGGCCTGTTTGAGATATGAGACAGCAATTGCTAAATCTTGCGCATTTTCGTGATGTTCGATTAGGCATCCTGCCAGCTGAAATGCAGCCTCAATATGCCCGGCTTCTGCAGCTTCGCAGAGCAATGGGATGGCTCGTGCAAAGTCAGGTGGATCTTGAGTGATTAATTTTTCTGCCAGCAGAAAAGATTCTTCATGTTGTTGAGCATTCATCGGTTTGCTTTTATATTTTGTGAAGGATTAAGAATAAAATAATCGGCCGACAGGGTGCGGCCGTTATGATTTTGTAATTTTGGGGTTATTTACAAAAACAGGCAACCGTATTTGTATTTTTATACTTAGAATAATGGAATAATTTGTTTTATGCTGCATAAATACAACAGAGGCATATGATAAAGTGGGTTGAGAAAATACTTCTGCTGTTTATTCACTTTAAATTATTTATCGTCCGGTTTTTTACGCCACAAAACAAGTAATTTGCCAATATGTTGCACCAGTTGAGCACCCAGTGTTTCACATAGTGCATCACAAATTTCAATACGTTCAGCACGATCATCGCCAAAAACACGGACTTTAATCAATTCGTGCGCTGTCAATGCGGCATCGGTTTCTTTGATGACCGAGTCGGTCAAGCCTTGTTGGCCAACCATAACGACAGGGTGGAGGTGGTGTGCTTGGGCTTTCAAGGCCAAAATTTCTTTGGTGCTTAGTTTGTTGTCGCTCATATTAATAAGTATCCAATTAAAAAGAATAATGGCTATATTGTACGCGATTTAGAACATTTACGGGGGAAATAACGTACAATGCTGATTTTAACTTAAGCATTTCAAATCAAGATGGCTGTACGCTCAAAATCTTCAAAAGCATGGCTGCATGAGCATGTCAACGATCATTATGTCCATATGGCACAAAAGGATGGATATCGTGCCCGAGCGGCTTATAAATTATTGGAAATCAATCAAAAAGATAAATTAATCAAGCCGGGTACGGTTTTGGCGGATTTGGGCAGCGCGCCGGGAAGTTGGTCACAGGTTGCGGCCAAGCTGGTCTGTAAAACTGGGGCAGTCTTTGCTTTGGATATTTTGCCGATGGATGCTATTGAAGGCGTGTCGTTTATTCAGGGCGACTTTAGGGAAGATGCCGTTTTGGAGCAGTTTGAAGCTTTATTGGATAATCGTCCGTTAGACCTTGTAATCTGTGATATGGCACCCAATATGTCAGGCAATGCTGTAACAGACCAGGCACGCAGTTTTTATTTGTGTGAACTGGCTTTGGATTTTGCCTCGCAGCATTTGAAACCCGGAGGCAGTTTTTTGGTGAAGGTGTTTCAAGGCACGGGCTATCAGAAATATACGGCGGCAATGCGCGAAATTTTTGCCAGTGTACAAACTCGAAAGCCGGATGCTTCCCGCAATCGTTCCAGTGAGATTTACCTATTAGGCAAAAATAAACGCTGACAATGTAGGGTGGGTGCTTTAAAATTCTTTCCCTTGATTTTATTTATTTTGTAACCATGGAGCCTGTTCAGTGGGGAATACCATTAAAAACATATTAGTCTGGGTAGTGGGTGGTGCTATGCTTTTAGCAGCATTCAATGCACTCAGCGATAAGCAGGAAGATAAACAGCAAATCGAATATTCTCAATTTATTCAGCAAGTTAATAGTGGCGAAGTATCCAATGTCAATATTGAAGGATCTGTTGTCAGCGGCTATCTGATTAAAGGTGAGCGCACCGATAAAACTGCCTTCTATACCAATGCGCCTTTGGATGACAACTTGGTTAAAACACTGTTGGACAACAAAGTACGCGTCAAAGTGACTCCGGAAGAAAAACCAAGCATGCTGGCCAGTCTGTTTTACAGCCTGCTGCCTGTTTTGTTGTTGATCGGTGCATGGTTCTACTTCATGCGCATGCAAAGCGGCGGTGGCGGTAAAGGCGGCGCCTTCTCTTTTGGTAAAAGCCGTGCGCGTTTGTTGGATAAAGATTCCAATAAAGTGACTTTTGCCGATGTTGCCGGTTGTGATGAGGCAAAAGAAGAAGTACAAGAAATCGTAGATTATTTAAAAGCCCCCAATCGTTACCAAAGCTTAGGCGGTCGTGTGCCGCGCGGTATTTTGTTGGCTGGTAGCCCTGGTACGGGTAAAACATTGCTGGCCAAAGCGATTGCTGGTGAGGCAGGGGTGCCATTCTTCAGTATCTCAGGTTCTGACTTCGTAGAAATGTTTGTCGGTGTCGGTGCGAGCCGTGTCCGCGATATGTTCGAGCAGGCCAAGAAAAACGCACCATGCATCATCTTTATCGATGAAATTGATGCGGTCGGCCGTCAGCGTGGTGCCGGTTTGGGCGGTGGCAATGATGAGCGTGAGCAAACATTAAACCAATTATTGGTTGAAATGGATGGTTTTGAAAGTAATCAAACCGTTATTGTGATCGCAGCAACCAACCGTCCTGATGTACTTGACCCAGCATTGCAGCGTCCGGGCCGTTTTGACCGTCAAGTCGTTGTTCCATTGCCTGATATCCGTGGCCGTGAGCAAATCTTGAAAGTACACGCGAAAAAAGTACCTTTGGATGCATCTGTAGATTTGACTTCTTTGGCTCGTGGTACACCTGGTTTTTCAGGTGCGGATTTGGCAAACTTGGTCAATGAAGCAGCTTTGTTTGCCGGCCGTCGCAATAAAGTTAAAGTCGATCAAAGTGACTTTGAAGATGCGAAAGACAAAATTTACATGGGTCCGGAACGTCGCAGTATGGTAATGCACGAAGATGAAAAACGTGCGACAGCTTATCATGAGGCCGGTCATGCAATCGTAGCGGAAAGCCTGCCGTTTACCGATCCGGTTCACAAAGTAACGATTATGCCTCGTGGCCGTGCATTGGGTTTGACTTGGCAACTGCCTGAGCGTGACCGCATCAGTATGTACAAAGACCAAATGCTGAGTCAGCTCTCAATCTTGTTTGGTGGCCGTATTGCTGAAGATATTTTTATTGGCCGTATTTCTACCGGCGCATCTAACGACTTCGAGCGTGCAACTCAAATGGCACGCGAGATGGTAACGCGTTATGGTATGAGCGACAAAATGGGTGTGATGGTTTATGCTGAGAACGAAGGTGAAGTATTCTTGGGTCGCAGCGTAACCCGTTCCCAAAATATTTCCGAGAAAACCCAACAAGATATCGATGCGGAAATCCGCCGTATTTTGGATGAGCAATACCAAGTGGCTTACAAAATCTTGGATGAAAATCGCGATAAGATGGAAACCATGTGCAAAGCACTGATGGATTGGGAAACTATCGATCGAGATCAAGTTTTGGAAATTATGGCCGGTAAACAGCCTAGTCCGCCTAAAGATTACAGCCACAATGTCCGTGATGACAAAGTAGAAGAGCCTGAGGCGCCTGTTGCTGAAGCTGCTGAACCTGTTGAGCAAAATGAGGTTCAGAATACTGAGTCAGTAGAAGCAGACAAAGCAGATAAATCTGTATAAGGTCTGAAACAGAAAACGGTAGCTTTAAGCTACCGTTTTTATTTTGAAGATAAGCTAAAGGCCGTCTGAAAATTTTCAGACGGCCTGATTTTATTTGGTTAATTACAAAACAGCCAAAGCTGCTTCGTAGTCAGGCTCGTTCGCAATTTCAGAAACCAATTCAGCGTGGAGAACTTGGTTTTGCTCATTCAAAACCACCACTGCACGGGCAGTCAGGCCACGTAACGGGCTTTCTGTCAGTGTAACACCGTAATCGTTAGAAAAGCTGCTGCGGAATGTAGAAAGTGTCACTACATTTTCCAAACCTTCTGCGCCGCAGAAACGGGCTTGTGCAAATGGTAAATCGGCAGAAATGCACAAAACAACGGTATTATCCAAAGAAGAGGCACGTTTGTTGAAAGTGCGGACGGACTGGGCGCATACGCCGGTGTCGATGCTAGGGAAAATATTCAGCACTTTGCGTTTACCTGCAAAGTCAGCCAATGATTTCTCAGATAGGTCTGCCGCTACCAATGTGAAATCAGGTGCAACTTGGCCGATGGCGGGCAAATTGCCGTTTGTAGAAATAGGAGAGCCTTGGAAAGTAACTTGAGCCATGATTCAGTCCTTGTATCAGGGGAAAATAGGATGGGCAGGGTTTTAGTAATGACGGCGGCGGAAATAGAACATGCCTTCGCTGTCAATTTCTAAAATATAGCGGCCGTTTTGTACGGCGGCATAACCGCTTTTGCCTTCGGTATAAGGTTGCAAAGCAGCGTGTGAAATCAGATAGTCGGTCAGTTTGCCGCCATCTTGGGCAATATTGTCCACCATTTTTGCAAAGGCTGTGTGGCAGACGCCGTTGGCTGACCAGCCGGCTGAAACGCCTTTTTCATTTTTTTCCATGCATTGGCCGCTGATGACTTCTAAGTCGGTAGGGTGCTTGCCAATCAGATTGATGACGCCGCCCTCTATGCCGTTAATCGGATAGGTGCGTTGTTTCTTACCTTCTTTAGTTTCGCCTTCTTGAGCTGTACCCAAATCCAAACCGGCCATGGCTTGTTCATCGATATATTTAACTTTGAAGGTAGGCTTGGGCGCTTTGCCTGAAGCAGCATCATTGGCTGCAGTATCTTCAGATTTACCGCCACAGGCAGCCAATGAAAGGCTGAGCAAGATAAGGGGGAAGGTTTTTTTCATATGAGAAACCCTAGAAAACGATTATATTTCAAATGATAAACGATATTATGGCCGTCTGAAATATTCAGACGGCCTTACTATTATTATTTCAACGGACGAATACCTACCGCATCGCGTACTTTATCCAACAATTCGCGTGCTTCTTTACGCGCTTTTTGTGCGCCGGCCTGCAAAATGTCTTCAATTTGAGAGGGTTTGGCTGTCAACTCATTGTAACGCTCGCGCGGTTCTGCGAGCTCGGCATTGATCTTTGCACCCAAGAGTTTCTTAGCCTCACCCCAAGCAAGGCCTTCGGACAGCATTTGCGTGAACTCGGCAGTTTCAGACGGCGTGGAGAAGGCTTTGTAGATTTCAAACAGAGGACTTTCATCAGGCTGTTTCGGCTCGCCGGGTTCTTTCATATTGGTGATGATTTTGTTAACCGATTTTTGGGTTTTCTTGTCGTTTTCCCAAAGCGGAATGGTATTGCCGTAGGATTTGGACATTTTGCGTCCGTCCAAACCGACCAAGAGTTCGACATTTTCGTCGATTTTTACTTCAGGCAGGGTGAAGAGTTCTTGGAAGCGGTGGTTAAAGCGGCCGGCAATATCACGTGCCATTTCAACGTGTTGGATTTGGTCGCGACCGACTGGTACTTCATGGGCATTGAACATAAGAATGTCGGCAGTCATGAGGATAGGGTAGCTGTACAGGCCCATTTCCACGCCGTGATCCGGATCTTCCTGACCGTTTTCGGTATTTGCCTGTACTGCAGCTTTATAAGCGTGGGCGCGGTTCATCAGACCTTTTGCAGTGATACAGGTCAGAATCCAGTTCAACTCCATCACTTCGGGAATATCGCTTTGACGGTAGAAAGTGGTCTGTTCAGGGTTGAGTCCGCAGGCGAGCCATGTGGCGGCAACAGCTTGAGTAGATTGATGAATCATTTCCGGCTCATGACATTTGATGATGCCGTGATAGTCGGCCAAAAAGAGGAATGATTCGGTATTGGAATCTTGCGCCGCGCGGATGGCCGGGCGGATGGCGCCGACATAGTTGCCTAAGTGTGGAATACCTGTTGTGGTAACGCCTGTTAAAACTCGTTTTTTGCTCATGAAAGTATCCTTCGGCATAAAGGCCGTCTGAAAATAAATATGGTGTTGATTATACCTGATTATTCTTGATTTTTCAGACGGCCTTTTGAGTAAAGAGTAGATGGATAATAAAAGTTATGCACATAAAATTATAAAAATAAAACGTTATAAAACAATAAGATAGTAAAAATTGTTGATTAATAGGGTAAATGGCTCTTGAGTTATCCACATTTGTGCTTATATAGGCTCTAACAGAATATATTTGAAGAGGAACTTAAAATGAGATTTGATAAATTAACTGCCAAATTTCAGCAAGCTCTGCAAGAAGGTCAAAGTCTGGCTTTGGCTGCGGACAGCAGCTACCTTGAGGCCGGCTTTATCTTAAAAGCGTTGCTTGACGATCAAAACAGTGGTGCTGCTGCGTTACTGGCTCATGCAGGTGTGAATGTGCCTCAAGTAAAACAACGTTTGCAGCAACATTTGAGCAGCTTGCCAAAAGTATCCGGTCAAGGCGGCGATATTATGCCTAGCCGTGAGCTGCAAGCTGTATTGAACTTGATGGACAAGGCTGCGACCAAACGTGGCGATGCCTATATCGCCAGCGAACTTTTCCTGCTGGCTTTGGTTCAGCAGAATGATGCGACCGGCAAAATTTTGAAAGAAGCCGGTGCGACCGAACAAAATATCAATGCCGCGATCGATGCGGTACGAGGAGGACAAAACGTGAACGATGCGAATGCTGAAGACCAACGCGATGCTTTGAAAAAATACACACTTGATCTGACTCAACGCGCCCGAGACGGCAAGCTTGATCCTGTTATCGGTCGCGATGATGAAATCCGACGTGCAATTCAGGTATTGCAACGCCGTACCAAAAACAACCCTGTGCTGATTGGTGAGCCGGGTGTGGGTAAAACCGCTATTGTTGAAGGCCTGGCGCAACGTATTGTTAACGGCGAAGTGCCTGAATCCCTACGTAACAAACGCCTTTTGGTTTTGGACTTAGCGGCTTTGATTGCCGGCGCGAAATACCGCGGCGAATTTGAAGAACGCTTGAAAGGCGTTTTGAACGACTTGGCTAAAGATGATGGCAACACTTTGATTTTCATTGACGAAATCCATACTTTGGTCGGTGCAGGCAAAACCGACGGCGCAATGGACGCGGGCAATATGTTGAAACCTGCTTTAGCGCGCGGCGAATTACACTGTATCGGTGCGACTACTTTGGATGAATATCGTCAATACATCGAAAAAGACGCGGCACTCGAACGCCGCTTCCAAAAAGTATTGGTTGGTGAGCCAAGCGTGGAAGATACCATCGCTATTTTGCGTGGTTTGCAAGAGCGTTATGAAATCCACCACGGTATCGATATTACAGACCCCGCTATCGTTGCCGCAGCGGAGTTGAGCGACCGTTACATTACCGACCGCTTCCTGCCTGATAAAGCGATTGATTTGATTGACGAAGCTGCCAGCCGCATCAAAATGGAGCTGGATAGCAAACCCGAGCAGATGGACAAACTTGACCGTCGCATTATCCAGCTCAAAATGGAAAAAATGCACGTTGCCAAAGAAAGCGATGATGCCAGCAAAAAACGTTTGGAACTTATAGACGAGGAAATCGACGGCTTGCAAAAAGAATACGCCGATTTGGACGAAATCTGGAAAGCCGAGAAAGCCGCCTCTTCCAGCACTGCCGACATCAAGAAACAGATGGACGACATCAAAGTCAAAATTGAGCAGGCCAAACGCCAAGGCGACTTTGCCCGCGCGTCTGAACTCGAATACGGCGAGTTGCCGAAATTAGGTGCACAGTTGCAAGCAGCAGAAAGCAATCCTGAGGGCAAAAAACAAAACAAACTCTTCCGCACTGAAGTCGGCGCGGACGAAGTAGCCGAAATCGTATCGCGCATGACCGGCATCCCTGTGTCCAAAATGATGGAAGGTGAACGCGACAAGCTTTTGAAAATGGAAGAAGTATTGCATCGCCGTGTGGTCGGCCAAGATGAAGCCGTGCGTGCCGTGTCTGACGCTATCCGCCGCAGCCGTTCCGGTTTGGCCGATCCGAATAAACCTTACGGCAGCTTCTTGTTCTTAGGCCCGACCGGTGTGGGTAAAACCGAGTTGTGCAAAGCTTTGGCAGGCTTCCTGTTTGACAGCGAAGATCATCTGATTCGTATCGATATGTCCGAGTACATGGAAAAACATGCTGTTGCCCGCTTAATCGGTGCGCCTCCCGGCTATGTCGGCTACGAAGAAGGCGGCTACCTGACTGAGCAAGTCCGCCGCAAACCGTACAGCGTGATTCTTTTGGATGAAGTGGAAAAAGCCCATCCGGACGTGTTCAACATCTTGCTGCAAGTATTGGATGACGGCCGCTTGACCGATGGACAAGGTCGAACCGTGGACTTCAAAAATACCGTTATCGTAATGACTTCCAATATTGGTAGCCAACATATCCAACAGATGGGTACTCAGGACTACGAAGCGGTAAAAGAAGTCGTGATGGAGGATGTGAAAGAACATTTCCGTCCTGAAATGATCAACCGTATTGATGAAGTAGTCGTGTTCCATGGTTTGGATCAGGCCAATATTCGCAGCATTGCGAAAATCCAGCTTAAAGGTTTGGAAAAACGTTTGGAAGCACAACATCTGCATCTGAAAGTCGATGATGCTGCCTTGGATCTGATTGCCGAAGCCGGTTTTGATCCTGTGTATGGTGCCCGTCCGCTCAAACGCGCCATCCAGTCAGAAATCGAAAATACGCTGGCAAAAGCATTGCTTGAAGGTAAATATGCACCTGATAGCACAATCCATGTTAAAGAAGATGGTGGTAAGCTCTTGTTTGCATAGGATTTAAACAATGTAGTATGTTGTTGTAAAAGGCCGTCTGAAAGAATTCAGACGGCCTTTCTTAGTTATTGATTCACATCATATATTTATTATGTAATTTGATTATTCATTGAATTTTAGAGAATATTAATTGAAAATCTTGTGACATGGGTTGATAAAGAATGCGATATAATTCGACTTGTTTGCCGAGGTTCTTGCTAAATATCTCATTTTATGTAATAATACTACAATGCAGAAACTGACTAATCAAAATCTTCACATTATTTTGTCGGAACGCTTAAATGATACCGACTTTGTTCTTATTCTCAATGCATTAATCAAATTTTTACGCCGAGGAGGTAAAAAACAGGCTTCCGAACGTTTCGATTTGATTTTATCTACTTTAAAACAAGACGATGCTTTATGCCGTCAATTCAGCCTACGCTTTTATACTTGGCTGTCTAAAGTTCACATTTATCCTGCGCTGATTAAACTGGGTATTTTCTCGCGCCATAGTTTTACCCGGGAAATGGGCATACGGATTTATGAGCGGTTCAGTCCGTCTTATAAAGATTTTTCCAACTTGCGCGAAGTGTTTTTATATCTTTTTCATTCGAAAAACGATGATAAATGGTTGCAAACTTTAAGTTTGCGACAGTGGCTGGGTATGTATGAATTGTTGTTGGCTAAGGCGGATCCCGCTTTACTTCAGACGGCCAGCCGACAATTAACAGATGCACGTTTGCGTGCGGTAGAAATGTTGTCCATCTGGATTGCTTCCGAAGCGATTGAGCCGGATTTAATACGGATTGCCCCCCGTTTGTTGGAAGCGGATTCTGCATTTGTCGCTTTACAGCGCGAAATTGCGAAGATGGTGGAACACTATCGCCATAGCGAAGAAACTTATGACACGGCGCATTTGGAGGTTATGTTTGACCAGTGTGAAAAGCAAATTGACTATTTGCGCCGTCGTGGTACCGGAGCCGGGTCTGGTTCGTCAGTAAAAGTTGCCCACTTGCTCGAACGCCTGCAACAAACCATAGACCGCCTGAAACTGTTGACCAATATTCAAATCGAAACCAGCCGAACCCGCTTAACCGTCAATCTGATGAATGCGATGATTTATGCGGCGGTAGAGCAATACAGCACCAGCCACTTGCGCAAAAGCAGTATCCGAATGCTGGCGCGCAGTATTACGGAAAACAAAAGCCATCATGGTGAGCATTACATTACGCGCAACCGTAGCGAATATTTCAAAATGTTTTATTCCGCAGCAGGCGGCGGCGTAATTATTGCTTTGATGGCACTGAATAAAATCCATATTGCATCTTTAGGATTCGGTGAGTTTACGACTTCATTCCTTGCCGGTCTTAACTACGGCTTAGGTTTTATGTTGATTCATATGTTGCACTGCACCGTTGCAACCAAGCAGCCTGCTATGACGGCGGCGAGTTTTGCCGAGCAGGTGGACTCAAATGAAGGCAGTAAAGCGGTGGACAACAAATTGGCTAAACTGCTGATTGATGTGTGCCGTTCGCAAAGTGTTGCTGTGTTTGGCAATGTATCGATTGCCGTATTGTTGGCGGCAGGGATTGCTTTTGGCTATGCCCATACGCATGGTCAGCCCTTACTAAATGAGGCAGTTACGGCCTATCAGTTCAAATCCATTGAGATTTTTACCCAGCCGACCTTGTGGTATGCCGCTATTGCCGGCGTATGGTTGTTTTGTTCGGGTATTATTGCCGGCTTCTTTGACAATCGTTCCGATTATCTGAACCTGCGTCAGCGCCTGCCGTTTAATCCGTTGTTACGAAAAATCATGCGTCCGGAGCCACGCCGCCGTTTGGCCGCTTATATTCATAAGCATTATGGTTCGCTTATGGGTAATTTTATTTTCGGTATGCTTTTAGGCATGACAGGCTATTTTGGCCATCTTTTCGGCTTGCCGCTGGATATTCGTCATGTAGCGTTTTCTTCGGCAAATTTGGGTTATGCCGCGATTAGCGGTCATGCAGATATATTCACTTTTATGCTTGGCTTGGTAAGCGTATTGGCAATCGGTATGGTAAATTTAGTGGTCAGCTTTTCTTTGGCTTTGGCTGTTGCGCTCCGTTCTCGCAGTACGCGTTTGGGCAGTATGCGTAATCTGCTGAAGAGTTTCTGGAGTCAAGTGAAAGCCAATCCTTTGATTTTGCTGTATCCGGTTCAAGTGAATAACAAAGACAACACGAAGTAAGATTGAAGAAAGGCCGTCTGGATATATATTTTCAGACGGCCTTTTGATTTAAAAACTATAAAGATTAGGCTTGTAGAGATTCGCGGTTTTCCAAAACTTGGTCAATCAAACCATATTCTTTAGCTTCATCGGCGGACATATAATTGTCGCGGTCGGTATCGCGTTCCAAGTCAGCCAAATCGCGATCACAATGTTTGGCGAGTAAGCGGTTCAGTTTCTCTTTGATTTTCAGCAGCTCTTTAGCGTGAATTTCAATATCGGAAGCCTGACCGGCCAAGCCGCCGCTGATGAGCGGTTGGTGAATCATGATGCGGCTGTTTGGCAGGGCAAAGCGTTTGCCTTTTTCGCCTGCGGACAACAGGAATGCGCCCATGCTTGCCGCTTGGCCCAAGCATAAGGTAGAAACATGAGGCTTGATGAAGTTCATGGTGTCGTAAATCGACATACCGGCAGTAACCGAACCGCCCGGAGAGTTGATATAGAAGAAGATATCTTTATCTGGGTTTTCGCTTTCCAAGAACAGTAATTGCGCAACAACCAGATTGGCAGATTCGTCTGTCACCGAGCCGATCAAGAAAACGATGCGCTCTTTCAAAAGGCGTGAGTAGATGTCGAATGCGCGCTCGCCGCGACCGCTTTGTTCGATAACGGTAGGGACAAGGTAATTATTGAAATCGAAGGACATTTTTGTCTCCTGTTAATGATGGAAAAGCACCAAAGCATTTAAAGCGCTTCGGTGCTTTTGATTGTCTGTTTCAGACGGCCTTGGAGCAATTAAGCTTGTGCGCCCATTACTTCGTCAAAAGACAGCGCTTTTTCAGTTACTTTAGCTTTGCTCAGAACGAAATCAACAACGTTGCTTTCTACTGCCAAAGAAGTCGGACCTTGCAGGCGGGAAGGCTCTGCGTAGTACCAGTCGATAACTTCTTGAGGATCTTCGTAGCTTTCAGCGAAGTTGGCAACAACGGCTTTGATTTGGTCTTCAGTTGGCTCAAGTTTGTTTTCTTCAACCAATTTAGCCAAAATCAGGCCCAAAGAAACGCGGCGTTCTGCTTGTTCTTTGAACATATCCAAAGGCAGATCCAAGTTTGCAGCGTCAGCCATACCTTGGTTAACGAAGTTTTGTTTCATTTCGTTTGCCAAGCGGGCGGCTTCTTCGTTGACCAAAGCAACAGGAACTTGCAAATCGGCTGCTTTGAGCAGGGCGTTCATTACTGATTCTTTGGTTTGTTCACCGATGCGGCGCTCAACTTCGCGGCCAACGTTTTTCTTCACTTCTTCGCGCATTTTGGCAACGTCGCCGTCTTCAATACCCAGAGCTTTAGCGAAGTCAGCGTCAACTTCAGGCAAAGTAGCTTCAGAAACGTTGTTCAGAGTGATGGTGAATACGGCAGATTTACCGGCAACATCTTTACCGTGGTAGTCTTCAGGGAAGTTTACGGTAACATCTTTGCTTTCACCGGCTTTCATGCCGACAACACCGGCTTCGAATTCAGGCAACATTTGACCTGCGCCCAATACGAAAGCGTAGTTTTTAGATGCACCACCAGCGAAAGGTTCGCCGTCGATTTTGCCTTCGAAGTCGATGATGACGCGGTCGCCGTTTTGGGCTTCGCGGTCAACATGGTTGAAGCGGGTGCGTTGTTTGCGCAGGATTTCTACAGTTTGGTCAACTTCGGCATCGCCAACAGTCGCAGTAACTTTTTCTACTTCTTGGGCAGACAGGTCGCCAATAGTTACTTCAGGGAAAACTTCAAAAATAGCGGCAACTTTGAAAGACTCTTGATCGTCTTGTTTTTCAACGCCTTCAAAGCGTGGGTAACCGGCAACTTTCAATTCTTGAGCAACGGCAACTTCGTAGAATTCGCGTTGTACCAATTCGTTGATAACGTCGTTTTGTGCGCTTGCGCCGTACATTTGGGCAATCATTTTGAACGGTGCTTTACCCGGACGGAAGCCGTCAATTTTTGCGCGGCGTTGGGTTTGTTTCAGTTTTTTCTCAGTTTCTGCGTTGATTTTGGACCAAGGCAGAGACAATACTACTTTGCGTTCCAGATTTTCTAAAGTTTCAACAGTTACGCTCATCGTAAGCCCTTAAATTTGTTGTGTTTAAACGGTTATCCTTCTGCTCAGTATTCCGAAGAACTTCGGAAGCGTGCATAAGGTCAAAATTTAGCTGCTTAGTATAACACAATGTTTCACGAATAACATAAAAAGGCCGTCTGAAAAGTGGGAAATTCTTTTCAGACGGCCTTTGAGTTTCGATATTGTTGTTTTTTACAGCTGGTCTTTTTGAGCCAGAATCCGTCGGCTGCCGTTGATGTCTGCCGGAGAAAGAACACCGGCATTTTCAAGCGCATCTACCAAATTGGCGGCTCGGTTGTAGCCGATGCGTAATTGGCGTTGGAGGGCGGAAATGGAAGTTTTCCGGCTCTCCAATACGAAGGCAACGGCTTGATCGAATAGCTCATCGCTGTTTGCGTTCGGATTAACAATATTGGTGGTTTCGATGGCTGCTTCGCCACTGAGCAGGCCTTCCACATAATTGGTCGGAGCCTGTTCTTTGACGAAATTGACGACCTGATGCACTTCATCATCGGAAACAAACGCACCTTGCAGGCGTGTCGGTTCTGCGCTGCCCGGTTGCAGGAATAACGAGTCGCCGTATTTGAGCAATTCATCTGCACCCATTTGGTCAAGAATGGTGCGGCTATCGATTTTGCTTTGTACGGTAAAGGCCATGCGTGTCGGGATATTGGCTTTAATCAGGCCGGTAACTACATCAACGCTTGGGCGTTGGGTGGCGACAATCATGTGAATGCCTGCAGCACGTGCTTTTTGGGCAAGGCGTGCGATTTGCTGCTCGACGGATTTGCGTTCAGTCATCATCAAGTCAGCCAACTCATCGATAACGACCACAATCAACGGTAGTTTTTCCAGAGGCTCAGGATCGTCAGGATTTAAGCTGAACGGATTGAGTAATGGCTTGCCTGCCGCTTTGGCCTGTTCGACTTTTTGGTTGAAGCCGTCCAGATTGCGCACGCCGGCATGGGAAAGCAGGCGATAGCGTTTTTCCATTTCGGCAACGCACCAGTTTAACGCTTGCCCTGCCTCGCGCATATCGGTTACAACCGGGCAGAGCAGGTGTGGAATGCCGTCGTAAATGCTCAATTCCAGCATTTTCGGGTCAATCATAATGAAGCGGACTTCGTCGGGCGAGGCTTTGAAGAGCATGGACATAATCATGCCGTTCACGCCGACGGATTTACCCGATCCGGTCATACCTGCGACCAAAAGATGAGGCATTTTTGCCAAGTCGCCGACAACGGGCGTACCTGCAATATCTTTACCCAAAGCAACGGTCAGTTTGGACTTGGCATCGGTAAACACGGGAGAAGAGAGGATCTCACTCAACATCACGTCTTGGCGTTTCTCATTGGGTAATTCGATGCCCATGGTGTTTTTACCGGCAATGGTTTCTACGATACGTACCGCTTGCAGAGACATTGAGCGCGCCAAATCTTTGGACAGGGCGACAATTTGGCTGCCTTTGACACCTTGTGCCGGTTCGATTTCGTAGCGGGTAATCACAGGGCCGGAAGTGGCGGAAACAACCTGTACGCCAATGCCAAATTCAGCCAGTTTGGCTTCAATTAATTCTGCGGTCTGTTGCAATTCATCCGGATTGACGGCAACCGGTTCTTCAGACGGCATACGCAACAGGTTCATGTTGGGTTTGTGGTATTCGCCGTTGTTTTTAGGCTCGGTATCGTCAAACAGGGAAGTTTGGATTTTAGGGGGCGGCGCAACGGATACGGCAACGGTTTTGCGGTTGCTGCTGCTGCCTGCCAACGGAGCAACCGGGGTGGCGGTAATGGTTTTGGCCTCTTTAACCATGCGGCGCGTATTTTGGGTTTCCAAAGCTTCGGAGTGGACATCTTCTTTTTTATTTTGGAATTGAGACAGTTTTTTCATTAGGCTGCCAAACAGGCCGCCCATATGGCTGCCGGATTTGGCCATGACTTCCAACCATGACACCTGAGCCAGCAGGGAAATGGACAACAGCAACATCACCAGCATAATCAACAGGCTGCCTGATTTGCCCAACAGCCAAGCCAAGCCTGAGCCCGCAAGTAAGCCGACCAAGCCGCCGGCGCCAACGGGAAGGGATTCGCTTAATGCGTTGTCAAACAGGAAGTGTTCGATAATCGGGCTGCACACCAGCAGGAGAAACAATGCCAAAGCGGCTACGCCATGATTGTAGGGCTTGTGGTTTTCCTGCTTTTTCATGGGGCGGAAATTTTTGTAGAGGAAAACGCAAGAGGCGGCTATCCACCACCAAAACGATAAGCCGAACAGATAATA
Source organism: Neisseria sp. HMSC065C04 (assembly GCF_001815375.1). NCBI lineage: Bacteria > Pseudomonadati > Pseudomonadota > Betaproteobacteria > Neisseriales > Neisseriaceae > Neisseria > Neisseria sp. HMSC065C04. The sequence continues at coordinate 402,675 of NZ_KV820419.1, forward strand.
TCCAACATCGGAAAGATAGGAGCCAAAGAGGCCGCCGAGGTTGGCAACATCATTGCTTTTGGGAACGCTGCGCGACCATGCAGGATCGTCCATGCTGAAGCTGGCCAGGGAAATGGCCAGATAAATGGTGATAACCAAGCCAAACAGCCATAAAGCATCATTAATCAAGTTGACGACATGCTCGGGACGCGCTTTTTTTTCTTCGTTTTTTTGCAGCTCTTTGGCGGCTTTCAGGCGTTGGGAGACTTTATTGTCGGCTTGAGTTTGTGCTTTAGTGGATTTGCGTGTGGTCGGTTTGGCTGCCGGTTTGGTAGAGACGCGTTTTTTTGTTTGGGTTTTAGAAGATTTTGCAGTCATGAGATAAAGGCCGTCTGAAAAGACCGGAGGTAATGTGCGTAAAGGGCAAATTATACCGTATTTACTAGGCACAAGAAATTGAAACGGGCGTAATCATTTTAGGATTCAGGCCGTCTGTTCGGCGTGACGAAAATTTTGGATTTCGTTTCCACCTGTTCAGACGGCCTGATGTTTTGATTGATTTGGACTTACATTCTGCCCAGTTCGCGCTGGAGGGCTTGAATATTTTTCTCCCTATCCAAAACCGCACCTTGCAATGTGCTGATGGCCTGTTGATTGACGCTGCCGCCTTTGGCTGTCCGTGCTTGGCTCAGTTGCTTTTTGGCATCGGCCAAAGCCGCGCGTTCATTGGATAACTCGGTTTCCAAAATAGAACGGCGACTGTTGACGCCGGAGGATTTTGGAACCGGAGGAGGAGCTGTTTCAGAAGCGGTGCGGACAGGGGCAGGTTTGGGTGTTGCCTTATTGTTGGATTTTGCCGCTGTATTTTTGCTTTTTGCCGGAGCAGTTTGTGATGTCGGCGCATTGAGTGTAGGCGCATCGCTAACCGGGGCATCGTATCGGCTGCTGCTGTATTTGCCGACAATCGGCAAGTCGTTGACGGCTTGGCAGTTTCCGCTTGGGCGCGAGGTATAGACAATCGAGCCGTTGACTTCGCAGGTGTAGATTTTTGCGGCGTGGGCTTGGCTGTTGAAAACAGCAAGCGGCAGCAGGGATAGGGTAAGCAGATATTTTTTCATGATTCAGGTAGGGCTGATTCGTTGCAGTTGAGCATTTTATTCTTGTTCAGACGGCATGGGCTGCTGTTTTTTAGCTTTTTTACCGTTCTTGTTTTTGCTCGGTTTGTCGGCTTTTTTCTCTTGTTTATCGGATTTTTCCGCGCGTGCCTTTTTCTTGGGTTTTGCATTGACGCGTTCATCAGAGGCATTGAGGCTGCGGATGTTAAGATGATAACCGCTGCCTTGATGGCCGCTGATTTTAGGCAATTGGGCCTGTGCGCAGGAGGAGTTGGGCTCGGAGGTATAGCTGCCGTTGCCGCAGGAATAAACTGCGGCGGCTGCGTGAAGAGAAATGCCCAAGACGAAAGAGGATACGAGGAAGTATCCGGCTTGTTTGATAGTTGAAGTCATGTTTTTCCGTATTGTGTTTTATTTCAGACGGCCTGATGGCTCTATTTTTATTGGGAAAACTCGGCTTCGACATCAACTTGGATTTGCTCAAGCTCTTCCTGCCATTGCAGCCAGTTTTCTTCCAGTTGCGTTAATTTTACTTTAGTTTCTGTTAATTGTGCGAGTGTCTCTTGCAATTTGGGTTTATTTTCTTCTGAATAAGCAGATTCTTGTGCCAAAAATGCTTCACAGGCCGTCTGAATATCAGTCAAACGCGCGATTTCTTTTTCGGCTTTGTCGATTTTCTGCTGAATCGGTTTACTGCGTTTGGCTTTTTCCTGACGGATTTGTGCCTCGATACGCTTGGTGTCCTTGCGGCTTTGGCTTTGTGCAGATGCAGCGGGGGCTGCTGCTGCGTTTTCTTGTGCCAACCGCCATTGACGGTAGTCGTTCAAATCGCCGTCGAAGTTATTCAGACGGCTTTTGTCAATCAATAGGAAGCTGTCAGTGGTCGCTTCAAGCAGGCTGCGGTCGTGCGATACGACAATCAATGCGCCTTGGAAACTTTGCAGAGCAAGTGTCAGGGCGTGGCGCATATCCAAGTCCAAATGGTTGGTCGGCTCGTCAAGCAGCAGCAGATTAGGTTTTTGCCAAATAATCATGGCAAGGGCAAGCCGCGCTTTTTCGCCGCCGGAAAAGGGCTCGGTCTTTTGAACCGCCATATCGCCAATAAAGTTGAAACCGCCTAAAAAGTTGCGGATTTCCTGTTCACGGACTTCGGGCGAAAGCTGTTGGATATGCCAAACCGGACTTTGGTCTGCGCGCAAGGTATCCAGTTGATGCTGGGCAAAATAGCCGATATTGAGTTTTTCAGAGCGGACGATGCTGCCGGAAAGTAAATCGATTTTTCCTGCCAATGCTTTGATAAATGTGGATTTGCCGCTGCCGTTAACACCCAATAGGCCGTAACGTGCGCCGCTTTCCAGAGACAAGGTGATATCGTGCAAAACGGTTTTGTCGCCATAGCCCAAGTCGGCATGGTCGAGTTTTAATAATGGATTGGGCAGGTGTGTCGGATTGGCAAACTCAAAGGAAAACTCGCTATCCAAATGCGCAGGGGCGATGCGCTCGAGTTTGGCTAATGCCTTCATGCGGCTTTGGGCTTGTACGGCCTTTGTGGCTTTGGCTTTGAAACGGTCGATAAAGGATTGCAGATGTTTGATTTGCGCCTGCTGTTTGACATAGGCGGCTTGTTGTTGCGCCAGACGTTGGGCGCGTTCGGTTTGATAGAAATCGTAATTACCGCCGTATTGGGTCAGTTTTTGTTGCGACAGTTCGATGGTGTGCGTTGTGGTGGCATTCAAGAAGTCGCGGTCATGGGAGATGATGATTTGCGTACAGGGAAGGGAGGCGATATGGTTTTCCAGCCACAATACGGTTTCTAAATCCAAGTGGTTGGTCGGTTCGTCCAAAAGCAGCAAATCGGCACGACAAATCAGTGCTTGGGCAAGGTTAAGACGCATACGCCAGCCGCCGGAAAAGGATTTGACGGGGCGCGTATGTTCTTCTTGTGCAAAACCCAAGCCACTCAACAATTTTGCCGCGCGTGCCGGAGCGGTATAGGCATCGATTTCTTCAAGTTTGGCGTGATATTCGGCTTGCTTCATGCCGTCGTTTTGCGCTTCTGCTTGAGCCAAGGCCGTCTGAAAAGCCTGCAATTCGGCATCACCTTGCAAAACGTAGTCTAAAGCGGAAATATCTAAATCAGGCGTTTCTTGAGAGACGGAAGCCAGACGCCATGTTTTGGGAATAAGAATTTCGCCGCCATCTTGAGTGATTTCACCTTTTATCAGCGCAAACAGGCTGGATTTTCCCGTACCGTTTTTACCGATTAATCCAACGCGTTGGCCGGGGTTGATTACGGCATCGGTTTTATCGAGTAGGACTTTCAAACCACGTTGCAGGGTGAGTTTTTTAATTTCTATCATGATGGCAGGCAAGGGGATAAGTAAAACGAAAGGCGTTATTTTACCTGAAAAGATATATAAAAGGCCGTCTGAACAAGTATGAAAACGAAATCAACGATTTCTATTTCACTTATTCAGACGGCCTTTATGAAATGACAGTCGGAAATGCTTTCAAATTGTCTGTCGTTTCAATTAAATTTGAAGATCGCCATTGTCCGCACGGATTTGGCGCAGGAATTTTTGTGTCCGCTCATGTTTGGGATGATTGAACAAATCTTGCGGGCTGCCTTGTTCGACAATAACGCCGCCGTCCATCACGACGACGGTGGTTGCCACTTCCAAGGCGAATTTGATTTCATGAGTAACGACAACCATGGTCCAGCCTTCTTGTGCCAATTCCTTCATGGTATCCAAAACATCTTGCACCAATTCAGGGTCAAGCGCGGAAGTCGGTTCGTCAAACAGCATCAGTTCCGGCTGAATCGCCAATGCTCGGGCAATACCGACACGCTGCTGTTGACCGCCGGAAAGCTGGTAGGGGTAGAGGTCAATCTTATCGCTCAAACCGACTTTTTCAAGCAATTTGACAGCCTCTTCACGCGCTTTAGCGACAGGCTTGCCTTGTACGGCAACCGGCCCTTCCATGACGTTTTCCAACGCAGTTTTGTGCGGAAAGAGGTTGTATTGTTGGAATACCATGCCGGATTTGCGGCGCAGTGCCAAAATATCGTGTTTGCTTGGTTTTTTGGAAAAATCGATGCTTAACGGCTGCGCATTGTCAAACTCGATCTGACCTTGTTCTGGCATTTCCAAAGCGTTTAAACAGCGTAAAAACGTGGTTTTGCCTGAGCCGGACGGGCCTAAGATAACCACCACTTGTCCTTTGCCGACATCCAAATCGATGCCGCGCAAAATGGTATTTTCGCCAAAGGTCTTATGGATATTGCGGATTTTAATCATGACAACTCCTTATTTGGCGACATAACGGTCAAAACGTTTTTCCAAACGCGCCTGAATCAAAAACAGCACTTTGCAGAAACACCAATAAACCAATGCGGCTTCGATATAAACCGGTAGATAGTCATAGGAGCGATTCGCAATCTGTTGAGTAACTTGGAATAATTCAGTTACCGTTACAACTGCTGCAAGCGAGGTATTTTTGAACAAACCGATAAATTCATTGCTCAAAGGCGGTACGGCAACGCGGAATGCCTGCGGAGCGACAATGCGGCGGAATGTCTGCATATAGGTCATACCGATGGAGAAACCAGCTTCCCATTGGCCTTTAGGTACGGACAAAATTGCCGCGCGTATGGTTTCGGAAGCGTATGCACCAACGTTGAGCGAAAAGCCGATGATGGCGGCAGGAATCGGGTCGATATAAATACCAACAGATGGCAGACCATAGAAGACCACTGCTAGTTGTATTAAAAGTGGTGTTCCACGAATGACAGAAATATAGAATTCAACCACTTTAAGTAGAATTTTTTGAAGAATTCCACCAGGTGGCATGATTCTTACCAAAGCAACGGCTACAGCAATAATCATACCGATAACGAAAGAAGCAATCGCCAGAGGAAGAGATACTATAAAGCCGGCTTTGACCATAGGCCAAAACGCACTGATGAGCATATCAGCGCGTGTTTCCGTCATAAACGGCAGAGAGGCAAGGAAATTATTTAACACTGATGTCTTTTCCGAAGAATTGTTCGCCCAGTTTTTTCAGCGTACCGTCGGCTTTCAGTTCGTTCATGGCTGTGCTGAATTTGGCCAATGCCTCATCATTGCCTTTATTGACAATCAAGCCGGAGCCGACTTTTTCGTCAGCCGGGGCAGACCAAACGATTTTTACACCAGCATCAGGTTTATTTTTCAGATAGTCCAATACTGCCAATTCGTCGTTCAGGGTTGCATCGGCACGTTTTTGTTCAATCAGGGTCAGAGATTGCGCCAAACCATCTACCGGTACGAGTTCTGCACCTGCGGCTTTGGCTTTTTCGCCATAGTTGCTGGTCAGGGATTGTGCGGTTTTTACGCCTTTGATGTCGTCGATGGATTTGATGTTGCTGTCTTTGCGTACAACCAATACGGCACCGCTCCAGCTATAAGGCTCGGATTTGTCAAAAGTCGCTTGACGCTCAGGGCTGGTCAGGCCGACTTGGTTGGCGACCACGTCAAAACGGCCGGCTTTCAAACCTGCCATCATAGAGTCCCAACGTGTTTCTTTAAATTCAACTTTGATACCCAGTTTGTCGGCAACTGCGCGGGTTACTTCGACATCGTAGCCGGTCAATTTGCCGTCTTTGTCATGGTAGGTAAATGGTGCGTAAGTACCTTCCGTACCGACAGTGATGGTACCTTTGTTATTGATGCGCTCAATCAGTGAGCCGGAAGCCGCACCAGATTGTGCCGGAGCAGAAGAAGCTGAGTTGCTGCCTTCTCCGCCGCAAGCAGCCAAAACTACTGCAGCGATGCTGCCGAGTACGAATTTTTTCAACATGGATTTTTACTCCTGACTTTAAGTGTGTCATCTGGTATTAAAGCATGCATTCTAAGCGAAAATGCCCAAAATACAAAATACACCTTATTTCTTAAAAGGCCATCTGAACGCCGATTTGTTCAGACGGCCTTGAGTGGTGTATCAAAATTTCAGCTTATGCAATTTCAAGCCACATGACTTGATAGGGTTGCAGTACCAAGTCCTGATTCAGAGAAACGGTTTGGCCGCTGATCAAATCGTGCGCTTTAAACGGCATGGCCTGCAGGGTGTGCGCACTGATGGTTTGCGCATGTTCGCTGAAGTTGCCAAATGCCAAAAGCGCGTTGTTGCGCATATAACCGATGATGTGTTTGTTGTTGGTGTTGAAGGTGACCAATCTACCGCCATTAAAGCGCGGATTGCTTTGTCGGATGGAAATCATATGGCGCAAACCTTGGAAGATTTGACCGGCAGCGGTCGAGCTGTCATGGCGTTGGTTGTACAACTCCTCATTGTAGCGAGGACGGTGTGCCCAGCGGCTGTCGTCGCTCTTATTGCTGTCTTGCGACCAGTCGTCGTCATTGAGCGTACCCACTTCGTCGCCTAGGTAAATCAGCGGTAGGCCGCCGGTACTCAAAGCAATGCTGTACAAAAGTTTGATGCGGTCAACGGCATGCGGATCGTTTTGAGCCAAGCCGACCAATGCTGCGGCTGTACCGCTGACGCGGCAGTCGCCGGTGTTGGGGTTGTATTGGAAGGGGACGCCGCGCGCGAAGCTGCCGTCGAAATGGTTGACGAAGAAGCGGTTGAGGAATTGGCGGTGGTCGTAGCCGTGGATGCCGAATTGCGATGCGTCTTCGTCGGCAAACGTCCAGCCGATGTCGTCATGGCTGCGGACGTAGTTGACCCATGCGGTATGGTCGGGCAGGTTGTGGCGGTAGGAGAGGGCTTGGTGGAGCAGGTTGACTTCGCGGGTGGCGAGAGTGTTCCACAACAATGCCATTTGCAGAGGGTTGTAGCCGATTTGGCATTCGTCTTGGCTGATGTATTGGACAACTTGGTCAGGATGGACGATGGCTTCGGATTTGAAGAACACGGCTGGCGCTGCGATACGCTTCACAGAGTTAAACGCACGAATCAGGGCGTGTGCCTGAGGCAGGTTTTCGCAGCTTGTGCCCATTTGTTTCCAAATAAAGGCAACGGCATCCATGCGCAGAATATCAACGCCCAAGTTGGCAAGAAACATCATTTCGCCTGCCATGGCACGGAATACCCATGGATTGCTGTAATTCAAGTCCCATTGGAAGGAGTTGAATGTTGTCCATACCCAGCGTCCGTCTTCCAGTTGGGAGAAGCCGCCCGGATGTTGGTCGGGGAAGATTTCACGCAGGGTGCGGTCGTATTGGTCGGGCATCCAACGGTCAGGGAAAATGTAGTAGAAATTGTCGTAGAGCGGATCGCCGACGGCGCAGCGTTTTGCCCATTCGTGTTCGTTGGAAGTGTGGTTGAAGATGAAATCGACAACGGCGGAAATACCTGCTTCGTGCAAGGCGGCAATGACATCGCGCAAGTCGTCTATTGTGCCCAGTGCCGGATTGACATCGCGGTAGCTGCTGACCGCATATCCGCCGTCGCTTTTGCCTTCAGGGCATTTAAACAGGGGCATCAGGTGCAGATAGGTCAGGCCCAACTCTTGGAAATAAGGAATTTTGGCTTTCAAGCCTTGTAGATTGCCTGCAAACAAATCGACGTAGCACACGCCGCCAACCTGTTTGTTGGACAAAATCCAGTCAGGATCATTTTCGCGCGCGATATCAATATCTTTTAAGGATGAGTTGCGTTGGGAATAGCTTTGCCATGCTTGGGCAATTAATTGCTCCAGCATGGGGAGGACGGCTTCGTTGTTGTTGTAAACGTTGTCCAGCTCGTGCATCAGTTTGGGAAAGTGTTCTTCAAGCCGTCTGTCAAACTGTTTCCAGTCTTCAGATGTCTCGATGCTTGCACGCTGTTCGGGAGTGTATATCGATAGGGTGCGTTCTTTAAGGTGATGCAAGGTCAAATCAACCTGTTGAGTCTGGGTCAACATAATGCCTACTCCGAAGTTAAGGTGAAATTGTTTTGAAGCTTGATTTCACTTCTTTTGCAAATCCATGCCGATTGTGGGTGGCTAAGACTGTAATTTTGCGTCAAGAAACTGTCTCAATGATACTGGAAGTGCTTGAGTATGCATAGGGTTTTCAAGGTTAAGGAAGAGGTTTTTTCAAGTGTTTGATTTTGATTAAAAGTAGGGTTGAGCGGATGCAAGAAGCCTTTTGAGGAGGTTATCTTTCAGACGGCCTGAGTCTTGTGAGAAAAACTTTTATTTTTATTATCTTAGATATCTTTTTATTCCAATATGGCCGTTTGAAACATATTTACAGCATAGCGGGTTGCTTGTTTTGTCTAAAAATGTGTCATAGTGATTAAATTCATGACTTCTGATGTAAATCAAAATTCTATAAAGAGGTAGTTATTGTGTTTTAAATAGAGAGAGAATGTATGAGTTTCATTCATTAAAAAATAAATCCATCAGTTTTAATATTGATAGTGGTTATTATATAGATTATCAAGCTAATAAGGAAAAGGTGTTTGTCTGGTTTGTCATGCTTTTTTAATATTATTTTTTAAAATTAGACTTGACCCATTACAAGCAATTACTTAAAGTACCCATCTTATTTTTACACAAGAAAACGGGTTGTCCCGTTCCAAAAAAATGAGCGCAATCAAACCACCACAAATCACCGTATTCGACAGCAAGCCAACCGATGCTTATTTCTTCGGTACTTGCGTTCTCGACCTTTTCATGCCCGAAGCAGGCATGGATGCCATCACTTTAATCGAACAACAGGGCATCCGTATCCATTATCCGATGGAGCAAAGCTGCTGCGGTCAACCGGCCTATTCGTCAGGTCATCCTAAAGAAGCCTTTGATGTTGCCAAAGCGCAACTGGATTTATTCCCTGAAAATTGGCCGATTGTCGTGCCTTCCGGTTCTTGCGGCGGCATGATGAAACACCACTGGCCGACTTTGTTTAAAGGTACCGAGTACGAACAAAAAGCGATTGATTGTGCCAACCGTATCATTGAATTTACCCACTTCCTGCTGGCGATTGGTTACAAACCTGAAGATAAAGGTGAGCCGGTTAAAGTAGCCGTTCATACTTCCTGCGCGGCGCGTCGCGAGATGAATGTCCATTTGTCAGGCTGGCAGCTGATTGACGGCATGGAAAATGTTGAACGTATCGTTCACGACCATGAAAGTGAATGCTGCGGTTTTGGTGGTACATTCTCTGTGAAACAAGCTGATATTTCCGGCGCGATGGTAACTGACAAAGTTGCAGCACTGAAAGAAACAGGCGCAACTGAAATCATCAGCGCGGACTGCGGCTGCATGATGAATATCGGCGGCAAAATTGCCAAAGACGAACCCAATATGCCACGTCCGAAACATATTGCATCTTTCCTGTTGGAACGTACCGGAGGTAAAGCATGAGCGCGCGCGAAAATATTTTAGCGAAATTGAAAAAAGCCGATGCCTTGCCGATGGAAGAACCGCCGGTTTTCGATTATTACCGTGAAATGGGTGTTTCTTGGGCAAACGATGTCGAACGCTTGAAACATTGGGCAGCTGCCATGCGTGCCGTCAAAACTGAAATCTATTGGGTTACCAAATCCAACTGGCCGCAAGTATTCCGTCAAGCAGCCGAAGGCAAAGGCTTGAAAAACATTCTGCTCCCATTGGAAACAGAACATGGTCAGCTGGCCCGTGCAGCTTTGGCCGATACCAATATTGAACCTCGTGGTTTTGAGCGAAAAATTGACGACTGGAAAAACGAATTCTTTACCGATATTGAGGCTGGTTTTAGCGGCTCTAAATGCGGTATTGCCCGTACCGGTACGATTATGCTGGAGTCCAGCCCTGTCGAGCCGCGCAGCCTGAGTTTGGTTCCGCCTGTGCATTTCTGCTTGTTTGACACCAGCAAAATGTACAACGAATTCCATAATGCTGTTGAAGGCGAAAAACTGGTAGAAAAAGGCATGCCTACCAACGTTATTTTGATTTCCGGCCCGTCTAAGACTGCTGATATTCAATTGACTTTGGCCTATGGTGCACACGGCCCGCGCGATTTGGTGGTTTTGGCCGTTCTGCCTGATCACATTTCCCCTGCCGATTTGGAGGAAAAAGCATGAGTTCCCAAACCATTAAATTCCATATGAAGCCGGAAACATTCAAGCAAAACGCCGCGATTTCTTTGCAAGACAAGCCTCTGCGTAAAAGCTTGCGCACAGCGATGGATATGCTGATGACCAAGCGCAAAGCCGTTTTGACAGATGAAGAAGAGCTGCAAAGCCTGCGTGACTTGTGTGAGCATGTCCGTCAACGTTCGTTGTCCAAATTGCCTGCATTATTGGAACAGCTGGAAGAAAAACTGACCAAGTTGGGCGTTAAAGTCCACTGGGCGGAAACACCTGCCGAAGCCTGCCAAATCATTCACAACATCATTACCGATAAAAACGGCAAGCTGATGGTGAAAGGCAAATCTATGGTCAGCGAAGAGATTGAGCTGAACCATTATCTGCAAGACCAAGGCATCAAAGCAGTTGAGAGCGACTTGGGCGAGTTTATCGTTCAAATGGCTGGCGAGAAACCAACCCATATCGTGATGCCTGCCATTCACAAGACCAAAGAGCAGGTTAGCGAGCTTTTCCATCAAAACCTTGGCACTCCATTAACAGACGATGTAGACCAGCTGACCGGATTTGCGCGTAAAGCCTTGCGTGATATTTATAGCACTGCCGATGTCGGTTTGAGCGGTGTGAACTTTGCCGTTGCAGAAACAGGCACTTTGTGCCTGGTGGAAAACGAAGGTAACGGCCGCTTGAGCACCACCGTGCCGCCCGTGCACATCGCCATTACCGGTATTGAAAAAGTGGTTGCGAAGCTGTCGGATGTACCGCCTTTGTACAGCCTGTTGCCACGTTCAGCTATCGGTCAGAACATTACCACTTATTTCAATATGATTACCGGACCTCGCCGTAGCGAAGAACTGGACGGTCCTCAAGAAATGCACTTGGTTCTGCTCGACAACGGCCGTAGCCAAGCCTATGCCGAAGACCAAATGCGCCGTACCTTGCAATGTATCCGTTGCGGTGCGTGCATGAACCATTGTCCGGTTTACACCCGTATCGGTGGTGCGGCTTACGGCACAACCTATCCCGGCCCGATTGGCGAGATTATCTCTCCGCATTTGTTGGGCTTGGATGCGACACGCGATCTGCCGACTGCGTGTACCATGTGCGGCGCGTGTGTCGAAGTTTGCCCAGTACGCATTCCGATTACCGAACAAATGCAACGTCTGCGTGTTGAAGCACAACGTTCGCCAACAGAAACCGTTCCACATCCTATCCGCGGTCAAGGTGCATCGCATACTTTTGGCGAACAAATGGCATGGCGTACGTTTAATGGTATTTTCAGCGGCAGTAAAGCTTATCGAGCATTCGGCTGGGCTGCTACCAAATTCCGTGCATTGACGCCAAGCAAGCAGTTAAGCTGGACCAATAACCATGTTCCGATGAAACCTGCCAAGCAAACATTGCATGAGATGATGGCAGAAAGAAAACGTCAGCAAGAAAAAGCATAAGACTTGAAAATAAAACCTGGGGGATAAAAGCCTCAGGTTTTATTTTTTATTGAATGGTACTGGTGTTGAATGACTGATAGTAATTGATTTTATTATCTTATTTTTATTTCTATTAAATTAAGAGGCCGTCTGAAAATTGAATCTCAGACGGCCTCTTAAGTCTTAACGTTCTACTTCTCTAAATGAATATTCTCATAAATCTGTTTTGCCAAGCGGCGACAGACTTTATGTTTAATTTGAGGGTTATTTAGTACTTTAGCAACACTTTCACCAAACTGTTCAAACAGACCAACCAGTAAATCATCAATCTTTGTGTTGAAATAATCCATAAAGGATGACAAAGGATTGTTGTAGGCGGCATCGACAATATCAGGATTCTCACGAGCAAATTTTTCGACAGATTCAAAAAATAGCTGATCTGCTAATGTAAACTCAGTTGTAAAGGCTTCGTTCAGTTCTTTGATGAGTTTATCCAATTCTTCAGTAAGACTCACTTGGCCAGTACCTACATCAGTAGAGCCTTTTTGCGGCTCTGCCTCTCCTTCGTTCAGCTTGATAGAGCCTTCGCCGATTTGTTGCAAGCGGTAGTATTGCAAAATCGCCATTTTGGATAAGTCCAATTTTTCGCTTTGCTTGCCTCGCGGGAGTTTCATCATCAAGGCTTTGAGATAGACATAGCGTTTTTCATGAATAGAATCAGCATATGGCAGAATCTGCGAAACAAACAAATAGAGATTTAAATAGCTCTGAAGCTGGCTTTTAAAGAGCTTTTGTTGCTCTTCATTATGCTCGGGGTCGTCTGAAATATGCTTATATTTTTCAATTGCCTTATCAATAACCGCATTAAGCCTTTTATGCTCGCTATTGGTAGGCGTTGTTCGACCACTAAACCAAATATTTGCAAACTCATCGATATCATTTTGCGTATAAATTTTCCATTCATCCAAAGTGTTACCTAAACTGGCCAACTTTTCATCACTCGGGATATCGCCTAATGCTGTGCGTTGGTAATAAGGTTTAAAGGCATCATAGATTGCTTCATGATCGTTGACAAAATCCAGTACAAACGTATCTTCTTTGCCTTTTGCCGTACGGTTTAAACGAGAAAGCGTTTGTACCGCCTGTACGCCAGACAACACTTTATCGACAAACATGGTGTGCAATAAGGGCTGATCAAACCCTGTTTGATATTTATCGGCAACCAAAAGCACCTGATAATTATCACTGTCAAACTGTTCGGGAAGCTCAGTTTCTTTAATACCACCATTCATGCTTGGTTCAGAATATTCTTTTTCGGTTTGTTCCGGCAGAATCACTTTGCCGGAGAACGCCACCAGTGATTTAATCCCTTCATACCCTTTTTCAGCAATATATTCATCAAATGCCAATTTATAGCGAACGGCAGCTTCACGCGAACTCGTGACTACCATTGCTTTAGCATAGCCTCCAATTTTATGGCGGGTTACAGACTGGAAATGCTCAATAATAATTTCCACCTTCTGACTGATTACGCTTGGATGCAAATTCACAAAACGCATCAGCTCTTTTTTCGCTTTATGCTTCGGTAACTCAATATCGCTATCAGCAGTCCGCAATAAACGGAAATATTGTTTATAGGTCGCATAATTTGCCAATACATCCAAAATAAAACCTTCTTCGATCGCCTGTTTCATGCTGTAGCTATGGAATGGGGTTTCACCTTGCTCGTTCGGCTCATCAAACAAAGCCAAAGTTTTCCATTTTGGCGTAGCGGTAAAAGCAAAAAAGCTTAAATTATCTTGGCGGCTGCGTTTGAATTGTTCGCGCAGGATATTTTTTTGAACCTCAATATCGGCTTGTTCATCCTCATCCAGATCTAAAAATTCAGCAGCAATCGCAGCTTCAATCCCGCTTTTGTTTAAGACTTGACGCAACTCGCCGGCGGTTTCACCGGTTTGCGAACTGTGTGCCTCATCCACAATAACAGCAAAGCGTTTACCTTCGGTATCAAGTGAAATATGTTCACCATGTTTTGCCTTGGTTTGGATACTGTGCATCACATAAGGGAATTTTTGAATCGTCGTGATGACAATCGGCACATTTGCTGCAAGGGCTGCCGTAAGCTGATGGGTATCCTTATCAATTTTTTGCACCACGCCATCAGTTTGCTCAAATTGCGCGACGGTTTCTTGCAACTGTCTGTCCAATACCACGCGGTCAGTCACAATAATCACCGAATTAAAAATCTTTTCATCTTCAGCATTATGTAAAGAAGCCAAATGATGAGCCAGCCATGCAATCGTATTGGATTTGCCGGAGCCTGCCGAATGCTGAATCAAATAGTTTTTCCCTGCACCGTGCGTTTTAGTATGGGTAATCAATTTTCTTACCGCATCAAGCTGATGGAAACGCGGAAATATCATGCTTTCACTGGTAATATAGCGAAAACCTGAATCCGTGCGGATTTTTCGTTCTTCACGGCTCAAATGTAAAAAACGTCCAATCAATTCCATTAAGCTATCTTTACGCAACACCTCGCGCCACAAATAAGCGGTTCGTACATCGTTTTCAACCGGTGGATTCCCTTTGCCATCGTTAAAACCACGGTTAAACGGCAAGAAGCGTGTATTCTCGCCCTCAAGCTTGGTGGTCATATACACTTCTTGCGTATCCACCGCAAAATGCACCAACGCACGTTTTTTAAATTCAAATAACTTGCCTTGCGAGTTGCGTTCGGTACGGTATTGATACTTCGCATCTTCCACCGTCCAGCCGGTTGCCGACATCTCGTTTTTCAGCTCAATCGTGCTGACAGGAATACCGTTTACCGAAATCACCATATCAATCCGCTCATTATATTCTGTGATAACTTGGCGGGTAATTTTGACGATATTCGCATCGTATTGCTGCTGTGAGGTTTCATTTAAAGTGGAGTTAGGCGCGAAATACGCCATTTTTGCCGTGCGGTTTGCCACACGGAAACCATTACGCAGCACATTCAGGCTGCCTTTAATGTTTAATTCTTGATTCAGCGCCTTGATAAGCTCATCTTGCGCTTTATCTTTAAACAGCATTTCCAAACGTTCCCATAATTTGGGTTGGGTCGTCTGAATAAATGCCACTACATCAGCCGGGAAAAGTGCGGTCGATTTTTCATAATCTTTTGCCAAGCCTTGTTGATAACCGCCTTCCGTTAACAGGCTGTGTTCGATTTCATTTTCAAAGTGTTGTTCGGTGTGCATTCGTTTGCTCCCATTTTATTGATTGCGAGGTAGGTTTGAATCTACCTATGCCCTTTATTCATCAGTGACTTTAATTTTACCGGTTACTGCCTGCGTAATTAACGCCGTGCGGTACTCTTTCAGACGGCCTATGGTTTGATTGACCGTTTCACGCAAGCGGTCGATTTTGGCGGTTTCTTGATCAAGGTAATCTGCAATGGATGTTTGCTCATTCTTAGGAGGAATAGAGATTTTTAACATTGCAAATTTTTCTCTTGGTAATTCCATAAATGTTGAACCTTGACCAAAACTATTCAATGTCGTCTTATTGGCATATAACCAATAATATAAATAATTCACATCATTAGGAGCTAATACTTCCAATAAAAAACAGCCTTGATTAACTACTGCAGGAAGCAACGTAATTGCTAAATGCCCAATTGGTGCACGTTTGGATAAAGCAATACTTTTAGCTGGAGCTAATGAAACACCGCAATTTTCATACCCTTCCTTCGTAATCATTTTCAGGCTGATTGAAATTTCCTTATTTTGGTTGTCTCCTAAATCCTTTGGAGTAAACCAAACAATTTCATCTCCCCAATAATCAGGCTCAGAAGTTTTTGGTGTTGCTCCGTTATGAATTTTGAAAATTTGGTTGCTATGTTTTATATCCCAATGCGCCGGCACATCCCCCAACCATTCTACGCCGCTGTTTTTCATCGGAGCTGCAGGGTTTAAGCCTTTGGTTACGGCATGGGTAATCACGGCGGTACGCTGTTCCGCGAGCTTTTCGAGCAACGTTTGTTGCTTATCAATCAGCGCATCGATTTCACCGAGTTTGGTGTCTAAGTAGTGGGCGATGGCGGTTTGTTCTTTTAGTGATGGAATCAACATTCGAAAGTTGCCAATGTTATCCCAGCTTGCTCTTGGCATTTTAGAACCAAAAGTTGTTCCATTTACTGCATCAATAAAATCAGAAGACACACAAAAATAAAACAAAAACTTCGGGTTCACCGCATTACTAGCTCTGAAAACTAATGCTTCTGTTGAAACTAAACCATTTAGTCTGCTTAAGTGTACTTTTGCTAAATATGGTCGCAATTTGCCAAATAACACATCATTTTCTTGGAATTCATTGGCTATCCCCTCACTCTCTAGCTCAATATCTAATAACAATCTTCCTGTAAATGATTCAATATTCTCTAAACCAAAATATCTCAAATTACTTAATTGGGACTCAACTTTATGGGAAATATTGTTGATTGAAAACTTTAACGGCTTTATTTCCCAATGCTCCGGCACTTCTCCCAACCAAGGAATCCCGCTGTCTTTGTATCTTTCGTATCTGTTCATTTTTAAATCTCGTTGTCGATATCATCGCAGGGAGGTTTCCACTGTCCCTACGATGATATTTTGCAAAATCCGGAAAATTTCCGACCGCTTGTTATTGCAAATTCCCCAGCATTTGCATGATTTCTTGTTCCAAAGCGTTGATTTCGGCTTTGATAACCGCTAAATCACGCGGTGGCTGGTATTCATAAAAATGACGGTTAATCGGAATTTCAAAGCCCAGTTTGGTTTTGCCCTCATCCACCCACGCATCAGGTACATGTGGTAAGACTTCTGCTTTCATATACTCTTCTACCGTTGGACAAAGTGCGGTCAATAATTCGTCCAAATTCGTTTCGTTGTCATAGCCCAAACTTAATGGGAATGGCATTTCAGACGGCATCGGTACCAGTTCGCTATCGCGCAGTTGTGAATCAGCTTCTTTATTGCCTTTGCTGTCCGTGCAAATATCAGCAGTTTGGTCACGCTCGCTTAAGGCTTCTAAAATCGCTTTTTTCAGCGGTGCGCCAATGGTGAAATCTAAGGCTTTTAAGGTCGGATTCAACGCTTTTAAAAATGCCTCACGATTTTTATATAATTCATCGCCCAAGCCATTTAATGCGACAATAATGGCTTGTTGCTGCGCGACGCCAATGGCTTCATCAGCTTTAATCTGCGCTTCGTCTTTGAGTTTTTTGCTTTTGGCTAAATTCACAAAGGCGGTTTGTTCCCACAGTTTTTCAATGCGTTCTGCGCTGGCTTGGAAATTGAGGCACAACGGACGATCTACCGTGATTTTCAAATAAGCAAAATCTTGGTTGTTGAAAATCTTGCTGTCTTTGGTTTCGGCAAAATTGGCATACAGTTTGGTAATATCTGCGATATGCTGTTCAGACAATTCGTTGCGTTTATTGCCGAGCGATTTTTGCATTTTTTGGAAATACTGCGTCGCGTTAATCAGCTGCACTTTGCCTTGCCGTTTCGCGCTTTTCTTATTCGATAAAATCCAAATGTAAGTATAAATACCGGTGTTGTAGAACATTTGATCCGGCAGCGCGATAACGGCTTCAAGCAGGTCGTTTTCAATTACATAACGGCGGATATTGCTTTCACCACTGCCGGCATCGCCGGTAAACAACGGCGAGCCGTTAAATACTACGGCAATGCGCGAGCCTTGACCGTCTTTTTCAGGCTGTTTCATTTTGCTCATCATGTGTTGCAAAAAGAGGAGCGAACCATCGTTGATACGCGGCAGACCAGCCCCGAAACGCCCGTTAAAGCCTTTATCGGCGTATTCTTCTTTGACGTAATCTTCTTGGATTTTCCATTCCACACCAAAAGGCGGATTGGCAAACATATAATCAAAGCGTTTGCTTGGGTGTCCATCATGCGGGGTATAACCATTGCCTTTATCTTTGGCATTTTTTACCCCCAAGGTATCTCCGAAAATAATGTTCTCAGCAGGTTCATCTTTAATCAATAAATCGGCACAACAGATGGCATAAGATTCGTTGTTATACTCCTGCCCGTATAATCCAAGATTGATATTTTGGTTAAATCCTTTTAGGGCTTTTTCAGATTCGGAAAGCATGCCGCCCGTACCGCAGGTCGGGTCATAAATTTCACGGTATACACCAGATTTAGACAGTTCTTGATGATCTTCTGCAAAGGCAATATTGACCATTAGGCGGATGACTTCACGCGGGGTAAAGTGATCCCCAGCTTCTTCGTTTGCTTGCTCGTTAAATTTACGAATCAATTCTTCAAATAAATAGCCCATTTGCGTGTTTGAAATGACATCTGGTGACAGTGTTAGTCCGTGCGACTGCAAATCGCCGATAAAGGTTTGCAGGACTTTATACAGACGATTGGCCTCATCGAGTTTGTCGATTTCTTTTTCAAACTCAAATTTGTCAAAGATATCTTTCGCTTTAGCGGAAAAGCCGTTGATGTATTGGATTAAATTCGAGCGGATATGATCAGGGTCATCCAATAAACGAGCAAGATTAAAACCGCTGACGTTATACAGCGTTTGATTGCGTTGCGTTCCAATAATCGCGGTGAGTTTTTTATCTAACAACGCCTGTGGGAGCTTAACTGTTTCGGTTTTCTTCTGGTTCTCATCAAATAAAGCCTTCATCACATCTGTATGTTTGCTCAAAATCGCATCAAAGCGAGCAAGTACAATTAAAGGCAACATTACACGGCGGTATTGTGGTGGACGATAAGTCCCACGAAGTCCATTAGCAATATTCCAGATAATTGAAACAAGAGTACTGTGATGAGGGTGTTGTTGGATATTTTTAGTGTTCATGATGATTCCTTAGTTTTTCATTAAAAGTTGTTCGGCTAAAGCATTGTTGTATTCATGACGAAGTTGAACCAATTGCTCTAAGTATTGTTTTTCTCTCTGTGCGTGTAAGTGGCGTTCAATGATCTCTTTTTGTTGCGCTAGAGTTGGAATAGTAACAGGCAGTTCTTTCAAGGCTCCTACTGTAGTAATAGGCAGTGAACTACCTCGAGAGACAGAGTTCAAATAATTTTTTGCTGTTATCGCATTATTAAGATACCAAACCATGAATTCCGGCAAAATATTTTCATCATTCAAGTAGATGATAATAAAAGGATTACTTGCTACTACTTTTTCATTTATGTCACCTGTAAAAAGATAAGCACCAGGTTCACCACGTGAAACAAATAGAATTGCATTATTCGCTAAATATTGTGGTTTGGAGTCATATCGCCACTCAATATCAGTGAGTAAATCAGTATTGATTCGGTAGCTATGCTTAGGTAAATCTTTTATTTGTACAGCTTTAACCTCACCAACATCAAGAAAATCCAATGATTCTCTAATAGTAAAGCCTGAGCTCAACTGGGCCAAATGTTTTAGCGCTATGGCTTTCATATAAAAATATCCTTTCTAAAAATATAGTTGAATAATAAGCAGATTAAATTCTGTCTTGACTATTTCTTTTTTCTAAAAATCATTTCATCTTGCAGTAGGTGAAAAAATGAAATTCAATCAGATAATATATTCAATTTGATTTTCTGTCAACTCATTTTTTATTCTACTGCAAATTTTATGTGTATATGATCAAAAAACTTCAGAAAATCTTCCAGACGGCTTGTGAGTAAAGCCATTTGAAGGTTATGTGTTTTAACTTATTGAAAGCCGTAAACAGGTTAAGTACGCCTGTTATACCTAAAAACAGCCCGGATACCTGATTATCGGGTATCCGTGGGGGATTAATGGGGGGATTTGGAACGGAAACAGCTGAAAATCTGAACTTGGATTTAGGCTGTTGGGTAAAAGGGCTTTTTGTAAAAGCCTCAGCCGGCAAAGTTTTCAGCCGCCAAAGGTTCTCTTCCCAATAAAGCTGCAAAATCAGAATAGTCAGCGCATGAGCCTTGCTTGAGTAGGGCAAAGCTGTCTCGGCTGATGATGCCGTTGCTGAGGGTGTTTGCCAACGGCAGTGCTGGGTCAATCAGGCGTAGGGGAACGGGTAGGATGTGTTGCGGCGGTTTGTGATGCAGGGTTTGGCGGAGGGTGGTCAGGTATTCCGCCAAAGTCAGCGTTTGGCTGCCGGTCATATTGATAATGCTATGGTCGGTGTCGGCTTGGACGGCAAGTTTTGCCAAACCTTCGGCAACATCGGCAAGGTGTACGGGCTGCAAATGAAAGCGACCGGCTTCCGGTAAGGGAAGTAAAGGGAGGCGGGCTAGCTTGATGAATAGCTCGCAACTGGTTCCTCCACGTCCGTAAACGACGGATGGTCTGGCTATGGCAATCGGTATGCCGCTTTGAGCAATGGCATCATCGCCACGTCCTTTGCTGCCGACAAAGTTGATGGAGTGAAATGGATCGGCACCCAGCGCGGATAGTTGCACCCAGCGTTTTATACCTGCTGCTTTTGCCCATGCGGCGAGCTGTTTGGGTGTGTGGTGGTGTACGGTTTCGAGTATTTCGGCATGCCGGCTCATGATGCCGATACAGTTGATGAGGACGTTTTGCCCTTCCAATAAACGGCGTGCGGCGGTTTCATCAGGATGAAGAAAGTCGAAGGCGCGGCGGTCGGGCGTGCAAACTTGGTGACCTTGTTCTTTGAGGATTTGAACGGTACGGCTACCGATGAAGCCGCTGCCTCCGAAAATGATGATGTTCATATGTTTTTCTTTATATTGTTACTGAGGCCGTCTGAAAACCTTTAAATCGGTTTCATCACCATCAGGAAGTAAATTACGATAGTGGCGCAAAAGGCAGGGTAGCCGAGCAATTCCCAGCGTCTGGCGTAACGCCAGTAGGGCTCCGGAATGGTGTCTGCGTTTTCTTTATGCGCTTTTTCTGCAATCTTGGCCATGCGGATTTGCAGCCAAACAACGGGCAGCCAGCAAATGCCTGAAAAGATGTATAAGGTAAGCGTCATCCATATCCAATTTTGTTCCAGCATAGTGGCAACAGTGTAGCCGCGTTCATACAGCATCCATAAACCGGATAAGGGCTGGAAAATGACGGCAGGAGTTGTAAACCACCAGTCTGCTTTGATGACCCAATGCGATACGACCGACTGCGCGGCAACCGAGCCGCTGCGGTTTGCCCAAAAGAGATAAAACGCTGTACCAAAGCCGGTGCCGACCATTAAGGTAGCCGAGATGATGTGCAGGGTTTTAACGATTAAATAGGTGTTCATTTTTTATCTCCTACGGATTGATACAGGAAAAACAAAGTAGCCATAATCGGCAGGTTTTTTAGCAAAGGCGCAAATGGATGCGCCCACATTTCAGGCAGCCTGAAGGCGATGATTAGGCTGTATGCCGCGACGGTTATCAGTTGCAGCAGCCATATTGCAGAACGGGAGCGAAAGCGGCTGAAGCATAAAAAGGCAAAACCGATATCCAATAGTGAAGCGGTAATTAATGTCGGCCATTGCAAGGGTTCGGGAATGCCGACCGAATGCAGCAAATCCAATGACATTTCAGGCATGAAAAACAGAGGTTGGGTACCGCTCCAGAGCCATAGCAGCCCCATTGAGTAAGGCAGGTAGGCGGGTAGGGTGTGCGTAGTGTTGTCGGACATGCTGGTTTCCTATTTTGTTTTGGTTTAAATATATAATTAGTCTTTAATTTCTATAATTTCTGTTAAAAGAGAAATTATAGGGCAAAAAATTTTAAATAGGCTCCGGGATTGTTTCTTTGGGTGGGAAATCCATATCCAGTGATTCAAAATCTACCAAAGAATATCAAGCTTCAGATAAACATGCCCATGCAAGGCTGCCATGAGCATGTTTCCATATCCTAAATAGCATTGGCTATGTTTATTGAGAACAAGTCCATTGCCATCATCGGAAAAATTTTTGTATTCCAGCACCTATTTTCAAAATTTTTACCATGGTTGAAGTAGAAAGCTTCAGCATTTCATTTGCCCACATGGTCAGCGTACTAATGAAATCATGGGTTTGTTGGATTCGCTGCTTGGCAGTTTCATTTTCCTGACTAAATTCAGGGCTGTCGATCAGGCTTTGCAAAAATTGCCGCGTCGGTTCGATTTCACGCTGCATACGCACTTCTGCAATGGTGCGGAACAAAGTCCAGACATCATCCGAAGTTTCAAAATGATCGCGCCTGTCGCCCAAGATATGCACGGTATGCACCAGTCTCAGGTTTTGCAGCTCTTTAATACTGTTGCTGACATTGGAGCGCGCTACGCCGAGGGTTTCGGTGATTTCTTCGGCGTTCATCGGTCTGCCTAAGATGTAGAGCAGGGCATGGATTTGCGCAACGGTACGGTTGACGCCCCATTTGGTACCCATTTCACCCCAATGGAGGATAAATTTTTCAGTGGTCGGATTCAGTTTCATAGTGATGGTATTCTATTTTTATCTTTTATTTCTGTCAATACAGAAATAAAGAAATTTTTTGCTATCTGAAATAAAATGTTCAGACGGCCTTTTAATGTATTCTTCTAAATACTTCAATGGGACATCCAACTTTGTCAGCTATTATTTCCTATTAGTAAAAGATGTTGTTCGCAATCCGGTATTTTTTGAATAAAAATTTATCCGTACAATCTGCTGTATCCGATAACGAGGAGTAAACCATGAAAAAAATGCCTGTATTGTTTGTTGGGCATGGTAGCCCGATGAATGCGTTAGATAAAGAAAACCCGTTCAATCAGAATTTCAGCCTAATTACGCAAAATTTTGCCAAACCAAAAGCCATTTTGATGATTTCAGCGCACTGGTACAGCAGCCGTTTGCAGGTTACGTCTGGTGAATACCCTGAAATGATTTACGATTTCTACGGCTTCCCTGAAGAGCTCAGCCAAGTGCAATATCCTGCACCTGGCTCGCCTGAGCTGGCGGAGCAAGTGAGGTCATTATTGCAGCCGGAAAATGTCGAGCTGAACCCGACGCATGGCTTTGATCATGGCGCATGGGCGGTATTGAAATATCTCTATCCCGGTGCTGATATTCCCGTGGTGCAACTTAGCCTTAACCGTTTGCAATCAGCAGAATGGCATTTTAATTTGGCGAAAAAATTAGCTGCTTTACGAGAACAAGGTGTGTTGATTATCGGCAGTGGCAATATTGTGCATAATCTGAGGGCGATCAGTTGGGAGCATATCGATCAAATCGGTGCAGGGTATGACTGGGCGTTTGCTTTTCGTGAAACGGTCAATCAGGCGATTGCGGCACAAGATAATGAAACTTTGGTGCATTATGAGCAGCTAGGCGAAAAGGCCGAGCTTTCAGTGCCAACTCCAGATCATTACTTGCCATTACTGTACATCATGGCATTACGCGAACCACAAGACGAGATTACGTTTTTCAATGATCAGCTGATTGCAGGCTCGCTTAGTATAACGTCGGTTTTAGTGGGGTAAAAAGGGAAAAATTATAGTAAAAGAGATTATCCTTTATTGGCTTTATCTGTTTCAGACGGTGTTTTATATCTATATAAACCATAACCTATTTAGCAAAGATGAGATTGAGTTTATAATCTTCAAATATAAATAATTTGAGCATAACAAGCGATTAAAGCTGAATTTTATTTGCAGTTGGGATGATTAGGTGGGAATGGTTTGATTATATTATAGATAAAAGTTATATCTAATAAAGTAGAGGACCATGTTATATTATTTATGAAGTTTCATAATTTTTTTAGATGCATAATTTTTTTATTACTATGCGTATTCTCTTTTTTCCTTGGTAAGCAAAATTTCTATATTTCAGATTATATTGTTTATGGAGATATCTATGAGTTATCTGAGCTACAGGGAGAGATAGAGGGTAATGAAGTTTTTATTAAATTATTTTTTATTTTTGAATAATATTCCTATTTTGCTTTTTCTACTCAATAGGAAAATAATTGGATTAATATTCTTAGCTTTATTTGTATATTTTATCCATAAATTAGTAGGATTAGATCTATTTTTTATCATTGTCTTCAGTACAATAAATGCAGGTAATTATGGATTAATCATTATATTTTTGCTATATATGATACTTCTGTTAAGCAATATATATTTTTATCTTTGTACACATAAATTGAGATAAGTATGTAGTTTAGAGAAACCCGAATAAGAAAGATAGTGTATTGCACAGTCAAATAGATTTACATTTCTTGACGTTACAAGTGTTCGCACCCCGACTCGTTCGGGGTGTTTGTTTTGTTTTGAATAGATTGAATATTTTGATTTATGTTTTATTTTCAATAAATTAAAAATTTACTGGGCTTTGGGCCGCGTTAAATCTATTTATACCTTTCCAATTGGAAATCTTGGCCGTTCTTCAAAAGCGTGAACGCTATTACCGCCAGTTTCCGCATGATGGCAATTAATATCAGCTTTCTATGCTTCTCTTTCTTTTTCAGACGGCCTACAAATTCTGGAAAGGCATTGCAACGATACGCGACAACGGCAGGCATATAAAGGCTTTTCCGTATTTCCGAACTTCCGATTTTTGATATTCTGAGACCTTTGCAAAATTCTCCAAAATCCCCTAAATTCCCACCAAGACATTTAG
>NZ_KV820420.1:0-1056 GCF_001815375.1 Neisseria sp. HMSC065C04
TAAGCCTTCCTGCGGACGAATCTCAAATGCTGCGCGTTGGTTGAGGTAGGAAGAGAGAGGCAGGGAGGAATCGGTCGAGGTAGCGGTAATTTCGACACGGTAAGCGGTATTGACCGCTTCAGATGCGCTGAAAGAGCGAACGGAAAGTGAGGGGGAGAAACGGGCGAAGGTAAGGTGGTAGGATTGGCGGGCGGTCATAAGGGTAATATCCGACTGACGATGAACACTGTATGATAACGGGGATAATGCCGATGGTAAAGCGAATGGGATGAATGGAAAAAAGTCTGCCCGAACGGTTGAAATAAGGGATAAAGAGTCATTTTACCCCGCCCTATTCCACCATTCAGGGGAAAAGTGGTAAATTAAGCAGCCACATTTCTCTTAAAAACCATTGATTTTATACTAAAAATTGGAGTACTATACGGAATCTTTTAAGATTAACTAATAGTTAACAAACAGGAATAAACAACGGCGATTGTTAGGTATAGGGAAAAACTACATAATTTATATTATGTTAAATTAATAATGCTAGTATTTTAGTCTATCAATTCCTGTTTTTCTTAATTCTACAATCACTTACAATATTCAAAAACAAAAAGGCCGTCTGAAAGGTTTTTCAGACGACCTTTTATCAAATGCTCCAGCTTTTTCTCAATAAATCCCTTGTTGTTAAATCCCCGGTTCTTTCAATTTCATCCAGCATCCTTTTAGTTGTAATAACAAAACGGTTGTAGTGCAGCCTGTTCTTTTCATTCAAGGAATTACAGGAGCTCAGAAAACCGGCGTAGCGCTACAACAAGTAGAATTTACCGCTGCTTATTCCAGCATTTTACAACGTGCCATTGATACGACTAGCCATATTATCGGCCAGCGTCCCATCCCTCTTTTTCAGCACTGTGGACTAAATGAGCAATCATTTGGAAGTTGGGAAGGTATGCAGATCTCTGACCTGCGGAAGCTAACCGAATTCAAACAATTAACCAATGACCCGGCAGCTTATAAAGCATTAAGCAATGGTGGCAAAACCTTTGAACAATTAGCAGTACGTGCAATGGC
>NZ_KV820420.1:1156-1755 GCF_001815375.1 Neisseria sp. HMSC065C04
AATTAGCAGTACGTGCAATGGCCGCCCTTTACGATATCGTTAAAGTACATCAATCGGGAGCCAATATTTTAGTAGTATCGTATGGCTAAAAAGGTGGGCATTTTTACCCACCTTTTTTTCCATTAGCCGAACACTTTTTCCAAATGTGCTTGGTAATCGGATAAGTATTGTTCTACTTGTGGATTTTTAATCACATCGTTACATAAGAATGTCGGCAGACGGGTCAAACCGATGAACTCATTAAGTTTGTGGAAGTGCATATACACCGCATCCGCACCTTTACCTTCGAAGAAGTCGCCTTCGCGAGTAAAGGCTTCAATCGGGGCATTCCAAGTAAGCGAGAGCATGTGTTTTTTGCCTTGCAACAAACCACCTGTGCCGTAGCCTTCGGTTGGATTGACACGATGGCGGCCATCACTATGGTAAAGCTTGCCGTGTCCAGCGGTTAATACTTCGTCTATGTATTTTTTCACTGTCCAAGGTTCGTGCATCCACCAGCCTGGCATCTGCCAAATCACGGCATCCATCCATAAGAATTTTTCGATTTCTGCTTCAACATCATAGTCAGCATCAATCACGGTTTCTTTTACATTGTGTCC
>NZ_KV820420.1:1855-4485 GCF_001815375.1 Neisseria sp. HMSC065C04
GTGCGGTCAAAACTTCTTTCGCTTTTTTATGAAGTGTGTGGTTCAACTCGCCATGTGAATGGCCAAAATTTTTACCGCCATCCAATAATAAAATATTCATCTTTTGCTCCTAAAACAAATATGAGAGCTTAAATTATGCCTTTTTACTGCATCTTTTAAAAGTGCATTCACTTACACGCTATTTACAGACCATAAAGGGAAATTTATCATATCTATCATTAGCATTCATCATTCTTCTTTTGTAACCAGCACGAAATCGATTTACCGCTGTTCGAGCTGATTTTGTACCGCGCACTCTCATTAATTGCCAGTACCGCCACTTTAATTTTCGGGGCTTGAATTTCAGCAAATGCAAGACGGGCTGCGGTTTCCATTTTATTGCCGAACAGCATTTACTTTTTTTAGGCTATTTCCTTGCCACCGCAGGCTCCGGCTTGGTTATGTTTCTGTTGCTGGCGACTTTGAATTTGGCGAGACAGGGGCGCTTGTTGGTGAAATGAAAAATCGTGCGGCTTAAAGGTGTTATAAAACGGACATAGTCTCAGGTCGTCTGAAAACTATATTTGGAAATTCAAACCGATGAAGATAAACCCTGAAAACGGCAGCATCATTCTGCCGGACGGCAAGGCCATCACTGCACACACCACGCTTGATGACTGGATTGCATGCTTCCCAAAATCCACCCCGAATCATCTGCAAGCGGGAATAACATTTTTCGGTTTGTCATTTACCAAACATTCCGAACAATACACCCTTACCGCCCAATTCGAGCAGCAACGGCTGGAGCGCTTATCCATATTCTTCTGCCCGATAGGCGAGGACAACAGCTGGGCAGCATGGTCGGAGGAGCGCGAATTGCAACGCAGAAAACAATTTGATCGATGGCTGGATAAACAGCTGGGCGATGCCCCTTGCTCCATTGAAACATCGGCAGCAGGCAAGTGCCGTCGATTTACATGGGGCAATGCGGGCGCGTATTACCAATAAAGACGGCAGTACGATGATTGTCATCAGTTATCGCTGAACACCTTTCAAAGGATGCTCCATGCACTACCAATCGCTCAACGCCGCGCTGGAACAATACAGCGGCAATCTGACCCAGAATCCCGCCTCCCCTGACAGCCTCGCCCTGCATATCGACCGTCAAACGCAAGGTCGTCTGAAACTCCACACACCTGACGGCATCAGCCTCAGCCTGACTTATCAGGACGAACCCGTGTTCTGGTCGTTCTTCAGCCACGATTTATACGACGTTTACCTCGTCCGCAGCTACGCCGAAAGCTGGCAGGCATATCAGCCCGTCGCAGATGGACAAGCATTCCAAGCCGTACCGTCCCAAAGGCCGTCTGAACGCCCCTACTCCGAAGCGGGTATCTTTTCAGACGGCCTCCAAAACACATTCAGCCGCCCCACCCTGCAAGCGTTCAACCAACACCATCTAGGCATTCTCCGCAACGATACCGGCCTATGCTGCGCCATCACCCAACTGCGGTTTTGGAAGCAAAACCAAAGCGAGCCGCACACCACGTCTGAATACGAAAACCGCAACCTACTCGAATGCAGCCTCGCCGTCGCCCAAGCCGCATACAGGCGGAGACAGAACATCGGAGCATATTTTAATAGTGATTGTTAAGGCTGATAGTGAAAACTTTTCTCCAATAAATAACGTCATTGACTGAAAAAGAAAAGGTTCACACATGATTAAGGAAAGATTGAAAGAAAGTAGGAGAAACGGTGGAAACTAAAATGCAGGGATTGACAGTAGTTATAAGTGATAATAACTAATCAACAATGGTCTTTGCATTTTGTGGAGAGAAAAAAGCTAGGATTAATGAAATAAGACCATCTGAACAGTTTTGAATAAGCTCAAACAAAGTTGGCACAATTCACTATCTTTACCCTACTCTATTTCGCCAGGCTACAATTTCGCCAGGCTACGATTAATGATAAGGTTACAGTAAAATTAACCAGCCAAATTTCTATTAAAACCTATTGATTTGATACTAAAAATTGGAGTACTATGAGCACACTCTCTAGAGTATCATTAATTCTCATTTGACATATAGGAACAATAAGCGGAATTTGTAGAAGAATAGGGAAAAGGAAATTAATTTATATTATGTTAAATTCATAACACTAGTATTTTAGCCTGCTAAATCCTGTTACTCTCAGTAGTTCAATCACTTACATAATTAAAGGGGCTGACGTAGATTAGCGGTTATGCTAGGCTACAAAAATGCAGATAACCAATTGTAAATTAAGCAAGAGAGTTCAAAAGAAATTACTTGAATTTTTTGTACTCCAAGTTACCGCCCGTTTCACTGACGATATTTTGGGCATTCAGTCCAACTCCGCTATTCTGTTCTACCGCAAAATTCGTATGGTTATCAGCCATTATCTGGCCTTGGTTGCCGATGAGGTTTTGAGGGCCCTGTCGAGTTGGACGAAAGCTATTTCGGTGGACGGCGTAAAGGCAGACGTGGTCGTGGCGCGGCAGGAAAAGTGGTTGTCTTTGGTATTCTGAAACGCAACGGACGGGTCTATACCGTTGTCGTAGATAATGCCAAGTCTGATACTTTGATGCCTGTTATCAAACAGAAAATCATGCCGGACAGCATTGTTTACACGGA
>NZ_KV820420.1:4585-11645 GCF_001815375.1 Neisseria sp. HMSC065C04
GCATTGTTTACACGGATAGCCTGAGCAGCTATGACAAGCTGGACGTAAGCGGTTTTATCCATTACCGTATCAACCATTCCAAGGAATTTGCAGACCGTCAGAACTACATTGACGGCATTGAGAATTTTTGGAATCAGGCAAAACGCGTCTTACGTAAATACAACGGAATCGATCGCAAATCCTTCCCGCTGTTCTTGAAAGAATGCGAATTTCGGTTTAACTTCGGCACACCGTCTCAACAGCTTAAAATTCTGCGGGATTGGTGCGGAATTTAGGGCTAATCTACGTCAACCCCTTATTAAAATGAAGATTTGTATCCGGCGGCGCAGCTGTTGCGGGCTTCTTCTTTGCTGGTGATAATTTCCCCATTACAACCTACTATATGGTTACATGAGGACTGGCATCATACTCTTCTTTGCTTGCATCTCTGATATATGCAACTTGATCAATGGTATAAGTATTTCCTTCTACAGCAGGTATTCCTTATCTTTGTCCCATCCTATTCCATTGAGCACATTATCAGATTGAGCACACTATCAGTGATAGAGCGACTGCTTTTATAATTGCTTGTTGTATTCAATGAATAAAACAAAGGCCATCTGAAAAGCTAAATTTAGTTTCAGACAGCCTTTAATTAGACCTTTTTTACTTTACACTAATCTGACAGACAGAGACTCTCCTTGACTGATTTGGCTTTAAGTTATCGATGCCGCATCTTGCTGTAAACGGTACGTAAGTTCCGGCTTTGAGTAGCAGGAGTAGGTTGTTACTTCTATCTTGTCAATAGGGTATTTTCCCTTATTCTTTCTCTACTTATAGGCTTGAGGGTAATAATTGTTTACTCAGAAAGCTTATCCTGCCAATATTGCTTTCTTACCTCATTTTTCGGAATATTTTTGCTACCCTGTCCATAGATTTCTACCAATTTTTTGGCTGCTTTAATTTCACCGTTATTAGCCGCACGTTCAAACCATTCCACTGCTGTTATCTCGTCTTTTGGTACATACCGTCCTTCCCAATACCATGAGGCCAAAATAGTTTGTGATTTTTCTTCACCAAGTTCGGCAGCTTTCTTATAATATTCATATGCTTTTTTCTCATTAATGGGGAAAACATTATTTTTTTCAGAATATAATACACCGGCTACAGTATAAGCATAAGGTTCATTTTGAGCTAAAGCTTTTTCCAACCATAGCTTAGCTTCCTGTTTTTCGGCTTCTGTTTTGGCTATCGGGGCTAACACACCTGCTAATTCTGCCTGTCCCACTGCCATATTTAATTCAGCTGCTTTTCTCAACCAAAAAATAGCATCTTCTGTTTTACCTATTAAAGAATAAATTGTACCTAAGTTATAAATGGCCATTTGATTACCTCCATCCTCTGCAGCTCTTTTAGCAAATTCCAATGCTTTATTTATATCTTTATCAACACCTTTCCCGCTAAAGTACATAGTAGATAAATTTTGATAGGCATCAATATATCCTTGATCTGCAGCCAATTGATAATATTCTGCTCCTTTTTTCCAATCTACCGATACACCAATACCATGGCTGTAAAAAAAGCCCATATTATTATTAGCTGGAACACTTCCCTGCTCTGCAGCTTTTTGCGTCCATTCAAAGGCTTTTTTATAATCTTTATAGATGCCCCAGCCATTATAATAGAGCAGACCTAGGTCAGATTGTGCTCGGATATCTCCATTCTTTGCAGCCTGCTCCATCCAATAAAAAGCTTGCTTTAGATCTTTCGGAGCATTTAATCCATCCATATATCTAACAGCTAAGTTATATTGACTAGAAATATCTCCTCCGATAGCACATTGCTCTAAATATAAAAACGAACCCTGTGGATCGCATTGTGTATCCCTAAGCGTCTGATTAGACCCATTGCAACCAGCAATTAAAGATAAAATAATGACATTAAGATAGTAACTTATACTTTTAATCATTGATATCTCCTTTTAATTAAGGTTTCTTAGATGGAACTACTTTATCCATACCAGTATTAATAGACTGTTTTGTAATCTCATTTGTGAGAGTCTGACTAATATCCCCAACTCCAGTTTTACCTACTCCAAATCCTGCAGCGGTACCCAATGCATTACCTGGAACCCCTTTCAACGTCTCTGTTATTGATTTGCCTTGGCACATATAATCAGAAATGGCTCCTGATCCAACGGATAATCCGGCTTGTGAACCTAATTTAGTTAACCCTGATCCTGCTCCACCAGTTACCATATCTACTCCAAGCGCACAAGCACTAAACTTACCTTCCTTGGCTTGGTTGGCTGCTGATACTACAGAGGAAAGACCAACAGCTTTTTCAGCTGGAGATAAGATATTCCAAGTCTGCACCAGTGAACTATTCTTTACTACATTGCCAACTGCTTTTACCCCCCTTACTACATTTGGTGCCTGTGAGAAGAGAGCTGTTCCGCCTCCGGCTGCTGCCACACCCCCTGTCACCGCACCTGCTGCTGTACCTGTTACAAGTATTCCTCCTGTCACAACTTTTATGTCACTCTTTTGAGCTTGTAACAACTCCCGTTGGCATTTGGCTTGTTTTGCAGGGTTAGGAATGCTATAGCCATTATTAAAACAGGTCATCAGTTTACTGGTTTTTGCAGCATCTATTTCCGCTTGTCGAGCTGCTTTACGTTGTGCCTCAATATATTTCCCCTGTTCTGTATGAAATTGATTCTCTAAATTTTTTGCTGCAATATCACTAATACCAAAAATTGGGATTCCAGATAAGCCAAATACATCTATCCAAGTCTGCACACTATTTGCAAATCTATACAGGCTCTCCCCGCCTGCTAACCCAATCGGATCCTGCTGCGTAAACCGCCCAATCTCCGGGTCATAGTAACGGAAGAAGTTGTAATGCAGCCCCGTCTCTTCATCATAATGCTGATTCTGCAGACGGAAGGGTTGATGTATATCCAGTTTCAGACGACCTTCTTGGGTTAGTTTGCCCCAGCCGCTATAGTCACCGCTCCAAACAATATTGCCTTTCTCATCGGTCATCTCTCGCGGGATGCCGATTTGATCGTTGTGGTAATACAGGATTTCTCTTGCCTTGTCTGAGCCATTGTAGGTGGTGATTTGGGCAAGGGGTTCATAGTTTCGATCTTCGGTATAAACATAGGTGTAGGTACGGTCTTTACGGTATTCCTGTAGCAGGCGGCTGCCGTCCCATAGGTATTGGATTTCGTTGCCGTCTGGATGGACTTTGGCTATGCGGCGGCCCATGGGATCATAGCGATAACGGTACTGAACCGGACTTTCTCCCGGTTTATGGATTTCGGCTTCGGTCAGTTGGTTATCGGCATTATAACGGTAATGTTGGATTTCACCGTTATTGTGCTGTTTCTCAATAAGATTGCCCAAAGGATCGTAGCGGTAATTGGTACCTTGGTATTGGGTAAGGCGGTTGCCGCCGATTCTGCTTCCATCGGTAAGGTTATGTGCAGGGTCGTAGCGGTAGTGCTCGTCTGCGCTTTGGGTAATTCTGCCCAGCGCATCATAGGTGTAATCCCTGCTGCCGTTGGTTTGGTCATCAGTTCGGATGAGGTTGCCGGTAGTGTCGTATTGGTAACTGCGGCCGATAAGGACGGCAGGGTCTGCTTTGTTGTGACCGTTCGGTTGGGCGATTTGTTGTTTCAGACGGCCTAATGGGTCAAGTTGAAATTGGGTATTCAGCTTGCCTACAGTTCGCTCGATCGGGCGATGCAGGGCATCACGCTCGATGTCGGCAAGGGTGGTGCCGTCTAGGTTGACGTGGTGCAAGTGCCCGCTGCCGTAATACAGGCGGTTTAAGGTTTCACCTGTAGGCAGGATAGTTTGGATACGGTTGTCCAGTACGTCGTAACGGTATTCGGTAATCTGTGCTGCGCCATCTTTGGACGGTGACCGGCTGATACCGGACTTAAGAGGTCCGTCTAAGTGGATGAGCTGTTCTTTAACCAGTCTGTTGTGATCATAACTAAAACGAAGTTCACTATGGGCGTTATGTGCTTGGATCAGACGGTTAAGTTTGTCGTAGCGGTAGTGGGTACTCAGGATTTCTCCGCCATCCAGATGACTGTCTTTCTGACGAATGCGGCCGATACGATCACGGTGGTAGGTGATCGTCCGTAGTGGGCGGGTACGCACGTCGATATTCCCAGACGCGTATTCTTCTTCGCGTATGAGTTCGCCGGCAGGATTATAGGTATAACGTGTCATTTTGCCGTCAAAGCCAATCTCACGGATCAGACGGTCTCTCTCATCATATTCGAAGGTATAGCTGTCACCGTTTTCGTTGACGAGGGTTTTCAGACGACCTGCGGGATCGTAACGGTATTGGAATGTACTACCCAGTGCGTTGTAGCGGACGGTTGGTTTGCTGTCATTGTCGTAATCATAGGCGGTACGGTTGCCTTTAGCATCAGTAAGAACATTCAGTCGACCTGCATGATCGTAGCTGAAGTGTTCACTGCTGCCATCTGGATAGTCGGTACGCACAGGTTCTCCGTTTTGGTAATGGTAGTGCGTGGTGTGGCCGGCTGCATCGGTAATACTTTCGAGTTTGCCCTCACCGTTATAGGTATAACGGGTTTGCTGACCGGAACAGTCGGTTTGAGTGCTTAGGCGGCGGTACTGATCATACTCAAATGTATAGGTATTGTTTTTAGCATCGGTAATTTGGGTAACTTGCCCATTTTCGTTGTAACGGTAACGGGTTGCATTGCCTTTGCTATCGCTTTGGGTCGCAGGTAATCCTTGTTCGTTGTACTCAATCAGGGTCTTTTGATTGTGCGGGAGGGTAATCTCTACCGGTCGGCGTTCTTGGTCATAACGAATGTGCTGATTTTGCCCACCTTCTCCGCCAACAAAGGTCAGCAGCCCGCATTCGTTATAACGGTAGCGGGTTTCACGTCCCATTTCATCAGTAATTTTAATAGGACGGCCTAATGCATCACGTTCAGTTAAAACGCTACTGCCATCTGCAAAGACTTTTTTAACGACTTCGCCATGATGGTCGTAATAAAGGTGTTCACTACGTCCTAATGCGTCAGTGATTTGGGTATGTCCGTCGGCATAGGCAAAACGCCACTCTTCGCCATTGTCGGTATGGCTGCGCAATACCCGGCCTTTAGGGGTATAGTGGTCGTATTGATAGTAGGTATTTAATCCTGCTGCAGTTTGGTGACGGATCATCATATGGCGGCGATAACCGAAACGTCGGTGAACGAAACCTTCGGTATCTTCTACTGCGACAAGATCGCCGTTGTCGTCATAACGGTAACGGACAAGAATTTCCCGACCTTCAGGTAGATTATCGTTGTAGCCACCCATGCTGGTAAGGCGATAAACAGGAATCTGAGTCAAAGGGCTGAGATTATCAAATTCAAACCATATCTTCCGACCCAGTTCGTCAATAACAGTATGCGGCAAACCGGTATCTTCATTATAAACAATACGGTAGCCGTTCCCATGACGGTCGCTAACACGCGTAAGAACATAATCGCCATCACCACTGCCGATACGGTTTGTTCCATTCAGATGTAACGGAGAGAATCTCTGTCTACTGTCCCCATCCAAACTGCTAATTTGATAGCTGCCATTATCGATTCGTTCGAAGATGATTTGTTCTGCTTCAAACAGAACCTGTCCTTCATCTTCCTCCAGTTCTGGCAGATCAAATGTACGTCCCTGATTATCGGTATAGGTAAAACGTCCGTCTTTGCGCTCCAGTTTGGCGCTCAATGTAGTGCGCCAGCCGCTACCCAGCCAACTTTCTTTTAGGTCGGAGAAATAGCTGCGGCTCCATACAAAAGGTACCAGCCCATCAAAAGCAAAATCTGTTTCATCCGGCAAAACCTTAATTCCCGAAATAGGATTAACAGGACGCCCAATTAATTCGGCAATCTTGCAAGGAATACAGGTTTTATCGGTTTTTGCAAAACCATTAAAGAAAAAGCTATCAGAACCGCCCACCGGCATTGCAGGTGCTTTGACGCGAACGATCTTAGGAGAAGCAAGTATAATTTCGCCATTTTTTAATTTGATATAGCTGCCTCCACCACCGCTAATCATAACTTCATCTTTGCCAACGATCATTACTTTGGCAGTACTACTGGTCAGTTCAAGATCTTTTTTTGCATCAATCTGTATCTTGTTATTTTTTGCCTGGATTTCAACCTTACCTTTAGCGGCATGAATTTTAAGGGCATTATTTTGTGCAAACAGATTGATACCTTGTAGTGCGTGTGCAGTAAAGTTTTTACCGGCACTGACGTTACTATCTTGTAAGCTGACCCAATGAATATGCCCTTGTGCTGTATTCAATATACTTTGCTTGGTACTGGTAGCCAAACCATCGGGAGCCGAAATAACGATGCCCGATTTTTTTAGTTTCTTTAAACTACTATTAATATGGTTTGTTTGAGCAATACTCTCTGTAGCACTATTTCCTACACGCATAGCGGCAGCATCCAACAATTTGGCTGCGTCCAATGCTTTACGCATGCGTCGTATTGCCTTACCCATCTCCAATACTTCACCCTTAGCCCCACTTTGTGTATCCGTACTGACAAGTATCCCTTTACTTGCGCGTAACGCACCCCAACCGTCGGTTCTGAGTTCGAAGCCCTCACCGTTCTTGCCACGTTTTTCTCGATTTGAGTCAACGATATGGCCCAAGTTAAGTTGGGATTTCTGATAGTCAGTACTCAACTTAATATGTTCCTGACCTTTTTGGTCTTCCATCCTGAGTTTGTTGTTCGCCCAGGTACGGATGACGTTGCGGGTATTCCAATCTGCAGGGATATGGTCGGTATGGGCGCTGTCGTGCATGACGCCGGAGATATACGGACGGTCGGGATTACCCTGAACGAAGGACAGCATGACTTCTGTGCCTTCGTGTAAGGGGAAGTGGATGCCGTATTCGGGACCGGCATAGGGTTTGGCCAGTCGGACGGGACGGCTTTCCCCGCCCGGACTCCATTCGTCCAGGTCAAACGGTAATTTGACGCGGTAGCGGCCCATATCGTCGATATAGGCGTAGGTGCAGTTCT
>NZ_KV820421.1:0-277 GCF_001815375.1 Neisseria sp. HMSC065C04
GCGACGACAACATCACCACCGAAGCCCAAGACGACACAGTGACCGTCAAGCTGAACAAAGACCTGGCAGTAGACAGCGTCAAAGCCGGCGACACCACCGTGAACAACGACGGTGTGAAAGTAGGCGACGATGTCGCATTGACCCAAGACGGCGTTAAAGCAGGTGATGTCAAACTGACCAAAGACGGATTGAACAACGCCGGTAACAAAGTGACCAACGTAGCGGATGGCGACCTCAATGCCAACAGCAAAGACGCCGTTAACGGCAGCCAACTGTT
>NZ_KV820422.1:0-7778 GCF_001815375.1 Neisseria sp. HMSC065C04
ATCACCGCCCTGTTTTAACAGGGTTTTTATTTTACAAAAAACTCCAACAACCTTCCTACACTATCCATACATACAAAAAAATACAAAACAAAGACCGTCTGAAATTTTGGTCTCAGACGGCCTTTTGAGGTTTCTATATCTATATTCTTAGTCGGCGAACTGTTTTTTCATTCGTTCGCGGCGCTCTTGCGCTTCTACGGACAATGTCGCGGTCGGACGTGCCAGCAGGCGTTTGAGGCCGATAGGTTCGCCGGTATCGGCACAGAAACCGTAATCGCCTTCGTCAATGCTGCGGAGAGTCGCTTGCACTTTATTGAGAAGTTTACGCTCGCGATCGCGGGTGCGCAGTTCTAAAGCGTATTCTTCTTCTTGAGTAGCTCGGTCGGCAGGATCGGGGGCAGATTCGTGCTCTTGAAGATGGCCGGTAGTGGTGTTTGCATTTTCAATCAGCTCTTCTTGCATTTTAACCAGTAGTTCGCGGAAGAAGGCCAATTGGTCGCTGTTCATGTAGTCCTCTTCAGGACCATCCCAGTTTAAAATATCTTGTTCTGTCAGCTTTGCCATGGTGTCTGCTTTCGGTTTGTTGTTAATGATTTGGATGCTACGGGTTTGCTTTTATTGGGTTTTCTTGAATTTCCGTTTTGGAAATTGGGCGAATCATATCATGTTTTACCTATTCATTTGTTCTTTATATTTCGATTTGCACTTTTTTGCACTACCTTACACCTAAATGTATTAAAGCACTTTTTAGGACGTTGTATTTTTGGTCGTTAATACCTGCTGCGCTTTCAGACGGCCTATTGAAGCAACCACAGGTTGGTTTGCTGGATAAGTTGGGGAAACCATCGGGTCAGCCACAACCATAATAAGAGTGCCAACAAACTGCCTGAAAAATCGTATCGTCCTGCGCGTAAGAAGGAAAACGGTTTGAGCAATGGCTGCAAGATTCGTTCGATGGCATAAGTCAACGGCGAATAGCGGCCCTGTATACTGGACACCATTCTAATAATCAGACCAATAAGTAATGTATAAGCCGCGGCCTTCAGCATATGGAGCGCGGCAAACCAGAAGTTTGCCAAAATCAGCTTATTGCTGATGGACAGCGCCGGTGAAATGAAAATAATGGCGGTACAGGTAAGGTAGTACACCAGAAAACCTGCGGGCAGGCAGTACCAATCGGTTTTCTCGCCGGCTGGAAATGCTTTTTGCCAAGGTTTGGTCAGCCAGCCTGTTGCCTGTATGCTGAATTTGAGCAGGGGGTGTTCTGCTGCCAATCCTGCGTATCGGAGCAAAAAGCGCGTGATACACAGGATGGCAATAGCGTCTGCCAATAATAGGAGCAAGTCGCCGCGCATGTTCAGACGGCCTTGTATTGTTGCGCCATTTCTTGCGAACGTTTGACGCAGGCTTCTACGCCCTGTTCGATGGCTTCGGCAACGTGACGTGCTTTGAAGGTTTCGATGGCTTCGTGTGTCGTGCCGCCTTTGGAAGTTACGTTTTGCTGTAATTGTGCGAATGCTTCGCCGGTTTGTTCGGCCAAAGCCACTGCGCCTTTAAATGTGGCAAGGCTCAGTTCGCGTGCGTCTTGCTCATTGAAACCTTGTGCCAAAGCCGCATTTTGGAGCGCACCCAAAAGATAGAAAACATAAGCAGGGCCGCTGCCGCTGATGCCGGTAATATTGTGGAGTTGCTCTTCCTCGTTCAGCCAAACGGTTGTGCCGACAGAGCGCATGATGCCGTCTGCGGCTGTGCGGTCTGCTTCTGAAACGCCTGCATCAGCAAACATACCGGATACGCCCAACCCGATTTTGGCCGGCGTATTGGGCATGATGCGCACGATACGGCGTGTGCCGCCCAGATACTGGCTGAGGGTATCGATAGACAAGCCTGCCGCTACGGACAACACCAGCGCGCCATTTAAACGGATGTTTTGACAGGCCGCCTGCATGTCTTGCGGTTTGACGGCGAGAATGAGGACATCGTCCGCACTCAATTCGGGCAGGTTTTCAGAAGTGGCTACGCCCAATTCTTGAACCAGTTGCTCCCGTCTTTCGGCGCCGCGTTCGACAATGTGGACACGATAGCCGTCTTGCTTGACCAAACCGCCTGCAATGGCAGTTGCCATATTGCCGCCGCCGAGAAAATAGATATTCATATATATGTCACTCCTTTGTGATGTCGATCAGGCCGTCTGAAACTGCTGTCTACCCGGTTCAGACGGCCATTAATTTTACGCTTGAGGATAATGCCGCTTGCCGAAAATCGCGCTGCCGATGCGGACATGGGTTGCGCCGCATTCTACCGCGATTGGCATATCTCCGGACATCCCCATAGACAAAACATCTGCTTCGACGCCTGCCGCGTTCAACTCAGCCAACAGCCGCTGCATGGTATGAAACTGGCTGCGCAACTCATCATCGCTGCTGTCGGCCTTGGCCACACACATCAATCCGCGCACTTTAATATTCGGCAACTTGGCCACTTCAAGGGCCAGCGCAACCGATTCAGTGGGCGCTACGCCGTGTTTTGCTTCTTCCGCGGCAATGTTCACTTCAATGCACACCTGCAACGGCGGCATTTCAGACGGCCTTTGTTCACTCAAGCGCCGCGCCGTTTTCAGACGGCCTATCGTATGCACCCAATGTGCGCGTTCGGCCACAAATTTGGTTTTATTAGACTGCACATCGCCGATAACGTGCCAAACAATATCCGGCAAATCGGCCAGCGTTTCCGTTTTTTCAAACCATTCCTGAATATAGTTCTCGCCGAAATCGCGCTGACCGGCCGCATACACTTCGCGAATATCGTCTGCTGGAAACGTCTTGCTGACCGCCACCAGCTTCACCGCATCCGCAGACCGTCCTGCAGCCTCAGCCGCCTGTTCAACCGCCCGGCATACGTCCTGATAGTTTTGTTGCAATACCGACATGGTTTTCTCCTTTAACCCGTTCATCACTCGGCATTTTGAAAATTTTACTTGGTCGAACGGATTTATCTATTTAAAATAAAGCGATTTTATTATTCTAAACCAAAACAAGGCCACATTATGCAGATTACCGACTTACTCGCGTTCGGCGTGAAAAACAAAGCCTCCGACCTCCATTTGAGTTCGGGCATTTCCCCCATGATACGCGTACACGGCGACATCCGCCGCATCAACCTGCCCGAGATGAGCTCGGAAGAAGTCGGCACCATGATTACCTCGGTCATGAACGACCACCAGCGCAAGCTCTATCAACAGGATTTTGAAGTCGATTTCTCATTTGAGCTGCCTAATGTTGCCCGTTTCCGCGTCAACGCCTTTATGACCGAACGCGGCCCGGCCGCCGTATTCCGTACCATTCCGAGCACCGTCCTGACGCTGGAAGAATTGCGTGCGCCGCGCATTTTCCAAAAAATTGCCGAAAATCCGCGCGGTTTGGTCTTGGTAACCGGCCCGACCGGTTCGGGTAAATCCACCACGCTGGCGGCGATGGTCAACTACATCAACGAAACCCAACCGGCCCACATTCTGACCATCGAAGACCCGATTGAGTTCGTCCATCAAAGCAAAAAAGCGCTCATCAACCAGCGCGAGCTGCATCAGCACACCCACAGCTTCACCAACGCCCTACGTTCCGCCCTGCGCGAAGACCCAGACGTGATTTTGATCGGTGAGATGCGCGACCCTGAAACCATCTCCCTCGCCCTGACCGCCGCCGAGACCGGCCACTTGGTTTTCGGCACGCTGCACACAACAGGCGCCGCCAAAACCATCGACCGTATTGTCGACGTATTCCCTGCAGGCGAAAAAGAAATCGTGCGCTCCATGTTGTCCGAATCCTTGCGCGCCATCATTTCCCAAACCCTGCTGAAAACCCGCGACGGCAACGGCCGCGTCGCCGCACACGAAATCCTGATTTCCACACCGGCCGTGCGCAACCTCATCCGCGAGAACAAAATCGCCCAAATCAACGCCGCCCTCCAAACCGGTCAGGCCCACGGTATGCAAACCCTCGATCAAGCCCTGCAAACCCTTGTCCGCCAAGGCACCATCAGCCCCGAGCTGGCACGCAGCAAGGCGCAAAACATCGAAAACCTTTCTGTTTTCTAAACCATACCCAGGCCGTCTGAACCCCATCATCCCGTTTTCAGACGGCCTTTGAGCCTGACCGAATACCCGTTTTAAAGAGAATCATCATGAGCGACCTCGCCCCTCTGCACGACCTGTTAAGCGAAATGGTGCAAGCCTACTCACAAAAAAACCAAGCACCGCACATCCCCACCCCGGCCGAAATCGGCACACATCTTCATCCCCTGCTCGACCGCATGTGTGAAGAGGCCGAAAAACGCAACGCGTCCGACATCTTCATCAGCGCAGGCTTTCCTCCTGCCATTAAAGTCGGCGGCACCCTCACGCCCATGCCCCACAAAGCGCTGACCGGCGCGGACACCGCCGCCATCGCCGAATCCACCATGAACCCCGACCAACTCGAAGCCTTCAACCGCGACTGGGAAATCAACTATTCCGTCCAATCGCGCAGCAACACACGCTACCGCGTCAACGCCTACCACGAGCAAGGCCGCGTCGGCATGGTATTGCGCCGCGTCAGCCAAGACATTCCCGAGATGAAAACCCTCGGTTTGCCCGAAAAGCTCCAAGAGCTTGCACTCGCGCCACGCGGCCTGCTGATCCTCGCCGGCCCGACCGGTTCGGGTAAGTCCACCACCATGGCCTCCATGCTCAACTACCGCAACCAAAAGCTGCCCGGCCATATCGTCACCATCGAAGATCCCATCGAGTTTATCTACAAACCTTGCCGCAGCATCTTCACCCAGCGCGAAATCGGCATCGATACCGACAACTGGAAAATCGCCGTTCAAAGCGCCATGCGTCAAGCGCCCGATGTCGTCTGTATCGGCGAAGTCCGCAGCGAAGAAAGCATGGAATACGCCCTCCAACTGGCTCAAACCG
Source organism: Neisseria sp. HMSC065C04 (assembly GCF_001815375.1). Lineage (NCBI taxonomy): Bacteria > Pseudomonadati > Pseudomonadota > Betaproteobacteria > Neisseriales > Neisseriaceae > Neisseria > Neisseria sp. HMSC065C04. The sequence goes on from NZ_KV820422.1 coordinate 4,955, forward strand.
GCCATCTGTGCGTTTTCACCATCCATGCCAGCACAGCCTCCCAAACCATCGAGCGCATCATCAACTTCTATCCGGAAGACCGCCGCCAACAGGTTTTGATGGATTTGGCGTTAAACCTCGTCGGCATAATCGGCCAACGCCTCACCATCAAGAAAAACCGCCAACGCACAGCCGTTACCGACCTCCTGCTCAACACGCCGGCCATGCAGGACTTGATTTTCAAAGGCGAATTGCTGGAAATCCGCGACCTGATGGCACGCTCCGGCAGCAACGGTATGCAGACGTTCGACCAAAACCTCTTCAACCTCTACGCACAAGGCCAAATCGAACTCAGCGAAGCCCTGCGCCAAGCGGTATCCGCCAACGATTTGCGCCTGCGCATTCAAATGCACGACGAGGGCAACAATACCGAGCGCCTCTACGACCGCATCAGCGACCTCAACCTGATGACCTAATGGCGTAAGCCAAACAAGGCCGTCTGAACGGATGTGGAAACAAAATCAAGTATTTCCCCGTATCCGTTCAGACGGCCTTATCCTATTTCAAACATTCTGAAACCGACTGAAAATCCTGTTAAAATCCAATCATTCACCTCATAACGAATAATAAACAACACCATCATGAACACTCCGCCGCTCAAACCTCTGATCATTGCCTCCCTGCCCGTCTTCTCCAGCGTATTCATCGCCGCCACCCTCGTTTGGCACTTCGATACGCCCAAACTGGTTATGCCCTTCGTACTTGGCATTATTGCCGGCGGTTTGGTCGATTTGGACAACCGCCTCACAGGCCGTCTGAAAAACATCGTCATCACCGTTGCCCTGTTTACCCTCTCCTCATTGCTTGCCCAAAGCACCATCGGCACAGGCGTCCCCTTCATCTTGGCCATGACCCTGATGACTTTCGGCTTTACCATCCTCGGCACCGTCGGCCTCAAATACCGCACCTTCGCTTTCGGTGCGCTCGCCGTCGCCACCTACACCACGCTGACCTACACCCCCGAGACCTACTGGCTGACCAACCCCATCATGATTCTGTTGGGCACTGTCCTATACAGCGTCAACACCCTGATCTTCCAAATCATCCTGCCCCACCGCCCCGTCCAAGAAACCGTCGCCAACGCCTATGATGCACTCAGCAACTACTTCGATGCCAAAGCCGACTTTTTCGATCCAGACGAAGCCGCATGGTTGGGCAACCGCCAAATCGACTTGGCCATGAGCAACACCGGCGTGATTACCGCCTTCAACCAATGCCGCGGCGCACTTTTCTACCGGTTGCGCGGCCAACACCGCCATCCGCGTACCGCCAAAATGCTGCGCTACTACCTCTGCGCGCAAGACATGCACGAACGCATCAGCTCCGCCCACGTCGATTACAGCGAAATGGCCGAGCAGCTCAAAAATACCGACCTCATCTTCCGCATCCGCCGCCTGCTCGAAATGCAAGGCCAGGCGTGCCGCAACGTTGCCGCCTCCCTGCGCAACAACAAACCCTACGCATACAGCAAACGCCTCGGCCGCGCCATGGAAGGCTGCCGCCAATCCCTCAGCCATTTTGCCGAGACCCATGCCGATAATGCCAACCTCCACAATATCCGCCGCCTGCTCGACAACCTCAGCAGCGTCGATTACCAACTGCGGCAACTGCAAAACGATGCGTCCCTTGCCGAAAACGACAACGCCGACACCCGCATCGCCGCCCTTGAAAACACCAAATTCCGCAATATCGGCGAGACCGTCCTCAGCCAGCTCAATTTCGACTCCGGCGTCTTCCGCCATGCCACCCGCCTCTCCATCGTCGTGGCCGCGGCCTGCATCATTGTCGAAATCCTTCATCTCAATCTCGGCTACTGGATTCTGCTGACCGCCCTTTTCGTCTGCCAGCCCAACTACACCGCCACCAAAAGCCGCGTGTACCAACGCATTGCCGGTACGATTCTCGGCGTAATTGTCGGTTCGCTCGTTCCCTACTTCACCCCGTCCGTTGAAACCAAGCTCTGGATTGTCATCGCCAGCACCACCCTGTTTTTCATGACCCGAAGCTACAAATACAGCTTCTCCACCTTCTTCATCACCATCCAAGCCCTGACCAGCCTCTCGCTTGCCGGTTTGGACGTGTACCACGCCATGCCCATCCGCATCATCGACACCATCGTCGGTTCCGTTATCGCATGGGCCGCCGCTACCTACCTCTGGCCCGATTGGCGTTACCTCACCCTCAGCCACACCGCCGCCCAGACCATCACTGCCAACGGCCGCTATCTCGACGCCATCCTCGACCAGCTGCAAAACGGCAGCCGCGACGATGTCGACTACCGCCTCACCCGCCGCCAAGCCCACGAAAGCACCGCCGCCCTCAGCAGCACCTTATCCGACATGAGCAGCAACCCGAAAAAATACCAAGACCGCCTGCAAGACGGTTTTACCCTGCTCAAAACCAGCTATGCGCTGACTGGCCACATTTCCGCGCTCGGCGCATACCGCGACCAGGTTCATCACGACGGCAGCGATACCTTCGCCCCATATGCCCGCCTGACCCACCACATCGCCGAACTTCTCAAACAAATGCCGCAAACCGAACCGGCTACCTTCGATGCAAGCATCGAAGCCATCCGACAGGAGTTTGCCGATTTGGAACAGACCGACAAAGAGCAGTCCCAACAAAACCAAATCCTCAAACACCAGCTCGACCTCATCATCCGCCAGCTTGCACCGTGTTATCAGGCATTGCACAGACAGTCGGATACGCAAACCGCCTAAACCGATAACACATTTCAACAAAATAAATAAGGCCGTCTGAAACCTGATTTCCAGATTTCAGA
>NZ_KV820422.1:7878-118171 GCF_001815375.1 Neisseria sp. HMSC065C04
GTCTGAAACCTGATTTCCAGATTTCAGACGGCCTTTATTCAGCCATCGATATTAAAACCGATTACGCGCCGCGTTTTTCCAAAGCGGCTACGGCAGGCAACTCTTTGCCTTCCAAGAATTCGAGGAATGCGCCGCCGCCGGTGGAAATGTAGCTGATTTGGTCGGTTACGCCGAATTTGGCAATCGCCGCCAGAGTGTCGCCGCCGCCTGCAATCGAGAACGCATCGCTTTGGGCAATCGCTTCGGCCAATACTTTGGTACCGCCGGCAAATTGGTCAAACTCAAACACGCCGACCGGGCCGTTCCATACGACAGTGCCTGCGGCTTTGAGCAGCTCGGCCAAAGCAGCGGCGGATTTCGGGCCGATGTCCAAAATCATGTCGTCTTCGGCAACGTCGGCAATGTCTTTCACCACAGCTTCCGCATCGGCGGCAAAGGCTTTAGCGACAACCACATCGGTCGGCAGCGGTACAGAGCCGCCTTTGGCCGCCATTTTCGCCATGATTTTTTTGGATTCTTCCACCAAATCGTGTTCGGCCAAAGATTTGCCGATGGCTTTGCCTTCTGCCAGTAAGAATGTGTTGGCAATGCCGCCGCCGACAATGAGTTGGTCGACTTTGTCGGCCAAAGATTCGAGGATGGTCAGCTTGGTGGACACTTTGCTGCCGGCAACGATGGCAACCATCGGATGAGCCGGTTGTTTCAGGGCTTTGCCCAAAGCGTCGAGTTCGCCCGCCATCAATACGCCGGCGCAGGCAACCGGTGCGGCTTGGGCAACGGCTTCAGTCGAAGCTTGGGCGCGGTGGGCGGTACCGAATGCGTCATTGACGAACACATCGCACAAAGAAGCGTAGGCTTTGCCCAGCTCCAAGTCGTTTTTCTTCTCGCCTTTGTTGATGCGCACGTTTTGCAACATCACGACATCACCGGCGTTCAAAGTCGGTTTGTTTTCACGCCAGTCGTTCAATACTTTCACGTCTTTGCCCAACAGTTTGCCCAAATGCGCGGCAACAGGCGCCACATCGTCTTCAGGATGGAATTCGCCTTCGGTCGGACGGCCGAGGTGGGTCATCACGATCACAGACGCGCCGTTGTCCAAGCAGTATTTGATGGATGCGAGCGAAGCGCGGATACGGGTGTCGTCGCTGATGTTGCCGTCTTTAAACGGTACGTTCATATCGGCGCGGATCAGAACGGTTTTGCCTTGAACATTTTGTTCGGTCAGTTTCAAAAATGCCATGATGATTCCTTTGTGATGGTTGGAAACGGGAATGTTTGGGATTATCCGCGAATGAGGCGCGACGGTAAAGATTGGCAACGGCCGCGCTTGATGTGAATCAGCAGATAAGGCCCGGGCCGTCTGAAACATTCGGCCAATCTTTGTAGATTTTCCGCTATACTTTGGCGATTGATTTTCATTTTACGGATTAAACCATGTTACGCCGAATTGCTTTAATGCTTGCCTTTGCGCTGCCTGTCGCCTCATGGGCGCAGACGCTTTCTGAAACCCTGCCCAACGGTCTGAAAATCATCGTCAAAGAAGACCATCGCGCACCTGTGGCCATTTCGCAGATTTGGTACAAAATCGGCAGCGTGGATGAGAAACCGGGCAAAAGCGGCCTGAGCCACGCTTTGGAACACATGATGTTTAAAGGCACGAAAGACGTTCCCTCCGGCGAGTTCAATCGCCGCGTGTCCGAGCTGGGTGGGCAAAACAATGCCTATACCAACCGCAATGAAACGGTGTATTACGAAAACGTCGCCGCCGCCAACCTGCCCGAGATTCTGAAGCTCGAAGCCGACCGCATGCACAACCTCAACTTCAGTGACAAAGAATTCCTCAACGAGATGAACGTCATCCGTGAAGAACGCCGCCAACGCACGGAAGACACGGCCGACGGCAAAATGTGGGAGCAAGCCTATCTTGCCGCCTTTACCCAACCGTCCATGCGCGCCTCCGTCATCGGCTACATGAAAGATTTGCACACCCTAAAAGCCGACGACTTGCGCGCGTGGTACAAACAATATTACGCGCCCAACAATGCCGTATTGGTCATTGTCGGCGATGTCGATGCCAAACAAACGCTTCAGACGGCCGCCAAACTCTTTGGCGATATTCCGGCCAAAGCCCAGCCGCCGCGCAACAAACTCCATACCGAACCCTATTTGCGCAAGCCTGTTACGGTCAAAGCCACTTCTCCGGTTACACACCAGCCGCTGATTGCCATCAACTTCCGTGTGCCGAAACTCCAAAAACTCGATGACACGATGCCTTTCGCCCTCGACATCCTCTCCGATATTTTGGCAGGCAACGCATCCAGCCGTTTTGATAAAAACCTCGTGCGCGGCAAGCAAACCGCATTGAACGCAGGAACGCATTACGACATCATCAGCCGTGAAATGCCGCTGTTCAGCGTAATGGCCATGCCTGCCGAAGGCGTGAAAACCGATACTCTGATTGCCCAGCTGCGCCAAGAGATCAAAGACATTGCCGACCACGGCGTTTCCGAAGAAGAATTGCAGCGCGTCAAAACCCAGGCAGCAGTCAACGAAATCTACGCCAAAGACTCCATGTCTTCCCAAGCCTCCATGATGGGCCGCCTCGAAGCGCGCGGTTTCCAATATACCGACGAACAAGAAATCCACCGCCGCTTACAGGCAGTCAGTGCGCAAGAAGTACAGGCCGCCGCCCGAATGTTGACCGACGAGCGCATGAGTACCGTCATCATCGAGCCGCAAAAACCTGCCGCCGCGCCAAGCAAAAAAGCTGCCAAACGCCGATAAACATCAGGCCGTCTGAAAGCCCATACCCTTTCAGACGGCCTTAACAGAAAGCCACAACATGAAACCCACCCTGCTCGCCCTTGCCCTCCTCCTGCCCTTAAGCGTCCAAGCCGCCACCGACATCCAACGCTGGCGCAACCGCGACGGCACCCAAATCCTCCTTGTCGAACGCCACGAAAACCCCATCATCGACCTTGAAGTCAGCTTCAAGGGCGCAGGCAGCGTCGCCAATCCGGACGGCAAAAGCCAAGTTGCCGAATTTACCGCCGCCCTTCTGACCGACGGCACCCAAGAGCTGGACGAAGAAGCCTTTAATGCCGAAGCCGACAACATCGGCGCACAAATCAGCAGCGACAGCAATGCCGAAAGCGCGTCCGCAGGCTTCCGCAGCCTCAGCAAAGCCGACATCCGCGACAAAGCCGCCAACTTGCTCAACCACTCGCTAACCCGTCCACGCTTTGACGAAGCCGTTTTCCGCCGCCGTCAAACCCAATCCATCACCGGCTTGCAACAACAAGAAACCACTCCCGACTACACCGCCACGCGCGAACTGACCAAACTCATCTATCCGAACCATCCCTACGGCAGCGGCGCAAACATAACCGTTGACAGCCTCAAACGCGTTAGTCTGGACGACATCCGCGCCTTCCACCGCACCCACTACGGCAAAGACAACGCCATCGTCGCCATCGTCGGCGACCTCAACCGCAAACAGGCAGAGCAACTGGTCGAGCGCGTCCTCAAAGATCTGCCGGCCAAAGCCACCGCAACCCACGCCATTCCACCCGTTCCCAAACAAACCGCCCAACGCCGCGACATCCCCTTTGCCGGCACACAGGCACAAGTCCTGCTCGGCACCTCACTCTTCAAACACCACGACCCCGACTATTACGCCCTCGTTGCCGGCAACTACATCCTCGGCGGCGGCGGCTTCGACAGCCGCCTCATGAAAGTTTTGCGCGACCAACACGGCTACACCTACGGCGTATACAGCAGCCTCGCCCCGGCGACAGAAGAAGGCACGTTTGCCGTTTCCTACTCCACCCAAAAGAAAAACACCAAAGCCTCACTGGCCGACACCCAAGCCGTCATCGAGCAGTTTATCGCCGAAGGCCCGACCGAAGCCGAGCTGAAACAGGCCAAGGCCAACATCGTCGGCGGCTTCCCCCTGCGCTATGATTCCAACGACAAACTGCTCAACTACCTGAGCCTGATCGGCCTCTACGACCTGCCCAACGACTACTTGGAAGCCTACCCCAAAGCCATTAACAGCCTGACCGTCGAACAAGTCCGCGACGCATGGCAACGCCGCATCAAATTCAAAGACCTTAACACCGTCGTTGTCGGTGCAGAATAAAACGCTTTAAAACAACAGGCCGTCTGAAAGATTTTTCAGACGGCCTGTTGTTTGACAATTATTCAGATTAGTTATGCACTATGATACAATTTCTTACTTTTTAAATATTAATCATAAAAGGGGTTTTCATGAAAGTATATAAGATATTTAAAGATTCAATAGGCCAATATGAAGCGGTCAAACAAGGCTGGTCTTGGCCTGCATTTTTCTTTGAAGGTATCTGGGCATGTGTAAAAAAAATTTGGGGATTAGGTATTGTGCTAATTATTTTAGCTCTATTTGCATTTGCTCCAATCCCAATTTCAGTTACTGATACTGGAGAAATGGAAATTTCTGGTAGCGCAATTTTTCTGATAATAATTAAGCTTGCATCTCTCATAATTAAATTTATTCTTGGAGCATATGGAAATGAGCTACGTGAAAAAAATTTGATAAGCCGAGGCTATCAGTATCAAAAAAAAGATACTGAATTTATTATTGCTCAGAATCCTCAAATGGCCATTATTCAGTATATTTCAAAATACGAAAAATAAATCGGATTCTTAAAACATAAAGGCCGTCTGAAACCTGTTTCAAGGTTTCAGACGGCCTTTTTGAACCGGTCAATTGCTTATTCAACCGTTACCGATTTAGCCAAGTTGCGCGGTTTGTCCACGTCTGTACCGCGTGCGAGGGCGGCGTGGTAAGACAGGAGTTGCACGGGGATGGTGTGCACAATCGGCGAGAGTACGCCGACGTGGCGTGGGGCGCGGATAACGTGCACGCCTTCGGTGGCGTTGAAGTTGCTGTCAAGGTCGGCGAAGACAAAGAGTTCGCCGCCGCGTGCGCCGACTTCCTGCATATTGGCTTTCACTTTGTCCAACAGGCTGTCGTTCGGAGCAATTACGACAACAGGCATGTTCTCGTCCACCAAGGCCAACGGGCCGTGTTTCAGCTCACCCGCAGGATAAGCTTCGGCGTGGATATAGGTAATCTCTTTCAGCTTCAATGCGCCTTCAAGAGCGATTGGGAAGTGGATGCCGCGACCCAGGAAGAGTGCGCTGGTTTTCTTGGCAAATTTTTGTGCCCAAGCGGCGATTTGCGGTTCAAGATTGAGAACGTGCTGAATGCTGCCGGGCAGTTGGCGCAATTCTTCAACGTATGCAGCTGCTTGCTCATCGGAAACCAGACCGCGCTGTTTACCCAGGGTAACGGCCAGGCCGAACAGGACAACCAGTTGGGTCGTGAACGCTTTGGTAGAGGCAACGCCGATTTCTGCACCGGCGCGTGTGTACAGTACCAATTCGCTTTCGCGCGGCAGGGCGGATTCCATCACGTTACAAATAGACAAGCTGTGTTTGTGTCCCAAGGATTGCGCGTATTTCAGGGCTTCCATGGTGTCCAAAGTTTCGCCGGATTGGGAAATGGTGATGACCAATTGTTTCGGATCGGCAATCACGTCGCGGTAGCGGTATTCGCTGGCGATTTCGACATCGGTCGGCACTTTGGCGATGGATTCGAGCCAGTATTTGGCGGTCAGCGCGGCATAGTAGGACGTACCGCAGGCAAGGATTTTGATGCTGTGGATATCGTCGAACACTTCGCGTGCATTTGCACCGAAGTTTTCAGGTTCGAAACCGCCGTCCAAGAAGACTTCGGCAGTATCGGCGATGGCGCGGGGCTGTTCGTGGATTTCTTTTTGCATGAAGTGGCTGTATGGGCCCAACTCCAAAGAAGCCAAAGACAATTCGGACACTTTAATCGCGCGCTCGGTTTGCGCACCGGTTTTATCGAGCAATTTTTCGATGCCGTTTGCGTTCAGCAGGGCGATGTCGCCGTCTTCCAAGTAAGCGATGCGGCGGGTAAAGGCGATCACGGCGGATACGTCGGAAGCGATAAAGGTTTCTTGCTCGCCCAAGGCCACCAACAGCGGGCAGCCCATGCGCGCAACAACCATTTCTTCAGGGTTGTCTTGTGCGATAACGGCAATGGCGTATGCACCGTGGAAACGGGCAGTCGCAGCTTGGACGGCTTCAAACAGTTTGCCGCCGTTTTGTGTGTATTCGTGGTTGACGCTGTGGGCGATGACTTCGGTATCGGTTTGTGATTCGAAGGTATAACCCAACGCTTGCAGGCGTTCGCGTTCGGCTTCGAAGTTTTCGATGATGCCGTTGTGGACGACAGCAATCATGCCGCCGGAAATGTGGGGATGGGCATTAGGCTCGGTTACACCGCCGTGGGTTGCCCAACGGGTATGGCCGATGCCGATATGGCCGAACACGCCTTTTTCGCGTGCTGCATCTTCCATCAGCTGCACACGGCCGACACGGCGGACGCGTTTGATTTTGCCGTCCATGTTGACGGCGATACCCGACGAATCGTAGCCTCGGTATTCAAGGCGTTTGAGACCGTCGGTCAGAAAATCGACTACATTGTGATTGGCGCGAATAGCACCTACGATACCGCACATATAAGTTCCTTAGTATCAAAAGTTTGAGAAAATGACTGCTGCTCCGGCTCCCGAAAGCGGCAGTCGGAAAACGCCGTTTTATATTCATTAAAACGGCAAATCTGGATTTCAGACTGCCTGTTGTTTCTCAAGGCCGTCTGAAAACAAATATAAAGATCAACCTTACTTCTTATCGCCTTTTTCCGGACGCACCCAGCCTTCGATGACGGTTTGGCGTGAACGGGCAAGAACGAGTTTGCCGTCTTCGCAGTTACGGGTAATCGCGCTGCCCGCGCCTGTCGTCACTTTGTTGCCGAGGGTAACGGGAGCAACCAGTACACAGTTTGAACCGATGCGCACTTCGTCGCCGATGACGGTTTTGTGTTTGTTCACGCCGTCGTAGTTGGCAATAATCGTGCCGGCGCCGAAGTTGGTTTTGCTGCCGATTTCGGCATCACCGATGTAGGTGAGGTGGTTGGCTTTGGTGCCGTTGCCGATGGTGGCGTTTTTAACTTCGACGAAGTTGCCGATGTGTACGTCGTCGGCCAGTTTGGCTTGCGGACGCAGGCGGGCGTATGGGCCGATTTGGTTGTTTTCGCCGACTTCGCAACCTTCAAAATGGGAGAATGGGGCGATTTTGGTGTTGGCACCGATTTTGGCGTTTTTAATCACGCAGTTGGCACCGATTTCGACGTTGTCGCCGAGCTCGACTTCTCCTTCGATCACGACGTTGACGTCAATCACGACATCTTGTCCGTGTTTCAGACGGCCTCGTAAATCAAAACGCGCCGGATCGCGCAGGGTTACGCCTGCTTTGAGTAATTCTTGCGCCTGCTCGGTTTGGAAAATACGCTCGAGTTCGGCCAGTTGGAGTTTGTTGTTCACGCCGGCGGCCAGATAGGAGGCGCGGACTTGGACGGGATGAACTTTAATACCGTCGGCAACGGCTTTGGCGATGAGGTCGGTCAGATAGTATTCGCCTTGGGCATTGTTGCTGGAAAGGCTGTTCAACCAAGCTTCGAGTTTGGCGTTGGGCAGAACCAAAATGCCGGTATTGATTTCTTTCACGGCTTTTTGGGCGGCATCGGCATCTTTTTCTTCGACAATGGCGGTTACGCTGCCGTTGCTGTCGCGGATGATGCGGCCCAAACCTGTCGGGTCGTTGGGCACGTCGGTCAACAGGCCGACTTCGTCGCCTGCGGCTTCGAGCAGGATTTCAAGGGTGGCTGCGTCAATCAGGGGGACGTCGCCGTACAACACCAGCGTGCGGCCTTCGGCAGACAGGTGCGGCAGGGCGGTTTTGACGGCGTGGCCGGTACCGAGCTGTTCGGTTTGTTCAACCCAAACGACATCGCGTTTGACGGTGTCCAAGACTTGCTCTTTGCCGTGGCCGATGACGACGCAGATGTTTTGGGGATTCAGGGAGGCGGCGGTGTCGATAACGCGCTCAACCATGGGAAGGCCGCCGATGCGGTGCAGCACTTTGGGCATTTTGGAGTACATGCGTGTGCCTTTGCCGGCGGCAAGGATGACGATATTTAAAGCTGTCTGAGCCATGATACGGTTTCCGTTGTCGTTGTTTGAGGCCGTCTGAAAAGTGTGGCAACAAGTGTTGGTTGTTTTTCACTCCGTTTCAGACGGCCTTGGGGATATTGTTATTCGGTTGCTGGCTGTTGGTTGGCAAATTGCGGTTTTTGCCAGTGCTGGCCGCGTTCGCCGTGTTCAGCATGATCCGCTTGATTGGATTGGACGGCGCGGCGCTCAGGGCGGAATTGGTTGTAATTCATGTTTTTAGAATAAGTACCGTCCTGATAAACGATAGGCGTGCCGGTAGCATATTTTTGGCGTACGGCGGTACGGCCGGATTCGTTGGTGTAGGTTTCCCAAGAGCAACCGGCCAAAACGGCGGCGGCGGTCAGAATTAAAGCGAATTTACGCATGATGTTGTCCTTGTTTTTAAATGTCGGCAATACCGTGTATTGTACTTGTTTTTTCAAAACTTCACGGCAGTTTTGTGCAAAATTCAAGCAAACCCTGCATATCTTTCGCTATGCCGTCGGCAAATGGCAACGGATGGGCTTTTTCGCCGTACCAAACGGTCTTCATGCCCAAGGCTTTGGCTTGGTGCAGATTGTCGGCGCTGTCGTCCACCATAATGCACTGTTCGGGTTTGACGCCCAATAGGCGGCAGACGTTGAGATAGGCCTGCGGATTGGGTTTGTAGAGCAGGCCGAAGTCGTCCGTGCCGAACAAGCCGTCAAAATGCGCTTCCAAGCCCAACGCCTCAACCAATGCGCGGACATAAAACGAAGGCCCGTTGGAAAATACGGCTTTTCGCCCTTTCAGACGGCCTAAAACGTCATCAGTTCCATCCATACCCTCCACCTTTGCCAAAATTTGCTTAAGCGGGTGACTTTCACGCAAAAATTCATCGATATCGACTTCGGGATGGTGGATTTGCAAACCGGCAAGCGTCGCGCCGTATCGGTGCCAATAATCTTGGCGCAGGTGGGAGGCGGCTTCTTCGGAAAGTTTCAGACGGCCTGCCATGTATTCGGTCATGGCGCGGTTGATGATGTAGAAAATGCCGGCTTCGGCATTGTGCAAAGTATTGTCGAGGTCAAACAGCCAAACGGGGGAATGATTCATATCGTGCCTTGATATGCAGATTTTGTTATGATATTTCGTATTTTACCCGTACAAAGGAAAGAGAATGAAACTGAAATTGTCCGCCCTCGCCCTGTTGCTGGCTTCGGCAAACCTGTACGCCCAAACCGAAGTGCGTCTGGCCGTGCACAAATCCTTCAGCCTACCCCAATCTGTCATCGTGCAATTTGAAAAAGCCAACGATGCCAAAGTGTCCGTCATCAAGGCAGGCAGCGGCAACGAAATGCTCAACAAGCTGATTTTGAGCAAAGCCAACCCGATTGCCGATGCGGTTTACGGTTTGGACAACGCCAACATCGGCAAAGCCAAAGCCGCCGGCATCCTCGCCGCCAGCCAACCCAAATCCGCGCCCGTAACCGCTTCCCTGCCCGATGCGCTGGCCGTCGATTACGCCTATGTCGCCATCAACTACGACAAAAAATGGTTTGAACAGAAAAAACTGCCCCTGCCGCAAACCCTGCAAGACCTGACCAAACCGGAATATAAAAACCTTCTGGTGACCCCGTCTCCCGCCACATCTTCGCCCGGCCTCTCCTTCCTCTTGGCCAACATCGGCGGCATGGGTGAAGAGGGCGCGTTCAAATGGTGGGCGCAAATGCGCCAAAACGGCGTGAAAGTCGCCAAAGGCTGGAGCGAAGCCTACTACACCGACTTCACCCAAAACGGCGGCGCCTATCCCCTCGTGGTCAGCTATGCCACCAGCCCGGCGGCCGAAGTCCACTACTCCAAAGGCAAATACAGCACCCCGCCCACCGGCAATCTCTTCCTCAAAGGCGGCACATTCCGCCAAGTTGAAGGCGCGGCCATTTTGAAAGGCGCAAAACAACCCGAGCTGGCGGCCAAACTGGTGAGCTGGCTGCAAAGCGGCGAAGTGCAACAAGCCCTTCCTGCCGAAATGTGGGTTTATCCGGCTGCCAAAAACACGCCGCTGCCCAAAGTATTCGAGTTTGCCCAAACACCGAAACACAGCGATTCCCCCAATCGCGCCGACATCAACACCAAACAAAAACAATGGGTGAGCCGTTGGAGCAAAACCGTTTTACGTTAAGCTGAAAAAGATTAAGAAAGATTAAAGGCCGTCTGAAAAACCAAATCATTAGGTTTTCAGACGGCCTTGTTTTACAATAACCTTTTAAACAACTTCACACGCACACACAATTATGAATTTCGATCTTCAAGTCCTCTCTTCGTTCTCCGGCTGGGAACAACTCGCCCAAACCGGCATGTCTTTCAGCACGAACCTGCTGGCCGCCTTAGCCATCTTCTTTATCGGCCGCTGGGTCGCCACGCGCGTGGTGACACTGATGAAAGCCGCGCTGACACGCGCCAAAGTCGATAAAACGCTGGTCAGCTTCCTCGGCAACGTCGCCAACATCGGCCTGCTGATCCTCGTCATCATCGCGGCACTGGGCAAACTCGGCATCCCGACCACTTCCGTTACCGCCTTGATCGGTGGCGCAGGCTTGGCCGTGGCTTTATCTTTGAAAGACCAACTGTCTAACTTCGCCGCCGGCGCGCTGATTATCCTGTTCCGCCCGTTTAAAGTCGGCGACTTTATCCGCGTCAACGGTTTTGAAGGCATCGTCCGCGAAATCAAAATGGTGCAGACCTCTTTAAGCACGCCGGACAACGAAGAAGTCGTCCTACCCAACAGCGTGGTCATGACCAACAGCATCACCAACCGTTCCTCCCTACCCCTGTGCCGCGCCCAAGTCGTTGTCGGCGTCGATTACGCCTGCGACTTGAAAGCCGCCAAAGCCGCCGTATTGAGAGCGGCAACCGAGCATCCATTGTGTGTTCAAACCGAAGAACGACCTGCCGTCGTATACATTACCAACCTTGGCGACAGCGCCATCGAAATTACCCTTTGGGCGTGGACGCAAGAAGAAAATCTCGGCCCATTCCGATTCGCCCTGAACGAGCAAGTGGTTGAAAACCTGCGTGCCGCCAACATCAACATCCCGTTCCCGCAACGCGATGTCCACCTCATCCAGCCGAAAGACTGATTTCAACTTTCAGGCCGTCTGAAACCCGGCGGGTCAAACGCCCGCCTCATTCCACCATTTCCATAAGGAGCCGCCATGTCCCATCTGCAAACCATCGCCGAACACCTGACCAGCTGCCGTCAAACCGTTACCTGCGCCGAGTCCTGCACCGGTGGTCTGCTTGCAGGTGCGCTAACCTCCCTCTCCGGCAGCTCGCAGTGGTTTCACCAAAGCTTCGTCACATACAGCAACCAAGCCAAACAAGACCGCCTCGGCGTCATGCCTGACACCTTGCTGAAACACGGCGCGGTCAGCCGCGAGACCGTCTATGAAATGGCACGCGGCGCAAAAGCCGTCGCGCAGGCAGATTACGCCTTGAGTATTTCCGGCATCGCCGGCCCCGGCGGCGGCAGCGCGGCCAAACCAGTCGGCACAGTCTGGTTCGGCCTGGTCACGCCCGAAGGCTCGTTTGAGCAAACCGCGCTTTTCACAGGCGATCGCGAAGCAGTAAGGGCGCAAGCCGTCGAATACGCATTGGCTTTCTTGGCGGAACATTTGGTTTGATAGAAAAAACTCAGGCCGTCTGAAATCTGGAAATCAGGTTTCAGACGGCCTTTTTATCTATTCAAACCATCGGCGGATTTATACGCCCAAAAGTTCTTTGCCGAGGAAGCTGCCTTTTTCGACACCCGGCAGGACGAAGAAATAGCCGCCGCCAAATGGGCTGATGTATTCCTCCAGCGGCTCGCCGTTGAGCAGGTTTTGCACGAAGATGAAACCGTCGGCAAGGTTGGCCTGATAGCAGATAAACACCAAGCCGACATCGAGCTGGCCGTTGGCGGCGAGGCCGCGCGAGTAGTTGAAGGCGCGGCGGTAGAGCAAGTGTTTTTTCATGAACTCAGGATCGCGCGGATTGGCAAGGCGCATATGGCTGTCTTTGGGCGTGATTTTGCCGTCGGGGTCTTTGGCGAAATCGGCGGTGTCGCCCTCTTTTTTACCGTCCATGGGCGCGCCGCTGTATTTGCGCCGGCCGAAAATATCGGTTTGTTCCTGCATCGGGGTGCGGTCCCAAAACTCGACAAAGTGACGGATGAGGCGGACGGCCTGATAGCTGCCGTTTTTCGCCCATGCCGGTTCGTCCAAGCTGTTGGCGGCAACGCCCGTCCACAGGACTTGATCGGCGACTTTGGGATCTTCGACTTTGGGATTGCCTGAGCCGTCGCGGAAACCTAAAAGATTGCGCGCGGCAATGGCGCCGGGTTCGGCTTTAGGGAGCCAACCGTCTATGCTCCAGCGGATGACGGCAAACTGGGCGGTGTTTTTGATGATGTCGCGCAGGGCGGCTTGACAGGTTTCAGGGGAAAACGCGCAAATTTGTAGGCTGAGGTCGCCATCGCACCAAGATTTTTGGAGTTTGTCATTAGGGAAGTCGCGCATTTCTTGTAGGTGTTTCGGCTTTTTGTCTTTGAGGCCGAAGCGGTCGTCAAAGAGGCTGCTGCCGACGCCGACGGTAACTGTCAGCCCGTCGGGGCGGAATTGTTTGCCGAGGATGCCGCTGCCCGCAGGCGGGAGTTTGTCGTCGCCGTCTTGGTATTCGCCGCCTTGGGTGAGGAATTCGATGCGGGCGGTCAGGGCGCGGAACAGGTTTTCAAGTTGTTTGGCGTCTTTGGCGGTAACGTCAAAGGCACACATGATGCCGAAGAGCTGGTGTGGCGTGACGATGCCTGCCTGATGCTCGCCATAACACGGATAGGCCAGCTCGGAATGTTGGTTGTTTTGGGTCTCGGCGGCGGCTTCGCCTTGTTTTTTACCGGCAAAATAACCGGCAACGCCGATGGCACCGGCGGCAAGGGCAGTTTTGAAAAGGGTTCGTTTTTCGGGTTGTGCCGGTTGTTTGTTTTGGCTCATGGTCTGCTCCTTGGCAGGGAACGGAAAGATTGCAATCGTGTGAAGTAAGGTTGGTTTTCAAGCATATTTTGTGTGGACGACAATAAGATTCAGACGGCCTTTCAATATCCAAAGGCCGTCTGAAAACGCGTTATCTTATTTCAAACCCAAAATGCCGCGCAGTTTGGCCAAATCTTCTGCCAAGGCATTAATCGGCGCCTGCAGGGCTTTGCGGTCTTCTTCGCTCAGTTTGTCGTACAGCTCGAAGCCGTCTTGTTTTTTGTATTTCGCCAAAATGTCTTCAACCTGTTTGAAGTTGGCATCGGTTTTTTCCAACAACGCTTTGTCTTTGGCTTCGATCAGCGGACGGAACAAATCAACGATTTTTTTGGAGCCTTCCACATTGGCTTGGAAGTCGCTCAAGTCGGTATGGCTGTAACGGTCTTCTTCGCCGCTGATTTTGCTGCCGGCCACTTCTTCAATCAGTTCGGACGCGCCGCCGACCACTTTGCCTGGAGGGAATGCCAATGCGTCGATTTCTTTTTGCAGGGCTTCAACATCGGTCATCAGTTTCGCTGCAATTTCCTTCACGCCGGATACGTCTTTTTCTACCCAAAGGGCGTGTTCGATACGGTGGAAGCCTGTAAACCCGGCATCTTTCGCACCGTCTTTGAAGTCGTCTTCACGCGCATCGATGACGGGGTCGAGTTCGCTGAAAAGCTCGGCAATCGGTTCGATACGTTCGTAATGGACGCGGGTGGCGGCAAACAGGGATTTGGCCTTTTCAATGTCGCCGGCTTTAACGGCTTCGGTAAAGGTTTTGGTTTTCGCCACCAGCTCTTTAACCTCGCCTTGAACGTAAGCTTTATAGTCGGCGAGCGGTTGGGACAGTTTTTCCAAATCCGCTTCGTTGGCAGTGTCTTTGAAGCCGCTGTCGGTAACAATCAGCTTACCGCGCGGATTTGTCAACAGGCCGCAAGTCATTTCGTATTCGCCCGGCAGTAGGGTAACGGTCATTTTGTCGGATAAACCCGGGGCGATGTTTTCACGCTCGTCCACCACCATCACGCCTTTCAGGATTTCCCATTCCAGCTTGCGGCCGCTGTCGTTTTTAATGTTGAACACGACTTGGCCGCTGGGGACGGTCAATTCCATCGGTTCGCAGGCAGTATCGTTCACACCGATATTGACCGAACCGTCGGCATTGGCGGCAGCGGATGCGCCTGAAGCGGCAGGCGCGGCTTTTTCGGCTTCAGGCGGCTGACACGCGGTCAAACCCAGAGCCAACATTACGGACAAAGCAGTTAGATTGAATTTTTTCATTTTCATTCCTTTTTATTTAGTTAACGTTTTTGCCGGCGCACTGCCGCGCAAAAACCAAATCATGACGGGAACCAGATACAGCAGCCAAATCAGGACTTCGCCTTCGGTCGGGTGGTCGGTATAGCCGAAGAAACCGCCGAGCAGCACGCCTAAAGGGCTGTCTTCATGCAAATATTTCGATGTATCGAAAGCAATATCCTGCATCACATTCCATACGCCGGCCTCATGCAGCGCGCGAAACGAACCGGCCAGCAGACCGGCCGCCACCACAATCAAAAACGCGCCCGTCCAACGGAAAAACTTCGCCAAGTTCAGGCGCATACCGCCCTGATAAATCAGCGTACCGATGACAACCGCCACCAACAGCCCCAATACCGCGCCTATCGGCATAGACCACGTCGGGCTTTGCTGGAACACGGCCAGCAGGAAAAACACACTCTCCAAACCTTCGCGCGCCACAGCCAAAAACGCCATGCCGACCAAGGCCCAACCCTGGCCGCTGCCGCGGTTTAAGGCCGACTGAACAGAATCCTGAAGATGCTGTTTCATCGAACGCGCGGCCTTCTTCATCCACAAAATCATGTACGTCAGCATCGCCACAGCCACCAGGCCGATGGCGCCGACCACCAATTCCTGTTCTTTTTGCGGAATCTCGCCGGTAGCGGAATGAATGCCGTAACCAATACCCAAACACATGACCGAAGCCAAAAACACGCCCAGCCAAACCTTCGGCATCAGCTCGCTGTGTCCCGACTGTTTCAAAAAACTGGCAACAATGCCGACGATCAGGGCGGCTTCGATGCCCTCGCGCAGCATAATCAATAAAGCAATCAGCATAAAAAACTCTAAAGTGAAATGTTCATTTGTTAACGCATTTATAACGCTTTATGCTTAATAACGCAAATTATTTTTATTTTTTAATAACCCCATATTTATTAAGATTTTTTAAAATAAAATAACGGACGTAATCAATAAAAACTAAAAGGCCGTCTGAATAAGGCCGTCTGAATTTTATTTTTTCAGACGGCCTTAATTTATCTAAGCAATTGTAAATAAATAATAAAAAAGTTCCATAGTATAAATTTCCCTATCAGTGATATTTTCAGAATTTATCAAATTTAAAAGGTTGATTTACAACAAAAATTAAAACCGCCTTATCTTTTATAGTTGGCATATTGCTGGTGCAATCAGCAATCCATGACATAACAAACGCATAACAAAGAAACCCTCCTATGCCACGTTTAAAACTCCACCAAATCGCTTTGGCTTTGGCCGTTTCTGCCGCGCTGACCGCCTGCGGCGAGAAAACGGCTCAAACAACCGAAACCCCTCAAGCGGCTTCTGCCGCGAGCACTGCCGATGCTGTCGCAAGCACCGCCGCCGTTTCAGCCCCTCAAAATTCCGCCGATGTTTCTGCCGAAGACAAAGCCCTGTTGGAACGCGCGCAAGCCGTGTTCAAACCTTTGCCTGATGCGGCCGAAATGCAAAAAATCCGTCCGTTTACCGAAGAGCAGGTCAAACTCGGCCAACAACTTTGGTACGAAACCCGCCTGTCCAAAGGCAACACTGTCAGCTGTAACTCCTGCCACAACTTGGCAACGGCCGGCGTGGACAACATGCCGACCAGCGCGGGCCACAAAAGCCAATTCGGCGCCCGTAACCCCCCGACTGCCCTGAATGCCGCCTTGTTGGGCAGCCAATTCTGGGATGGCCGTGCCGCCGATGTGGAAGAACAAGCCGGCGGCCCATTGCTCAACCCGGTTGAAATGGCCAACGCGACCGAAGCCGATGCCGCCGCCAAAATCGCCGGCATTCCCGAATACCAAGAGAAATTCAAAGCCGCATTCCCTGAAGACGGCGCGGTTTCCTTCAAAAACATCACCGCCGCATTGGGCGCATTTGAACGCACCCTGCTGACCCCGACCCGTTGGGACGACTACCTCAAAGGCAACGTATCGGCCCTGAGCGAACAAGAACGCAAAGGCGTACGCGCATTTATGGACAACGGCTGTATGTCCTGCCACAGTGGTGTCAACTTGGGCGGTACCATGTTCCAAAAATTCGGTTTGGTGGACGGTCCTTACTGGAAACACATCGACGATCCTAAACACGACAAAGGCCGTGCGGACGTAACCAAAAAAGCCGAAGACGAATTCTTCTTCCGCGTTCCCGGCTTGAGAAACGTTGAGCGCACCTACCCATACTTCCACAACGGCAGCGTTTGGGAACTGGATAAAGCCGTCAACATCATGGCGAAAGCGCAATTGGGTAAAACCCTGGCTCCGGAAGACACTGAAAACATCGTTGCCTTCTTGAAAGCCCTCTCCGGCAATGTTCCGGAGTCTGCCCGAACCATGCCTGAGCTGCCCATCTCCCACGATGTCAAATCCCAACCTGACAACAAATAAGGTTTAGCACAAAACAAAGGCCGTCTGAAAATCCGTTTCAGACGGCCTTTTTGTTGCCGGCCATATGGGCGCATTTGTTTCACGATTCCACACAATATGGTAATCTTGAGCCGATTTTCACCATACATCCGAAAGGAACATCATGAGCCTGATTATTGAAGACTTGCAAGAAGGCCACGGCAAAGAAGCCGTCAAAGGCAAAGAAATCACCGTACATTACACCGGCTGGTTGGAAGACGGTACCAAATTCGACTCCAGCCTCGACCGCCGTCAACCGCTGACCATCACTCTGGGCGTCGGCCAAGTAATTAAAGGTTGGGACGAAGGCTTCGGCGGCATGAAAGAAGGCGGCAAACGCAAGCTGACCATTCCTTCCGAAATGGGCTACGGCGCACACGGTGCCGGCGGCGTGATTCCTCCGCACGCGACTTTGATTTTTGAAGTCGAGCTGCTGAAAGTGTACGAATAAGCATTTGACGCTTCCAAAGGCCGAGGCCGTCTGAAACCCGAAGTTTGGTTTTCAGACGGCCTGTTTTTATCAAGATTCGGTATAATGCCCTCTTTTACAAGCAAACCATTTCCCAAGGAACCCCCATGCTTTTACCCGAACAAGTCAAAACCCTGATTGAAGGCGTTACCCCTTGCGAACACGTCGAAGTCGAAGGCGACGGCCATCACTTCTTCGCCGTAATCGTTTCCTCCTCATTTGAAGGCAAAGCCCGCCTCGCCCGCCACCGCCTGATTAAAGACGGCCTCAAGCCGCAACTCGAAAGCAACGAATTGCACGCGCTGTCGATTTCCGTTGCCGCCACGCCGGCCGAATGGGCGGCCAAACAGGCTTAATTCGGAATCAAACAAAAGGCCGTCTGAAACTTCAGACAGCCTTTTTGCATTCAAACCCAAGCAGCCTCAGCTTCCGGCCTGCATCTGTTTTTTCGGAAAAAACTGCACCACGTTCTCCCCTTGCGGCAACACCAATTTTTTCACGGCATGGCCGTACACAGTTTCAAGCGTGATGTTCAGACGGCCTTCGTTGGCAAAAATCTTATCCACACATTCCTTTGCCGCTTGCGGATTGCTGAACTTCAACGCATTCCATAATCCCAAGGTTTCCATGTCCTGCCAAAACGTCCCGGCTTTTTTATAGCTCAACTCAAGCTTGGCCGTGTCGGTTACCGGATCGTAAAAGCCGTTGTCGGCGAGCATATCGCCCAAGTCGTGCATATCAATCAGCGTGGGTGCTTCGCATTCGATGCCTTCATGGTTCAGACGGCCTGTCAGCTCGCTCAGGCTGTCGCGGCCAAAGTGCGTGAAAAATAATAATCCGTCGGTTTTCAAAGCAGCGGCCCAGTTTTTCAATACCGGCAAAATATCGTCGGCGCGGCTGAGGCTGAGGTTGGCCCACAGCATATCGGCGGCGGCTTCAGGCAGCGGCGTGGTCAGGGCTTGGCAATGTTGCGGAATGGTTTTGCCGGTCAGCTTCTGCCAGAAACCGCCTTTGCGCGCGGCGGCGGCGGTTTTCAAAAAGTCGGCATTCGGATCGTATTCTTCAAACACGGCGTCGGGATAACGCGCGGCCAGCAGGCTGCGGCTGATGTCGGCATCGGCACCAATCAGCATGATGCGTTTGGGTGCATTGCGGACCAGCTGTAGGCGCTCGTCGGTGTCTTGGGCGAGATGGCGGTGAATCTGCCAGCGTTTGTCTTGTTCGGTCATGGTGGGTCGTGTCAGCGGGCTTTGCCCGACAATATTCTGTTTTTATGGTTGAAGGCTGTTTCAGACGGCCTTTTCGACAAAATTGCGGTAGGTTTCGGCAAACTCGTCGGCATGGCTCAAAAAGGGCGCGTGTGCGGCTTTGTCGATAAGGACCAGCTCGCTGTTGCTCAAATGGCGGTGTAAATATTCGCCCATGCGCGGCGGCGTAATGGCGTCTTTCTGTCCAAACACCAGCAATGACGACGTTTGAATAAGCGGCAACAACGGACGCGCGTCGGCATGGTTGACCGCTTCAAGCGCGGCCTGTAAGGCGGAAGGCGTGCCGCAGCGCGCCAAATCGGGCAGCACCCGGTTTAAGATTTCGCCGGAATGCGGTGTGTGCAGCAGTTGCAGTTGTAGAAACTGTTTAATATGTTTGGCATAATCCTGCTGGAATGCGCCGACCATCTTGCCCAAGGCAGGTTGCGCCAAGCCTTCGGGATAATCCGTGTCGGCAGTCAATCGGGCAAAACTTGCCGTCAGGCAGAGCGATTGGATTTTGTCGGGATAAAGCGCGGTCAGATACAGGGCAACCAATCCGCCCAGCGACCAGCCGAGAATGTGTGCCGGCGTGTCGATTTGTCCGGCGAAGGCTTCGGCAACGGCGGCAATATCAAACGGCTCGGTAAAAGGCGCATCGCCGTGTCCGGGCAAATCAAGCGCGCGGACGTCCCAACCGGCAGGCAGGCGCGGTATCAAATCGTCGAATACATGGCGGTTCGCCGCCCAACCGTGTATCAGATAAACTTTTTTGGCGGAGTGTGGCATGAATGTTCTTTCTTGGTGGCGCAATTTGAAACGGCTCGATGCGCGACGTTGCGTATTATGCCACGATTCCGTTTCAGACGGCCTTTGCCGAGGCTGCGCAAACGATTTGACGGAATATTTTATCGACGCGGCACAAAGCTGCCCTTTGTGTTTCCGCCATGTCGCGGGTGGAGCAGTGTGCGGCAGTTGTCAGAAAAAGCCGCCCGCATTTGATAGAATGTGGGCCTCGCTGTATTACGAACCGCCCGTCAGCAGCATGATACGCGAGCTGAAACACTTGGCCGACTTGGGTATGAGCCGTCCGTTGGCGGATTTAATGTGCCAAAACGCACCGGACTGGCTGGCAACGGAACACTTCGATTTCGTCCTACCCATGCCTTTGAGCAAAGAGCGGCGGCTCAAGCGCGGATTCAACCAAAGCGAGGCGTTGACGGATATTTTGGCGAAACGCTACGGCTGGACGCTGCTGCCGCGCCACGCGGTTTTCAGACGGCACGGCGAGCCGCAAAGTACGCTGAAAAGCGACGAACGTCGGCGAAATATCAAGAATGCATTTAAAATCAAAGCCGAATTGCCGAAGGCGTGTAATATTCTGTTAATTGACGATGTCTTTACCACCGGTTCGACTTTGGACGAATTGGCGAAAACGCTGAAAAAATCAGGCGCAGGTAAGATTTTTTGCTGGAGCTTGGCGCGTCCGCCAATGAAAAAATAGCTTAAAGTTTTTGACACCCATGGAACATTTCGGCATTATGCCACTCTATAAGTGATTGATTTATATGTTTACCATAGTTTTGTACCAACCCGAAATCCCGCCCAATACGGGCAATATCATCCGCCTGTGCGCCAATACCGGTGCCGATTTGCACTTGGTCAAGCCGCTTGGTTTTCCTCTGGATTCGTCCAAAATGAAACGCGCGGGCTTGGATTATCACGAGTTTGCCAAACTGACGGTACATGAGAATTTCGAAGACTGCCTCAAGGCACTCGAAGGCCGCCGCATTTTCGCGCTGACCACCAAAGGCTCTACCCGCCCCGACGAAGTTTCCTTCCGCGAAGGCGACGTGTTGCTGTTTGGTCCCGAAACGCGCGGCCTGCCTGCCGAGATTCTCGACAGCCTGCCTGCCGGACAAAAAATCCGCCTGCCGATGATGCCCGGCAGCAGGAGCATGAATCTTTCCAATACCGTCGCCGTGATTCTGTTTGAAGCATGGCGACAAAACGGTTTTGCCGGCGGCGTATAGCAGGCCGTCTGAAACCGCTGCGTTATCAACTCAAGAACGGAACCCGTTTTGACTTTTACCAAAAAAACCCTCCTTTCCTTAGCCGCCGCCACCATCGGCGTCCTTTCCATCAATGCCGCTGTTGCCGACAGCGTGGTCCGAGTCGAAAAACTGCATCCTTCTGCCAACCGCAGTTACAAAGTTGCCGGCAAACGCTACACGCCGCTGACCCAAGTTTCCTCTTTCAGCCAAACCGGCAAAGCCTCATGGTACGGCAACCAATTCCACGGCCATAAAACTTCCAGCGGCGAGCGTTACAATATGAACGCCCTCTCCGCCGCCCACAAAACCCTCCCTATTCCCAGCTACGCGCGCGTGACCAATATACAAAACGGCAAAAGCGTCATCGTCCGTGTCAACGACCGCGGCCCTTTCCATGGCAACCGCGTCATCGATGTTTCCCGCGCCGCCGCCCAACAATTGGGTTTCATCAACCAAGGCACGGCCAACGTCAAAGTTGAACAAATCATCCCCGGCCAAACCGCCGCTCAAACCATTGTTTCCCCAAACAACAAAGAATTTTTTGTTGATTTGAAATCCTTCGGTACCCAACGCGAAGCACAGGCTTATCTGAACCAAGCCGCACAAAGCCTGCCGTCAGACAGCAAAGTCATGCTGGAAAAACGCAACTACGAATACGTTGTCAAAATGGGTCCGTTCAGCAGCCAAGAACGTGCCGCTGAAGCAGGCGAACGCGCCCGTCATTTGAACCTGGTATCCGCCATCTGATTTCGTCCGCGTTAGCGCTGAAGTTTGATACAATACAAGGCCGTCTGAAACCCGATTGCAAGGTTTCAGACGGCCTTTTTTAATCACAGGGGAACACCATGATCAGCAGGCTCACAGGCAAATTGATTGAGAAAAATCCGCCGCAGGTCGTTATCGACGTCAACGGCGTCGGTTATGAAGCCGACGTTTCTATGCAGACTTTCTACAACCTGCCTCCCGTTGGCGAAACCGTCCATCTCTACACCCAGCTTGTCATCCGCGAAGACGCGCATTTGCTGTTTGGTTTCGCCTCGGCCGAGGAACGCGCCACCTTCCGCCAACTGGTCAAAGTCAGCGGCATCGGTGCCAAAACCGCATTGGGTATCTTGTCGGCCATGAATGCCGACGAGCTGGCGCAAGCCGTCGCTGAAGAAGACGTCAAACGCCTCTCCTCCGCCCCCGGCATCGGCAAAAAAACCGCCGAGCGCATGGTGTTGGAACTGCGCGGCAAACTCGTGTCCCATACCGTTTCAGACGGCCTGTTTGCCCCTGATGCCGTTGCCGACGAAAGCCAAGACATCATCAACACCCTGCTTGCCCTCGGCTACAACGAACGCGAAGCCAAAGCCGCCACCAAGGGCATTCCCAAAGGTACGGAAGTCGGCGAAGGCGTGCGCCTGGCCTTAAAAAACCTGCTCAAATAAGGCCGTCTGAAACATGAAAACCGCCGTCCTGAGTGCCGCCTTGCTTCTAAGCGCGTGCGTTTATACCGAGACTCCGTACGGGCGCACCGCCGTCTTAGATCTGCCCGTCCACGCGCAAACCACCGTCAACAAAACCGTGACCATCAACGCCCCGCCCGGGACGACCGTCATCTATCAAGACAGCGAACCCGTCCGCAATTACCCGGCCTATCCCGTTTATCCCCGCCGAATTTATCGTTATCGATAAACAACGCTGACCGTTTGAAACCATAGGTTCAGACGGCCTGTTGAGAGACCAACCATGAAATACATCCTTCCCCTGCTTTTACTCCTGAGCGCCTGCACACCGGACACCAAGACCACCACGGATGCCGCATCCGCCCCCAAAACACACGGCTTCGCACACCGCCTGACCGAAGGCGAAAAACTGCTGACCCAAGCCCTCATCAAACAAGACCTCGCCGCCTACTTCAAACACGAAACCGGCGGCGCATTTGCCGAACAAGCCCCC
The DNA here is from genome assembly GCF_001815375.1 of Neisseria sp. HMSC065C04. Classification (NCBI taxonomy): domain Bacteria; kingdom Pseudomonadati; phylum Pseudomonadota; class Betaproteobacteria; order Neisseriales; family Neisseriaceae; genus Neisseria; species Neisseria sp. HMSC065C04. Next base: position 30,447 of record NZ_KV820422.1, read on the forward strand.
TTATTCTCGGCCCAGCAACTTGCCGAACAGAAAAACATCCCCCAAAACGATGCCATCGGCGTTTATGGCAAAATCATCAAAACCCAAGGCCGCACCGCCTGGCTGCAAACCGACAAGCAAACCCTCAAACTCGATTTGGCCGAACCGCTGCAAGAAGCAGAAGGCGAAGTTACCCTCGTCTGCCAACATGAAAACACCGCATTCCAAGACTGCCAAACAGAAGAAAACTTCGCCCGACGCTTTACCGAACAAATCTTCTCGGCGGTCGAGTCCGGACGCGTATCCGCCCAAACAGACGCACCGGCCGAAGAAATCATGGCCGGCCGCCTCATCCCGTTTTTGAGTGCCGCCAGCGACTTTACCGGCAACTTCAAAGCCTGCGCCACCACCATGACCGAATACTGCACCAGCCGCCTGGCACGCGAAATGCCCGAATCCGCAGTCCGCAAAAAAGCACAGGAATTGGGTTTGACCGAAATAGCATTTAAAAAGAAAAAATAAATATTTAGGCCGTCTGAACCTTATGGCGGCTGTGTTATAATCCGCACCTCATACAGGTCGGACAGACAGTCGCCGCGTATCGCGTAAGGCATACGGGGAGGAAAGTCCGGGCTCCACAGAGCAGAATGCCGGCTAACGGCCGGGCGCGGCAACGCGACGGAAAGTGGAACAGAAAGCAATACCGCCGATGATTGCCTTCGGGCAAAACAGGTAAGGGTGAAAAGGTGCGGTAAGAGCGCACCGTGCATTTGGTAACAAAGCGCAGCAGGCTAAACCCCATTCGGAGCAAGACCAAACAGAACGCGATGACGCTGCTCGCCGAGCGTTCGGGTAGGTTGCTTGAGCACACCAGCAATGATGTGCCTAGAGGAATGACTGTCCGCGACAGAACCCGGCTTACCGTCCGAGCTGTATGTCCCCATACCGCGGCAGGTTTTAAAAACCTGCCGCATTTTTATCGAAATAAAAAGGCCGTCTGAAACCTGAATCTTGGTTTCAGACGGCCTTTTTTAAAACCGCTGTTTATGGGCGGTATTCCGGTTTCATGCCGTTGGGCAGAAGCTGCCATACATAGCCGGTGGTTTTCATTTTGCCGGCCACTTCGCCTGCCTCGTCGCCATAGCCCCAGAAATAATCCACACGGACCGCGCCTTTAATCGCGCTGCCGGTGTCTTGCGCCATAATCAGGCGGTTGAGGGCTTTTTTGGTGATCGGATGGGCAGTGGCGACAAATAACGGTGCGCCAAGCGTGATGTAGTGGCGGTCAATGGCACCGGCGTATTCGCCCATCAACGGCGTACCCAATGCGCCCACCGGGCCGGAATCGCCGCTGCCGGTCAGCTCGCGGAAGAAAACGTAGCTTGGGTTTTGCCCCAAAACTTCGGCAAGGCGACCAGGGTTTTGCTTCATATAGGCCTTGATGCCCTGCATACTGGTCTGACCCAGCGGCAGATAGCCTTTGTCCGCCATATAGCGGCCGATGGAAACATACGGATGCTCGTTTTTATCGGCAAATCCGACACGGATGTATTTGCCGGACGGCGTTTTCAGACGGCCTGAACCTTGAATGTGCATAAAGAAAAGTTCGACCGGATCATCTGCATAACCCAAAATCGGCGCTTTGCCGTTAAGCGCGCCGCCGTTGATTTGGCTGCGGGTGTAGTAAGGAACGAAACGGCTGCCTTCAAAACGGCCTTTCAGCGCGGTGCTGCGTGCTGTAATCGGGAATCTGGACAAGTCGGCCGTGTATGTGCCGCTGTTGTCGATGACGCCGCTGTTTGGGCCGGTTTGGCGGATGCGGACGGTGGCTTTGCTGCCCCTCAAGTTTGCAGCCAACGGAACGGAAACAAAATCGTTCGGAATGCCGTAAATAGGAAAACGGGATTGGCTCGTGGATTTGTCATCGCCGCGCAGGACCGGTTCGTAATAGCCGGTAATGGTGCCGGCAGGATTGCCGCCGTTATCGACGCGCCATGCGGTGAAATAGCGCTCGAAAAAGTGCTTGGCTTGGAAATGGTGCACCGGTGTTTGCATGGCTTGGATACAAACGTCCTGCCAGCCTTGGCGGTTTTTAAGCTTTTCACAGCCTAAACGGAAAGACTGCAGGCTTTTGGTAAAGTGTTGGAGGTCCCAGTGCGGCAATTCGTTGTAGGAAACTACGGTGTAGTTTGCTCCTCCCCCGCTCACTGTCGTACCGACGGGATCGGGCGTACCAGTGGGGCGGTCGGGGCCTTTGATAACGCTGGTGTCGGTTTCAGGAAGATTTTTAATGCTTTTGCTCGGACAGGCGGCAAGAATGGCCGCGGCAATGCTGACGAGCGTAATGCGGTACAGATGTTTTTTCATGGAATCAATAGCGTGTCGAAAGGCCGTCTGAAAGCTATTTTTTCAGACGGCCTATGTTGGAAAGTGCTGATTTTAACACAAAAAAGCCATTTATCGGCGCGGTGGCAATTTGACGACAACCGTATCGGCCAGCATATCATAGAGCGTGCGGCGGTCGCGTTTGACGGAAAAGAGCATGATGAAGTTGATGAAGGCTATAAGCAGAGAAATCAGGTTTCCACCCGTGCGTGTCATTTACTGCCAACATTACTGCAATGACTATAATACCGACAATAAATGACCAAGCCACTTCGCGTATCAAAACCGTACCACCAAAACCTGGATTGCTCCCGTCACTTTTTAACACCCGAATGCCCATAATTTTTTTACCTAAAGACTGACCGTCCCGGCTCATGTAATACAGTTGGAAGATACCAAAAACCAAATAGACAGCCAAAGAAATAAAAAATGTTATGACAAAATATTCAGAGGTATTTGTTGCATTTTAAGCTTCATGCTCTTCTAATTCTTCATACTTAGGTTCAGTACTTAAAAGAATCTCTTGAATATTCTCTGCCATTTTTTGATCGCATTCACGAGCAATATCAACCATAGCTGGATTTTTAAATATGCCTTTGTCAGGATCATAAACTTGCGACATTAAGGCCACTTCATGGCGATCTGCGTCAAAATAATATTGACTGACTGCTTTTGCCATTTTAGGGGCCATGCCTAAATTGATAAGTGCTCGTTTACCTGCTCGGACTGCTGAATCAAAGGTTTCACGAATCACATCATCAGCTCCCGCTTGATATAGTGCGAAGGTATCAAAACGATCGAATGCTCGTGCGATGATTTTTATGCGAGGATTAATTTCTCGAGCAAAATGGACGATTTGATTTGCTTGCGCCGGATTATTGATCGCTACAACAAGTAAATCAGCCTTTTCCAATCCTGCTGCAATTAAAAATTCTGGACGAGAAGCATCACCAAAATAGGATTTTATTCCGTAATCATTAAAGCCTTTAATCATGGAAGGATCTAAATCTACGACGGTGGTATCGTAACCACTTAATCGCAGTAAATCATTCACTATCTGTCCGAAACGCCCCATCCCCAGAATTAAGATTGGATGCTGTTCATCAATTTCATCTGGCTGAATATCATCTGTCTTCGGTTTAGGCATCAGTTTTTCATAAAGAATTAATATAATCGGTGTAAACACCATCGAAAGCACAACAATCGCTGTCATATTCGCATTTATGGTTTGATCTATCACGCCTTCTGCTGTAGCAGCAGCAAATAAGACAAATGCAAACTCCCCACCTTGAGCCATTAAAAATGCTCGTTCCAATGCGGTTTTATGTGAGCTTTTTGCTACGCGAGCAACCAAGTAAATACAGAGACCTTTTGTGAGCATGAGAGAAATCACACCCAATAAAATCAATGACCAGTTTTCAATAACCACATCGAGATTTAATGACATTCCCACACCAAGGAAGAAAAGACCAAGTAACAAGCCACGGAAAGGCTCGATATCGGCTTCAAGTTGATGACGGAAAGACGACTCAGATAACATGACTCCCGCCATAAAAGCGCCCATTGCCATCGAAAGCCCGGCTTCTTCCATTAATAACCCCGAACCTAATACAACAAAGAGTGCAGCAGCTGTCATCACTTCGCGTGCTTTAGAGTTTGCGAGAATTTTGAAGACTGGATTTAGAATAAAACGCCCAATGAAAACCAACGTCCCTAATGCCACCATCGCAATAAGCGCAGACTGCCACCAAACGATTTGAGATTCACGTTCAAAAGGTGATAAGAATGTAATCACCGCTAATAAAGGTACAATCAGCAAGTCTTCAAATAATAGAATTGAAACAATTTTTTGACCCGGTTTTGTTGAAAGTGCTTTTCGTTCCCCAAGCACCTGCATCACAATTGCTGTTGACGTTAAAACAAAACCCGATGAACAAACAAAAGCGACTTCCCAAGATAAGCCAAATTGAGTCGCAACAACGGTCATCAGTACCGCAGAAATGACAACCTGCAAGCTACCTAATCCAAAAATCTGACGACGTAAACTCCAAAGATGAGAAGGCTTCATTTCAAGCCCAATCACGAATAAAAACATCACGACGCCAAATTCAGCAAGATGAATAATCGCTTGTGGATCATTGATAATATGCAATCCAAAAGGCCCAATAACTAATCCTGCTGCTAAATAACCTAATACAGAACCTAATCCGATACGTTTGAATAGCGGCACAGCAACAACTGCAGCCCCCAATAGGGCTACAACCCGGATGAGATCACCCGCTCCTTCCGCAGCCATAGTTAACTCCTCAAATATTTTAAATATAAAAAAAGACCGCATAGTTAGAAAGAGAAGACTCCGAAACTAATTCTTTGCTTTCATCAAAAGTGAAAACTACCATCACAATGAATGGTACCCATATCAAAACATTAAACAAATTATTCAACAAATATGCCGCAACCCTCGCTCCCGGCGAAGCAATATGGACATCTACTATTTCTGTTTTAGGCAAATCCGACAAATTGATTTCGCTCATTTAATCTTCCTCTGTGCTATTTAATGAGATGCAATTTCATTACCATCTTAACCTATTTTTCCATCATTCTAAAAAATTTCGATAAAAACCTTTACATTTTCCGCAGACGGCGTTAAAACGTTTGTTTTCCCCTTTTTTATAGTGGGTTAACAAAAGTCTGAACAAAGCGGCAGGCGATGCCGTTCCGATTTTTGTTAATGCACTATAAACTTATCCGGATTTTCTTTGTAAGGAGTAACACATGAAAGTAGGTTTTGTCGGCTGGCGCGGTATGGTCGGCTCTGTTTTGATGCAGCGTATGAAAGAAGAAAACGACTTCGCCCACATTCCCGAAGCGTTTTTCTTTACCACTTCCAACGTCGGCGGAGCTGCCCCTGATTTCGGTCAGGCAGCCAAAACATTGTTGGATGCCAACGATGTTGCCGAATTGGCAAAAATGGACATCATCGTTACCTGTCAGGGTGGTGATTACACCAAATCCGTCTTCCAACCCCTGCGCGACAGCGGCTGGAACGGCTACTGGGTTGACGCGGCTTCTTCCCTGCGCATGAAAGACGACGCGATTATCGTCCTCGATCCTGTCAACCGCAACGTCATCGACAACGGCCTCAAAAACGGCGTGAAAAACTACATCGGCGGCAACTGTACCGTTTCCCTGATGTTGATGGCTTTGGGAGGCCTGTTCCAAAACGATTTGGTCGAATGGGCAACCAGCATGACCTACCAAGCCGCTTCCGGCGCGGGTGCGAAAAATATGCGCGAACTCATCAGCGGCATGGGCGCGATTCACGCCAAAGTGGCAGACGAGCTTGCCGATCCTTCCAGCGCGATCCTCGACATCGACCGCAAAGTGTCCGATTTCCTGCGCAGCGAAGACTATCCGAAAGCCAACTTCGGCGTACCTCTCGCCGGCAGCCTGATTCCGTGGATTGACGTAGACTTGGGCAACGGCCAGTCCAAAGAAGAATGGAAGGGCGGCGTGGAAACCAACAAAATCCTCGGTCGCAGCGACAATCCGACCGTGATTGACGGCTTGTGCGTACGCATCGGCTCTATGCGCTGCCACAGCCAAGCCCTCACCCTGAAGCTGAAAAAAGACCTGCCTGTTTCTGAAATCGAAGCCATCTTGGCAGGTGCAAACGATTGGGTGAAAGTCATCCCCAACGAAAAAGAAGCCAGCATTCACGAGCTGACGCCTGCCAAAGTTACCGGCACACTGTCTGTTCCTGTCGGTCGTATCCGCAAACTGGAGATGGGCGGCGAATACATCAGCGCGTTCACTGTCGGCGACCAACTCTTGTGGGGCGCTGCCGAGCCGTTGCGCCGCGTATTGCGCATTATCTTGGGCAGCCTGTAATTTAGGTTGGCATGAAAAATGCAACGGTTTGAGCCATTGCTTTTTTGAATAATAACAAGGCCGTCTGAACCTTTCAGACGGCCTTTTTCCTATTCTTTTTTACCGGCCAAACCGATTTCTTTGGTGGAATCGCCAACTTTAATTTGCGCCTTACCGGCAATTTCTTCAGCCTGCGGGCCGAAGAGTTTCAAATCATAACGGCCGTTTTCAATACCGTTCAAACTGGTTTTACCGCTGATGGCGGCTTTGCCGTTGTTATTGCCAATGCCTGCGGCAAGCAGGTCGACATTATTGTGGGAAGCCATGCTGCTGATTTTGCCGTAACCTTGTTTTTTATCGAAATCTACGGTGTATTTCAGACGGCCGCTGCGGTCGTCGCCATTAAACGCAATACCCGAATACTGATAGCTGCCTTGTTTGGGCAAATTGCGATACGCTGTTTCATCGCCTTGGACTTCGCCGACGGTGAATGTGTATGTATCGAGGTTTTGCAGCTTGCCTGCGTCATCGGCTTTTTGTTTGGCGTAACGCGCGGCAACAGTGGAATAATTTTGTTTATACACTTGGAAGTCGCCCGTTTCCAAAGTGATGACTTGACCGTTTACCTTAATTTTTTGGGCGTAGTCATAAGAGGATAATTTATCGGTTTTCAAAAAGCCGGTATCGAGTTTGCCGCCTTTTTGCAGGGTTTGCGTTTTACCGTTAGCCGTCAGCTCCAACGTACCGTTTTCAGGGACGGATTCGTTCAATTCAACGGACAACACGCCTTTCGGATGCGGATTGAGCGGCTCGGTCACGGCATTCGACAAGCCGCTTGTTGCGCCGCCGCAGGCAGCCAACATCAAAGACAGGGAAACAGTCAAAGCAGAAATACGGAGGGTTCTCATCATTTTTTCCTTTCCTTTTTTATTTGGTATGATATTTATCATATACCTAAAAAAATGAACAATAAATGATTTTTGTCAAAATTAAGCATTCTGAATATTGATTTTATAAATATTGAAACATTTTTAGAATATCGGGCATTCAGTCCTTCCCGCCTCCCTTCCGCTATAATCATTTTATTTTGCAAACGGATTTCATCATGCCGAAAATCACCCTTATCGCCGCCTACGCCGCCCGCCGCTGTATCGGCATCAACAACACCATGCCTTGGCATTTGCCTGAGGATTTTGCCTTCTTCAAATCCTACACCACCAGTAAACCCGTCATTATGGGCCGCAAAACATGGGAATCTCTGCCGCGCAAACCGCTGCCCGGCCGTCAAAATATCGTCATCACTCGCCAAGATTATCAGGCCGAAGGCGCGCAAACGGCGGCTTCTTTGGAAGATGCGCTGGCTTTGTGTCAGGGGGTTGAAGAAGTCATCATCATGGGCGGCGCGCAAATTTATACACAAGCCCTGCCGATTGCCACCGATTTGCGTTTGACCGAAGTCGGTTTGGATGTGGACGGCGATGCGTTTTTTCCTGAGTTTTCCACAGAAACATGGCAAGAAGCCTCTCGGGAAAACCATGTTTCCGCCAAAGGCATTGAATACGCGTTTGTGCATTATGTGAAGGCATAATCCGACAGTGCAAAGGCCGTCTGAAACCCTGTTTTTCAGGTTTCAGACGGCCTTTTTATTTCGTTTGTTTACGGCATACCGTTTAAGCCGTTTTGTTTTTCAAAGGCAGCTTGATATGCGGTTTGGCCGGCTTGGGCGCTTCTTTCAGTCCAAGTTCGATTTGCTGCTCTTCGCTCAACAAATTGCTCCAGTCGCCTTTTTTATACCAGTCGCGGCCGTCCAACTCGATGGGGTGTTGGATGCGTTCGCAACCGTTGCCGCATTGCAAATCGTCTTCTTTGCAGTATTTGTCGCAACCCCAGCAGATACGCTCGGGATTTTTCGGGAAAATGGGAAATTTCTTGGCCATGGTGTTCTTCTTTTGTTTGTGTGCGGTACGGGCAGAATTATAAGTGATTTGAATGGGGCTGGCGGCGGGTTTATCGTGTTTTACGCTGATTTTTTAAGATGTGTTAACCTTTCAGACGGCCTATACTGTAAAAATTATCCCTACGCGGTACAACAAGAGGACCTAATATGAACATATGCCGTCTGAAGCCTGAATTTGTCGAGCCTTTAGCCCTCGCGCTGTTTGAGGAATGGCACGATTTTGCGCCGTGGTCGTCTCTGGAAAAAATCCGTGCGTATTACGCGCAGTGCCTCTATGGGGATAACTTGCCACTGGCGTTTGCGGCTGTGGATAACGAAGGGCGGCTGATGGGTTCGGCGGCATTGAAGCGGTTTGATATGGCGTGTTTTCCTGAATACGAATATTGGCTGGGCGATGTGTTCGTTTTGCCGCAGTTTCGCGGTTTGGGCGTAGGCAGGCAGCTGGTTTCGTTTTGTCTGGATAAAGCGCGCGAATTGGGTTTGCCGCATCTGTTTCTCTATACGCCGGATGTGCAGGCCGTGTATGAAAAGTTCGGCTGGAAAGAAATCACACAGACTTGGCACAACGGAGAAACCGTATCCGTCATGAAATTGGATTTATAGCTTGAAAAGAATAAAAGGCCGTCTGAATATTTGGTTTCAGACGGCCTTTACCTTTTGAACAATCCACAACTACCCTATCCGTTTAAACGGCGGCAAACAGGCCAATAATTGTTGGCCGTAGCGTTGCGTTTTGACGCGGTTGTCGAGGATGGTCACGCGGCCGTAATCCTGTTCGGTACGGATAAGGCGGCCGACGGCTTGGATTAATTTGATGCTGGCTTCGGGCACCGTAATTTCGATAAAAGGATTGCCGCCGCGTTGTTCAATCCAACGGTTTTGGGTTTTCTCGATGGGGTTGTCCGGCATCGCAAACGGCAACTTGGCAATAATGACTTGTACGCAGGCCGTGCCGGGCAGGTCGAGGCCTTCGGCAAAACTGTCGAGGCCGAAAACAATGCTGGCTTTGCCTTCGGCAATAGCTTGATGATGCCTTTGTAAAAGAACGGCCTTGGGCAACTCGCCCTGCACAAGCAGAAGCGGCAAGTATTCGTCAGGCAGGCGCAAGGCGACATCCTGCATTTGCTTGCGCGAGGAAAACAACACTAGCGTGCCGATGGCTTCAACCGGCGAAACCAGCTTCGGCAACCATTCGACAATAGCAGCCGTGTGTGCATCAGGGTCTTTGGGGCTGGCATGAACCGGCGGAATATACAGCTCGCCTTGCGTATCGAAATTAAACGGGCTTTCCAAAGCAAGCGTGGTGGTTTCGGGCAGCCACAGCAGGCCGGTTTGGCGCAAAATCAGGTTGAAGCTGCCGAGCGATTGCAGGGTGGCCGAAGTCAACACCGCACCTGCCGCGCGCCGCCACAGGTTGTTGGCAAGGTGGGATGCGCTGCTGATGGGGCTGGCGTTGAAAATATAGTCGTTTTTGTCGTCGGCACGGCGGGTTATCCATTTCGCCAACGGCTCTTCGCCCTCAATGGGAACGGTGGAGAGCAAATCCCAAACCGCGCTGATTTGTTCGATACGGGCGATAAAAAGGCCGAACTCGCTGGTCAGGCGGTCGAGGAGTGCGCCGTCCTGCTCTTTTTCGCGGCGCGCGGCGGAAAGCGCATCGTTCAGCCCGATAACGTGTTTGAGCAGGCTGCGCGCAGCAATGGCTGTATTGGAAACTGTGGTTTCTAGGCCTTCGGGGATTTTGCCGTCTTCCCACAACCAAGTCGGTTCGTTGTGTTTCCGCCTGTCGTTTTCAGACGACCCCAGACTTAAAGACGGCTCTTCCGCTAAGTGAAACTGCCATTCATGCAGGCTGTCGAGTAAGGATGTGGCAGCTTCGTCGGCAAGGTTGGCAAGTTCGGCTTTATCGGTAAGCGCGGCAATTTTGCCGGTCAGCTGCGGCAGTTTTTCCAGTGTCCAAACGGCAATATTCCATGAATGTTCGGCGGCAAAGCGGCTGAGGGCTTTTTTGGGCAGGTGGTGCGCTTCGTCTATGCAATAGAAACTGTTTTCGGGCGCAGGCAGAATCACGCCGCCGCCCATGCTGATGTCGGCAAGCAGAAGATCGTGGTTGGCAACGACGACATCGACGGTTTCCAAGACATCTCGCGCCAGGTAAAACGGACATTCCGCACGGTTGGGACAGGCGGATTTCAGGCAGCCGTGGCGGTCGTTGGTAACTTTGAGCCAAATCGCGTCATCGATTTTTTCCGGCCAAGCATCGCGGTCGCCATTAAAACGGCGGGCGGAAAATTCATCGGCAATGTCGCGCAGCAGCTTTAATTCTTCGGGCTTGGGTTTGCTGTCCCACAACACAGCGGGAGCTTCAAAGCCGAGCAGGTTTTGCTGGGCGTTGCTTTGCGTGAGTTGGTAGAGTTTGTAGGGGCAGAGATAGCGGCCGCGCCCTTTGGCAAGCGCGAAGGTCAGTTCCAAACCGCTTTTTTCCACCAAAAACGGCAGGTCGCGGTCAACCAACTGCTCCTGCAAGGCAACCGTCGCGCTGCTCACAATCAGCCGCTTGCCGCGCGTCTGCGCCATAATGCCGCCCGCCAGCAGATAGGCAAGTGATTTGCCCACGCCGGTCGGCCCTTCGATCACGGCAATGCTCTCACCCTCTCGCTTGGGCGGCTCGCCGCCTTCTTCGCGCGTCAACGTCCGCGAAAAAGCGTTGGCAATCGCTGCAATCATTTCCCGCTGCGAAGCGCGCGGACGGAAACCGGGCAGGTTTTTGCCGATATTTTGGTAATGGTCGCGGATGGCGTTTTTTTCTAAATCGGTGAGCATTGAGGCCGTCTGAATGGGTTTGCAAGAATAGCGTATTTTAGCATTTTTACCTTCATGAAGCCTTCGTAAAGTCTTACTCTATTTTAGGGTTTGGCATTTTGATGGCGATGGCTAAACCGAAAAACCATAATCGGTTTTAATCAAGCAAAAGGCCGTCTGAAACTTTAGCCGCACTGATGCAGAGGCACCCACAATTTTTGCTTCTCGGATTTGTTTTTCTCGTAGCGGTTCCACGCTTTTTCGTGAAAATAAAAGACGACGGTATTGACGATGGGTTCGACCAAAGCCACCGCGCTGGAAACGCCGATACTGCCGGTCAGAATATAGGCGACACTAAATGCGACGCTGAAATGCAAAATAGCAAATGTAATGGTTTTAATCATTTTGTTTTCCTGATACATTGATGCTTTAATAACTACATAATAATTATTATCAACTAACGCGTATATTTTAAATCCTTTATCCTTATTTAGATTTTATAAATCGATATTTTATTTTTGATAGGAATTTTATGAATTCGCTCCAAATTGTCGTCCTTGACCGCGATACCCTCGTCAACCGCCCATTTGAATTTGATTTTCCACACACATTAAGCAGCTACGGCACAACCGAAGCGCACGAAACGCTGGCGCGTATCCGCGGTGCGGACATTGTGATTACCAACAAAGTCGTGATTTCCGCCCAAGCCTTTGCCGAAAATCCACAACTCAAGCTGGTTGCCGTTACCGCGACAGGCGTCAACAATGTGGATGTTGAGGCCGCCAAACAAAACGGCACGGCAGTGTGCAATATCCGCGCTTACGGCAATGAATCCGTGGCGGAACACGCGTTTATGATGATGATTACCCTGATGCGCAACCTGCCTGCCTACCAGCGCGACGTTGCGGCAGGCTTGTGGGAAAACTCACCGTTTTTCTGCCACCTCGGCGCACCGATGCGTGATTTAAACGGTAAAACGCTGGCAATTTTCGGTCGCGGCAATATCGGTAAAACGCTGGCAACTTATGCTCAGGCTTTCAAAATGAATGTCGTGTTCGCCGAACATAAACATGCCCAAAGCGTCCGCGACGGCTATGTTTCCTTTGACGAAGCCATCCGCTCCGCCGATGTCGTGTCGCTTAATTGTCCGCTTACACCGCAAACGGCAAACATGATAGGCGAAGCCGAATTGCAACAAATGAAACCCGGCGCCATCCTCATCAACTGCGGGCGCGGCGGCTTGGTTGATGAAGCCGCTTTGGTTGCCGCGTTGAAATACGGCCAAATCGGCGGGGCAGGTTTTGACGTGTTGACACAAGAGCCGCCGCGCGACGGCAATCCTCTGCTGAAAGCCCGACTGCCCAACCTCATCGTCACGCCACATATTGCATGGGCAAGCCAAGAGGCCGCCAACCGCCTGTTTGACATCCTTTTGGACAACATCAACCGCTTCGTGGCCGGCAATCCGCAAAATCTGGTTTAAGCTATGGAAAACCTGTTGATAAGGTTGTGAACAATTTTAAAGGCCGTCTGAGATATTCAGACGGCCTTTATTAATCTTTATTTATTTCATAAAGTTATCTATCAAATAGGTTAAATCGTTTCATTCTTCATTGTGGATAACCCTATAAAAAGGCCGTCTGAGTATTTCAGACGGCCTTTTGTTTGCCTATGCAAATTAAATATCGTATGTCGTTGAAGCGGTATCGCCGCCCTTGCCTGTCCAGTTGGTATGGAAGAACTCGCCGCGCGGTTTGTCGGTACGCTCGTAAGTGTGCGCGCCGAAGTAGTCGCGTTGCGCTTGCAGCAGGTTGGCCGGCAGACGCTCGGAAGTGTAGCCGTCAAGGAAGGTAATGGCAGAAGCCATGCAAGGCATCGGAATACCGCACTCTATCGCTTTGGCGACTACTTTACGCCATGCAGGCAGACAGGTTTCCAACACGCCTTTGAAATAAGGATCGGAACCCAAGAAGACCAAATCAGGATTGGCTTCGTATGCGTCGCGGATGTTACCCAAGAACGCGCTGCGGATGATGCAGCCTTCGCGCCACAAGAGGGCAGTGTTGCCGTAATTCAAAGCCCAATCGTTGTTTTCGCTGGCTTCGCGGATGAGCATAAAGCCTTGTGCATAAGAAATGATTTTGGATGCCAACAGGGCTTGGCGCAAAGCATCCACCCATGCGGCTTTATCGCCTTCAATCGGGGGAATAGTTTTGCCAAACAGGCTGTTTGCTTGGGCGCGTTGGTCTTTAAATGCGGACACGCAACGTGCAAATACGGCTTCGGAAATCAAGGTCAACGGGATACCCAAATCGAGGGCATTGATGCCGGTCCATTTGCCTGTGCCTTTTTGACCTGCGGTATCGAGGATTTTTTCGACCAAAGGTTCGCCGTTTTCATCTCGGTAACCCAAAATCGCGGCGGTAATTTCAACCAGATAAGAATCCAGTTCAGTTTTGTTCCACTCGTTGAAGATTTGATGCATTTCGTCATAAGACAGGCCCAAACCGTCTTTCATGAATTGGTACGCTTCACAAATCAACTGCATATCGCCGTATTCGATGCCGTTGTGCACCATTTTGACGAAATGGCCTGCGCCGTCGCGGCCGACCCAGTCGCAGCAGGGTTCGCCTTGCGGGGTTTTGGCGGCAATGGCTTGGAAGATGGGTTTGACGGCGGGCCATGCGGCTTCGTCGCCGCCAGGCATGATAGACGGGCCGTGACGCGCGCCTTCTTCGCCACCGGATACACCGGCACCGATAAAGCGGATGCCTTTCGCGGCCAGCTCGTGTGTACGGCGGGTGGAATCAGGATAGTTGGCATTACCGCCGTCAATAATGATGTCTCCTTCGTCCAAAAGTGGAACGAGTTGCTCGATAAAATCGTCAACAACAGAGCCAGCACGAACCATCATCATGATTTTGCGTGGTTTTTCTAATTTATCAACCAGATCTTGCAGTGAATATGCGCCGATAATATTGGTATTTTTGGCTGCGCCGTTTAAAAAATCATCTACTTTGCTGGTCGTACGGTTGAATGCAACAACTTTAAAACCATTGTCGTTCATGTTGAGAATCAGGTTTTGCCCCATTACGGCAAGGCCGATTACGCCAATGTCGCCTTTCATTTGGTGAAACTCCGTTATTGATTAATTTTATCAAGCGTAACTCTAGCTGATTTACACGTTTTTAACAATCCTTAACTTTTTAATTTTTTGAAAAGATGCCTTTACGTTTCAGACGGCCTTTGCCTTTGGGAAAACAAACTATAAATTAGATTTTAAATAATAAATAGAAGATGATATTGAATGCTGCCACAGCTTGTTGATAACTTTGATTACAAAATTTTTTCAAATACTTAGCTGATATTTTTTGATAAGGATAAAGTAAGGTCAGCCTTGTTTGCAGATGTGGATAAAATTTTCCTGCTGCTCCATTCTGTGGGTAACTTTTTGCCTGTACACAATCTTAGCTTGTTTTATACTTCTCCAATCGGAACTGATTGACTAGAGAAATAGTCAAATGGTTTTTTATTTCAAGCTATTTTCATATTTCCTTTTGTTTAAGTTGGGAAAAGGTCGTCTGAAAATATTTCAATAAGGGTGTGCATATGAAGTTTTCCTTTAGTATTAAACTGTTATCCGTTTTGATTTTGGCCGCTTGTGCGCAACAGCCGGTTCTGAAACCTCAAGCTACCCTACCCTCCGTATCTGTGGATAACCATGCGCCGGAACAAGGGACGGGGCTGACCGAGCAGAAATTGATCCGCGCCAAGCATTATATGGCAGCATCTGCCAATCCGTTGGCAACCGAGGCGGGATATGAAATTTTGAAACGCGGCGGCAGCGCGATAGATGCAATGATTGCCATGCAGACGACCTTAGGTCTGACCGAACCGCAGTCTTCCGGTTTGGGCGGCGGCGCGTTTCTGGTGTATTGGGACAATAAGGCGAAAAAACTGACGACGTTTGATGCCCGTGAAACGGCGCCGAAAGCGGCAACGCCGGCGCTTTTTTTGGATGAAAACGGCAAACCGATGGGCTTTATGAAAGCAGTGGTCGGCGGCCGTTCGGTCGGTGTGCCGGGGATTCCAAAGCTGCTCGAAGATGTCCACAAGCGTTACGGCAAATTACCGTGGGCAAGTTTGTTTGAGAAACCGATTACTTTGGCGGAACAAGGTTTTGCTGTTTCTCCGCGTATGGCGAAATCCATCGAGCAAAATTTGGAACCCTTGCAACGTTATCCGCAAACCGCCGCTTACTTCCTGCCTGACGGCAAACCTTTGGCTGCGGGAATGGTGTTGAAAAACCCTGAATTTGCGCGTTCCGTACGCCTGTTGGCGGAAAAAGGCAGCGCGCCGTTTTACCAGGGAATGCAGGCGCAGAATATTGTTCGTTCCGTTACCGGTGCTGTGGATAATCCCGGCAAAATCAGCATGGCGGATTTGAAAAACTACCGCGTTATCGAGCGTGAACCGGTTTGCGCGCCGTATCGTGAATATGAAGTTTGCGGCATGGGCGCGCCAAGTTCGGGCGCAATCGCTTTGGGGCAGATTTTGGGCGTATTGCAAAATCAGGATATGAAGGCGTTGGGCGCGGAAAATATCCACAGTTGGCGCTGGATAGGCGATGCGTCGCGGATTGCGTTTGCCGACCGTGATTATTATGTCGGCGATCCTGCGTTTGTAAACGTTCCGACCCGTGCCATGATTTCTCAGGCTTATTTGAAACCGCGTGCCGAAGAAATCCGCAAGGCTGACAAGGCATTGGAAACTATTCAGGCAGGCAAGTTTGGCAAAGCATACGCGCAGGGTATGGCGGTCGAGCTGCCGTCCACCAGCCATTTGGTGGTTGTGGATAAAGACGGCAACGTCGTGTCGATGACGACTTCGATTGAAAACGCGTTCGGTTCAGGGCTGATGGCAAACGGCTATCTGCTCAACAACGAATTAACCGATTTTGCCTTCAACCCTGTTGGAGAGGATGGTAAAACGGTGGCCAACAGCGTTGCCGGTGGAAAACGTCCGCGTTCTTCGATGGCGCCGACCATTGTGATGAAAGACGGAAAACCTTATATGGCGGTCGGTTCGCCGGGTGGCAGCCGCATTATCGGTTTCGTTGCTAAAACGTTGGTGGCGCATATCGACTGGGGTATGGACATTCAGACGGCAATTTCACTGCCGAATATGCTCAATCGCGGCAGCCAGTATGAAATCGAGGATAAAACGGCAGCGGCGGATAAAGCGGTTGCATTGGAAAAATTGGGCTACAAAGTCCAAATCCGCGATTTGAATTCCGGCGTACAAGGCATTGTGATCGGCAAAGACGGTTTGCTTGGCGGCGCCGACCCGCGCCGTGAAGGCAAGGTCATGGGTGATTGATATTGTCGGTTTGACATGAAAAAGGCCGTCTGAAACCTAGTTGTTCAGACGGCCTTTTTAGTTTGGGAAAATATATGGATAAGATGTGTATAAGAATAACGTTAAATTTTAATATTTTTATTTTTCAATAAGATAAAAGGGATGAATATGTGGATAATTACTTGTGGAAAAACGACATGATTTAGGCCGTCTGAACCTTTCAGACAGCCTTTTTATTGGACTGTTTTGTCTATTTTCTATCAGGCTGCCGGCAGCTCGTGAAAAGCACTAGGCAAGTCTTCATCATCGGCAAACTCAACCCATTCGTAAGCGCTTTCATCTGCCAAAACGGCACGCAACAGCGCATTATTGATGGTATGTCCTGATTTGTAACCTTCAAATGCGCCGATAATCGGATGGCCGACAATGTACAAATCGCCGATGGCATCGAGAATTTTGTGGCGGACAAATTCATCGGGATAACGCAAACCTTCCGGATTCAAAACGTCCATGTCGTCAATCACGATGGCGTTATTCAAATTGCCGCCTAGTCCGAGATTGTGGGCGCGCATCATTTCTACTTCGTGCATAAAGCCGAAGGTACGGGCGCGGGCAATCTCATCGATATAGGATTTTCCTGCAAAATCAATTTCGAAAGTAGGTGCGCTGCGATTGAATACAGGATGGTCAAATTCGATGGTTAAAGTAACTTTAAAGCCGTCATAAGGCGTAAAGCGTACCCATTTTCCGGTTTCTTTGATTTCAACGGGTTTGAGGATTTTTAAAAAACGTTTTTGGGCTTTTTGATCAACCACGCCTGCATCTTGTAAAAGGTAAATAAACGGCAGGCTGGAGCCGTCCATAATCGGAATTTCAGGCGCGTTCAATTCAATCAAGGCATTGTCGATGCCGTAGGCAGACAGTGCCGACATAATGTGTTCAATCGTACCGATGCGCACGCCTTTATCGGTAACGATGGTTGAAGAGAGGCGGGTATCGTTGATCAAATAAGGATTTAATTTGATTACTTCGCCCATTTCCCCACTTAAATCAGTACGGCGGAACGAAATACCGCTGTTTTCTTCGGCAGGATGCAAAGTCAGAGCGACCCTTTCGCCCGAATGCAGGCCGACGCCGGTAACGCTTACTGATTTGGCTAAAGTCCGTTGCAGCATAATTGCTTCCTTTTAAAAAGTCTGATGGGCAAATGATACGTTAAAAAGGAAAAAACAAGCCATCATTTTTAATAGTATTTGCCAATATGGATGTTTTGCGAGAGAAACTTCTAGATTTAAATTATCCACAATAGCATGTGAAATTGAAGTGGGTAATTTGGGTTTTATCCACAGATAAATAGGGAAATTAAGATTCTATCCTTTTTTATTCCGGCATTCAGTTGGGGTTGGCCTCAAAGATAAAAAGGAATTATCAAATTGGTTTTAAAGAAGGTTATCCCGTTATCCACAGATAGTTTGGTTCTTCATTAAAATCATCATTTTAAAAATTAAAATATTATGATTTGAAGAAAACACTGAATGATCAACACAAAAATGGCAAAATACGGAGGAAATAGAACTAAGTTTATGATTTCCATAAACTTATGAAACTTTTAAGATTGGAAAATGGTTTTTATGAAATAAAATATCAAAAGCTAAGTCTGATTCGATTTACTTGATATTTTCCTACAAACAAGAATTTCATGTTTTCTTTATTTAAATCAAACAACTTAAAAGTAATCATCTGAAATCCTAGAAAGTAATTTTATTTCAGGATACAATGGCCTTACTGAAAAATTTTTCCCATTCCATCTAATAGGAGTAGCAAAATGAGTATTAAAGTAGCGATTAATGGTTTTGGCCGCATCGGTCGTCTGGCATTGCGTCAAATTGAAAAAGCCCAAGGTATCGAAGTCGTTGCTGTTAACGACTTGACTCCTGCCGATATGCTGTTGCACCTCTTTAAATACGACAGTACTCAAGGCCGCTTTGAAGGCTCTGCCGAATTGAAAGATGATGCGATTGTTGTGAACGGCAAAGAAATCAAAGTATTTGCCAATCCTAATCCTGAAGAATTGCCTTGGGGCGAGCTGGGTGTGGACGTCGTCCTCGAATGTACCGGTTTCTTTACCAATAAAACCAAAGCAGAAGCTCATATCCGTGCCGGTGCGCGCAAAGTTGTGATTTCTGCCCCTGGCGGCAATGATGTTAAAACCGTTGTATACGGCGTAAACCAAGATATTTTGGACGGCAGCGAAACTGTTATCTCAGCCGCTTCTTGTACGACTAACTGTTTGGCCCCTATGGCTGCAGTATTGCAAAAAGAATTCGGTATTGTTGAAGGCCTGATGACTACCATCCACGCTTATACCGGCGACCAAAACACCCTTGACGCGCCACACCGCAAAGGCGACTTCCGCCGCGCCCGTGCTGCTGCCTTGAATATCGTACCGAACAGCACCGGTGCCGCGAAAGCCATCGGCTTGGTTATCCCTGAATTGAACGGCAAACTTGATGGTTCTGCCCAACGTGTTCCTGTTGCTACCGGCTCTTTGACTGAACTGGTTTCTATTCTTGAACGTCCTGTTACCAAAGAAGAAATCAATGCAGCCATGAAAGCTGCTGCCAACGATGCTTTAGGCTACACTGAAGATCAAATCGTATCTTCCGACGTCATCGGTATCGAGTACGGCTCACTCTTCGATGCGACTCAAACCCGCGTAATGACTGTTGGCGACAAACAATTGGTGAAAACCGTTGCTTGGTACGACAATGAAATGTCTTACACTTGCCAATTGGTTCGTACCTTGGAGTTCTTTGCTAGTAAAATCTAAAAGCTTCAGGGTAATTAGAATTTAAAAGTCGTCTGAAAAAACTAAATCTAGTTTTTTCAGACGACTTTTATTTATTATCCAAATTATTCACTTTTATATGCTGTAATTAAGCATCCTATAATAATTGCGCATAACCAAACCCACCATGGTGTTAAATCAATACTGAAAAGCCAGAGAAGGCTTCGACCTATATTAAATGGCATATTTGCGTGTTTTAAAATTGAATGAAAAAAATTCAAATAAATAAACTGGCCAAATATGCCGCCAATATAAAAATAGACAAAGAATTTTCCCATAATTACCTCATTGGTTCTTAATTGCACAAGATCGAATCAGATTTACATTTTCTTCGTCATTAAGTATTGCAAAAGCTTTTTGTACATTATTATTTTGGACCGCTTCCTCCATGTAGTTTTCTCCATATTTGGTTTCAAGTGCATCATAGATACATGAACATGTGGATTTATTAGCTCCTCCAATAGTACATTGTTCTATAAACTCTTGTTTTGGACCTCCGCACCCTGCTAAAATTACAGAAGACGTCATTAATAAAACAAATTTAATTAAATCCATATTTAATTTTCCTTTCGCTTAGTATATAAGGCATAGTTTATATTTTAAAATTTTAAATCAAAGTTTATCAAAAAAACAAGTGTTTGATGAAACATGCATAATTATATATTAATAATGAGTTTTAATCTACTTGATTTTTAAAAAATCCAAAATTTATTATAAATTAGTATATAAACTTTAAATAATATTATTTATTTCAATAATTATTGCACAGTTTTCCTTAATTTGAAATCTGACTTCATAATCTGCAATATTCATTACATAAACCCGTTCGGGAATATCTTGATAGGCAGGGCGGGGATCTTGAGCAATGCTTTGCTCAATGAGATGTTTTTCTTCTGTGGATAAATGTTCTGCAAGCGTACTTTCTGCCCAGACTACACTCAATTCTTCAGGTTTACCACTGACAAAGCCTGATGATGCGTCAGGTTTGGATTCGACAAAGGGGATGTAGGGTTTGATATCCACTACCGGGGTACCGTCCAATAGGTCTGCACCGCTGCAATAGATGCGGACAGGTTTGCCTGTTTCGATTCGTTTGAGTTTCAGCAGGGATAAACCGAGATGGTTGGGGCGGTGCGGGCTGCGCGTGGCAAATACGCCCATTTTTTGTTTGCCTCCAAGCCGTGGCGGACGCACCATTTGCGCCCAACCTTCATCCAATACGCCGTGGAAAATAAAATTTATCCACACATAGTCGAAATCTTCCAAGCCCCGAACGCTGTCAGCGGTAAATTCAGGAGTGAGTTCAATGCAAATTTCTGCCGCAGGAACCAAACCGGGTTGGCGGGCAATGCCGAATTTTTGTTTGTAGGGGGAATGAACGGTTGCAATAGGCGTAATCGAATAGGACATAATTTGTGGATAAATATTCTGTGCAAACTGTCATCATATCACAGATGTTTTCCCACATTTTGCGGTAGTAATTTGTTATAATACAAAGAATTTATTCCAAATGTCCGTACATTGGCAATAAATGCTTAATTCGAATAATATAAAATAAAATCAATAGGTCATATTAATCCATGATTGTTTCTATCGATGTAGATGCACAAAAAACGTTTACGCCTTTGTGCCCGAAAGAATTGCCCGTTGCCGAAGGTCATCTGATTGCGGATGAACTCAATGCCCAAGCTGCATTGGCGGATTTGCGTGTGATGACGAAAGATGCGCATCATGCTGCGGCAAAATGGCTTGTGGATAATCCTGTTGATATGTTGAAACCGACGGGTTTACCCGATGCGGATTTGACTTGGGTATCGCATGCGATGGTTGGAACATATGGCTATGAGTTGTTGG
Organism: Neisseria sp. HMSC065C04; assembly: GCF_001815375.1. Lineage (NCBI taxonomy): Bacteria > Pseudomonadati > Pseudomonadota > Betaproteobacteria > Neisseriales > Neisseriaceae > Neisseria > Neisseria sp. HMSC065C04. The sequence continues at coordinate 51,500 of NZ_KV820422.1, forward strand.
ATGGCCTGCCTTCAGCCAAGGAATACGATTATTGCGTTTGGAAAGGCGTTGATCCTGAGTTGCATCCTTACGGCGCATGTTTTCACGATATTGAAGAAAAGCTCAGTACAGGTTTGATCGAATGGTTGCGCTGTCAAAATGCAGATACAGTTATTGTCGGCGGTTTGGCAACGGATTATTGTGTGAAGACAACGGTTTTACAGTTGCTTAAAGGCGGGGCTTGGAAAGTCATCGTCAATCAGGCGGCTTGTCGCGGCATTGCTCCGGAAACGGTTGAATCTGCATGGCGTGAAATGCATTCTGCCGGGGCTGTTATTTTAGAAAACGCCGAAAAAATAAAAGAATACATTAATAATCAATAAATTATATTTGAAATTCTATTGTTTCACGTGAAACATTTTCCAAAATATGAAGATTTTACTTGTCCGCTTGTCCAGTATGGGCGATTTAATTCATACGTTGCCCGCAGTTGAAGATTTGGCGCGACAATGTCCTGAGGTAGAGCTCCATTGGCTGTGTGAGGCAGGGTTTGCAGATATTGCCCGCTTACATCCTTTTGTCAAAAAGGTTCATGTAATGAAATGGCGGCAGTGGCGCAAACACCTTTTTCAGGCTGAAACATGGCGTGAAATAGGCCGTCTGAAAACGGATTTACAGGCTGAATCTTTTGATTTTATTTTAGATAGTCAAGGACTGATTAAAAGCGCATGCTTTGCCAAAATGGCGAAATCCCCTATTTACGGTTTGGATAAACACAGCGCGCGTGAAAGTTTGGCTGCCCTTGCATACAGTAAAGCGTTTGCCGTGCCGAAAGGCAAAAATGCGGTCTGGCGAAACCGTGAATTATTCGCCCAAGCATTTGGTTATACAATGTCTGAGACGCAGGTATTTGGTTTGTCGGTTCCTGAATCAGGCCGTCTGAAAAATGTGCAATCCCCTTATTACGTTGCTTTGCATGCAACCAGTCGAGACAGTAAATTATGGCCGGTAGAACACTGGCGTGCACTATTGAAAAAGTTGAATGAAAAGCAACACTGTAATGTGTATCTGCCATGGGGAAATGAAACCGAAAAAATGCGTGCGGAGCAGATTTCAAGCGATTTACCGTTTGCTTCGGTTTGCGACAAAATGAATTTATTACAGGCTGCATTTTTATTGAAAAACGCAGAGGGTATTATTGGCGTAGATACCGGGTTGCTGCATCTTGCCAATGCGTTGGAAAAGCCTGTTGTAGGAATTTATACAGATACAGATCCGGCCAAAACCGGCGTTCAAGTTTCGGCTTATGCAAAAAATTTAGGCGGTATTGCTCAAATTCCCAATGTTGACGAGGTTTATCAAACCTTGATGGATTGTGTTGCAGCATATAGTAAATAATTGCTGGAGAGTTGGATTTATTTTCTGAGTAAATGCTTTAGAAATGATATAATTCCGCTCTATTTGCCAAGATTTATACAAATTTGGTTTTATCATATTGGTGAAAACCGAATTGGATTTTATATAAAGAATGTATCAAAAGCAGTATGCTTGATTTGATGGGCATTCTTTTTAGGAGAATTGAATGAAAGCACTGGTCGCAGTAAAGCGCGTAGTGGACTACAACGTCAAAGTTCGTGTGAAAGCCGATGGTTCCGATGTGGATATCGGTAATGTCAAAATGTCGATGAACCCGTTTGATGAAATCGCGGTAGAAGAAGCTGTCCGTTTGAAAGAAGCCGGAAAAGTAAGCGAGATTGTTGCTGTTTCTCTTGGCGAGAAAAAATGCGAAGAGACGTTGCGTACAGCTTTGGCGATGGGTGCCGACCGTGCGGTTCATGTTGAGACTGATGCGAAGTTGGAGCCTTTGGTCGTTGCGAAATTGCTGAAAGCTATTGCAGATAAAGAAAATCCGCAAATTTTACTGCTGGGCAAACAGGCAATTGACGATGACGCCAACCAAGTTGCCCAAATGTTGGCGGCCTTGTTGAATGCGGCTCAAGGTACTTTTGCATCAAAAGTGCAAATTGAAGGTGAAGAAGCATTGGTAACCCGTGAAATTGACGGTGGTGAAGAGACTGTTGCATTGAAACTGCCTGCAGTCATCAGTGCAGATTTGCGTTTGAACGAACCACGCTTTGTCAAACTTCCTAATATCATGGCGGCAAAGAAAAAGCCTTTGGAAAAATTAAGTCCTGCCGATTTGGCTGTGGATATTTCTCCGCGTTTGAATACCGTGAAATTTGCCGAACCTAAAGCACGTCAAGCTGGTGTGAAAGTGGCTGATGTTGCCGAGTTGGTTGAAAAGCTGAAAAACGAAGCCAAAGTGATCTAAGGAGTATGAAATGAGCGTATTGATTATTGCGGAACATAATAACCAACATTTGAATCCTGCCACTTTGCATGCGGTAACGGCTGCCGCCAAATTGGGTAATGTAGATTTAGTGGTTGCCGGCAGCAATGCTGCTGCGGTGGTTGAAGAGGCGAAACAGGTTGCAGGCGTAGCGAAAGTTTTGGTAGCCGATGCACCCTATTACGCTGAAGGTTTGGCAGAAGAATTAGCGCCTTTGGTTGTTAAACTGGCTGCGGACTACCGCTATGTGGCTGCGACTGCAACTGCGTTTGGTAAAAATCTGTTGCCCCGAGTAGCTGCTCTGTTGGATGTGCCACAAGTTTCGGATTTAACCGAAGTTGTGGATAACTCGACATTTGTCCGTCCAATTTATGCTGGTAATGCTTTTGAAACCGTTCAATCCAATTCTGAGAAACTGGTGCTGACTTTCCGTGCAACCGCATTTGATGCTGCCGGACAAGGCGGTAATGCAGAAGTGGTCAATGTTGAGTCAACGCCTGCTCAAAACCTGAGCCGTTTCGTAAACCGTCAACTTTCCCAGTCTGACCGTCCTGAATTGACTCAGGCAAAAGTGATTGTTTCCGGTGGCCGTGCATTGGGCAGTACTGAAAAATTCAATGAAGTGTTGACTCCTTTAGCGGATGTTTTGGGTGCGGCGATTGGTGCTTCCCGTGCGGCAGTGGATGCCGAGTATGCGCCAAACGATGCCCAAGTCGGACAAACCGGTAAAGTAGTTGCGCCGCAACTGTACTTTGCTATCGGTATTTCTGGAGCTATCCAACACGTTGCCGGTATGCAGGACAGTAAAGTGATTGTTGCCATCAACAAAGATGCCGATGCTCCGATTTTCAATGTAGCAGATTACGGCTTGGTTGGTGATTTGTTTGAAGTTGTGCCTCAATTGACTGAAGCACTGAAAAACTGATGTTTCACGTGAAACGTTCAGACGGCCTTTTATAACAAAGGCCGTCTGAAAATATTTTGGCATGATTACGACCTATAAAACCATTACCACACCGACACAGGCTGAATTTAAAGATAAAGGCAGTCGCTTCATTGCATACGCCTATCCGATCCGCACTTTGGCCGATGTGAAGAAATATCTCGACCCATTAAAGGAAGAGCATCACAAGGCACGACATTGGTGTTACGCCTATCGATTGGGTGTGGATGGAATGCAGTTTCGCGCAAACGATGATGGAGAACCGTCCGGAAGCGCGGGCCGCCCTATTTTGGGGCAAATTGATTCTGTCGGCGTAACGGATGTGTTGGTTGTGGTTGTACGCTATTTTGGTGGTACGCTATTGGGTGTTCCCGGTTTGATTCATGCTTATAAGGAATCGACAGCTCAGGCATTGGCGATAGCTGAAGTTGTTGAAAAGAACGTCGAAAAGACAGTTTGGTTGAAGTGTGAATATCCTGTTTTGAATGAGGCTATACGGATTGCCAAACAATATCAGGCCGATATTGTGGAACAGGATTTGCAGTTGGATTGTAAGTTGACAGTGAAAATAGCGTTGGCCGATTATGAAGCCTGTATTGCTGCTTGGAAAAATACGCGCCAAATTGAAGTAGATACTGAGAAGCCGTTTGAATAAAAGGCCGTCTGAACATATTTGAGAAATCAAAAGTTTCAGACGGCCTTTGATGTTTTAGCCTTGGTATCTGTCTAAAGCATTTACGCTTGAGCGCAAGTGTTCCCAAGCCAGTTGATGAAATTCCCCCAGTGCGTTCCATAGGGCATCTTCGCTCATAATGCTGTATTCGCCCTGTGTACGCAAATCAACATCTGCCCCTTCTTCAATGGCTTGATGGCATGCTTGGTATTCGTTGGTATAGAAGTCATCCATGTCTTGCATGAGGCTTGCAGCATGTTTCCAGCGGGCGATATCTGCTTCCAGTTGCGGCAGTAATTCGCACCATTCGCGGTATTTGCTTTGAATTTCGTCAATACGTTTTTGCATGATTTGTCCTTTCGTTGTTTGAAATTAGAGTATGGTTGTCTTGGTGCAATATTATTCTTAATTTGAAACAGCTATGCAAGATGGAACAATATTCCATCGATTAAATTTTATTTACAACATCTATTCTTCAAGGAGATGGTATGAAATTGCTCGTTATTGGTAATGGTGGACGTGAACACGCACTGGCTTGGAAATTGGCGCAGTCGTCTAAAGTAGAAATTGTCTTTGTTGCACCTGGTAATGCCGGAACGGCAATTGAGCCTAAACTGCAGAATATCGCATTAACGGCGCATCAAGATTTGATTGATTTTTGCCGTAATGAAAATATTGCCTTTACCGTAGTCGGCCCTGAAGCGCCTTTGGCTGCGGGTGTGGTGAATGACTTCCGTGCTGCCGGATTGAAGATTTTTGGCCCGACTCAATACGCGGCTCAGTTGGAGAGTTCAAAAGATTTTGCTAAAGCATTTATGGCAAAATATAAGATTCCAACCGCGCAATACCAAACCTTTGAAAATGCCGATGCGGCACATGATTACGTCAATCAAAAAGGTGCGCCGATTGTTATTAAGGCAGATGGTTTGGCTGCCGGTAAAGGCGTGATTGTCGCCATAACTTTGGATGAAGCCCATGCCGCTATTGACGATATGTTGTTGGGCAATAAAATGGGCAATGCAGGCGCGCGTGTTGTAATTGAAGATTTCCTGCAAGGCGAGGAAGCGAGCTTTATCGTTATGGTGGACGGCAATCATGTTTTACCGATGGCAACCAGTCAAGACCATAAACGCCTTCTGGATGACGACAAAGGCCCTAATACCGGCGGTATGGGCGCATACAGCCCTGCTCCGGTGGTAACGCCTGATGTGTACGAGCGCGCAATGAATGAAATTATTTTGCCGACCGTGGCCGGTATGAAAGCAGAAGGTCATGAATTTACCGGCTTTTTATATGCAGGCTTGATGATTGATAAAACCGGTGCGCCTTATACCATCGAATTCAACTGCCGTTTCGGCGACCCTGAAACCCAGCCGATTATGAGCCGTTTGGATAGCGATTTGGTGGCCTTGGTTGAAGCGGCAATCGACGGCAAACTGGATAGTGTTACTGCCGAATGGAATCCGCAGACTGCAGTAGGCGTGGTGTTGGCTGCACAAAACTATCCTGACTCTCCGAAAAAAGGCGATGTGATCTTCGGCTTGGATAAGGCCAATCAAATCGGTAAAGTTTTCCATGCCGGTACTGCAACGAATGAAAAAGGCGAAGTTGTAACCAACGGCGGCCGTGTGTTGTGTGTAGTCGGTTTGGGCGATGATGTTGCACAAGCTAAAAGCAAGGCTTATGAGGCATTGGAAACAATCCGTTTTGACGGTATGCAATACCGTAAAGACATTGCCGATAAAGCCATCAACCGTTGATAATGAATAGAAACAGGCCGTCTGAATACAGATTGACCGTCAATCGCAGTTTCAGACGGCCTTGGTATTATGATGATGTTCCCCAGAATTTTATCGGCTGTAGCCCAACGCAGGTTGCAGGCGCATCTTAAAAAAGGCGGTTTGGTCGCCTATCCTACCGAGTCTTGCTATGGCTTGGGCTGTATCCCTACTTTGCCCAAAGCACTCAATCAACTGATTCATCTGAAAAAACGACCGCAACACAAAGGCATGATTGTCATTGGCCATAGCTTGGAACAGTTGCAACCTTTGCTGCAAAGGCCGTCTGAAAATATCCAAACCATGCTGCATGAAGCATGGCCTGCTCCGAAAACTTTTTTATTGCCGGCCGGCAAAAAAGTATTGCCCTCATTGCGGGGAAAAAGACGCAGTAAATTAGCTGTCAGGGTTCCTGCGCACGCAGGTGCAAGACGTTTGTGTCAGGTTTTGGAAATGCCTTTAGTCTCTACTTCATGCAATCGCGCAGGAAAACGGGCGTGCAAAACGGAAAGGGAAGTCAGAAGACAGTTTGGCAGGAAAGTCTGGGTTGTAGGCGGATTGATAGGTAAGCAGAAAACGCCTAGCCAGATTATTGACGGAGAAACAGGGGCAAGGCTGCGTTAACGAAGGGCTATATCATCAAAGGAAAGGTATTTATTTGGAGAAGCAAATATTTTCAAAAAGATTGGGATACTTGTGTGAAAAGTATTTAACGCAGATCCAGTTTGATGTATAGCAGTCTGTAAGTACAGATCAATTAAGCAGATAGTAAATAGAGTATAAAGCAGTATTTTGTGAAATGCTCTTGCAAAGAATGAAGCAAACTTTGAGCGTAAATGAATCGCTGTAATAAATTATTTTTGAATAAACAAATTTTGTGGATAAATTGGAAGATAAATTTCCATCAAAACATAAAAAGGCCGTCTGAAACTTGATATTCAAAGCATTCAGACGGCCTTTTAAATATTTAAACTGTGGATAACTTTGTGAATAAGTATGGATTAAAGCTTATGTCCGCACACTGTTTCGTATTGTTTTTCAGTAATCGTACCGCTCATGACGCTCATTGGGCGGATGCTGGTCGGCGTATAGCTTTGGTTGGAAATTACCCGGCCGTGTTCGTCCATCAGTTGCAGCGCTGCCAGACGATAGGTTTTGTTTGAGCAATGAATTTCCCAGCTGCCGATGGCCGTTTTATAGGCAGGCGTGTTGACGAAACGTTCCTCTTTCAGTTTGGAAACGGTTTTTTTATCGCGGAAAGTAACCAGTGCGCCATTTCTTTTAATGCTGCTTCTATCAATGGCAACTTTGATATTGCCTTCAGAGATGGTGCCGATATTGGTCCAGCTGCCACCGCCGCTCGACGTGGTGGTTGTTTCACAGGCACTCAACACCAAAGCCGCAAATGCGGTTGCAACTAGGGAAAAACGTTTGATATTCATAAAACCTCATTATTTACAGAAAGTCAGCCGATATTATCCGTGAAGATGGCATATATCGTAAATCGATTTTGCAAAGTTGAACCTCTGAAAAGAATTTTATGAAAAATACGCTGAAAAGGCCGTCTGAAACCTGTCTTTCAGACGGCCTTGGAGTGTAAAATCATGTATAATTACAAACAATATTTGGTTTTCATCCCATAGGAAGATCCGACATGATTAACCCTATCGCTGCACTTTCCCCATTAGATGGCCGCTACGCCAAATCCGTTGAAGCATTGCGTCCGATTTTCTCCGAATACGGCCTGATGCGTGCGCGTGTCAAAGTTGAATTAAACTGGCTCAAAGCCCTTGCCGCCGAGCCTAAGATTGTAGAAGTTCCTGCTTTCAGCGATTTTACGCTTGCCGAAATTGACAAAGTGATCGAAAACTTCTCACTTGAAGATGCCGCCGCCGTCAAAGCCATTGAGGCGACCACCAATCACGACGTCAAAGCCATCGAATATTGGCTTAAAGAACGCTTCTCCGGCGTGCCTGAAGTGGCTGCTGCCAGCGAGTTCATCCACTTTGCCTGCACCAGCGAAGACATCAACAACCTGTCCCACGCTTTAATGCTGCAAGAAGCGCGTGAGGCTGTTTTGCTGCCGAAACTGGCCGAAATTATCGAAAAACTGACCGGTATGGCGCATGAGTTGGCTGCCGTCCCTATGATGAGCCGTACGCATGGCCAGCCTGCTACACCAAGCACACTGGGTAAAGAAATCGCCAATGTCGTGTACCGCCTGCAACGTCAGTTTAAAAACCTGCAAGCGCAAGAGTTCCTCGGCAAAATCAATGGCGCAGTCGGCAACTACAATGCCCATATGGTCGCTTATCCCGATGTGGATTGGGAAACCCATTGCCGCAACTTTGTTGAAATCAGCCTCGGCCTGACCTTCAACCCCTACACCATTCAAATCGAGCCGCACGACTATATGACGGAATTCTTCCAAGCCATCAGCCGTGTCAACACGATTCTGATCGACTTCAACCGCGATGTTTGGGGCTACATTTCTTTGGGTTACTTCAAACAAAAAGTCAAAGCAGGCGAAGTCGGTTCTTCCACCATGCCGCACAAAGTCAATCCGATCGACTTTGAAAACTCCGAAGGCAACCTCGGTATGGCCAATGCCGTATTGGGCTTTTTGTCCGAAAAACTGCCGATTTCCCGTTGGCAGCGCGACCTGACCGACAGCACCGTATTGCGTAATATGGGCGTAGGCGTGGGCTATACCGTATTGGGCTTTGCCGCCCATCTGCGCGGTCTGAACAAGCTTGAGCCGAATCCTGCCGCCCTTGCTGCCGATTTGGACGCTACTTGGGAGCTGCTGGCCGAGCCTATTCAAACTGTAATGCGTCGTTACGGCGTGGCTAATCCTTACGAGAAGCTGAAAGACCTGACGCGCGGTAAAGACGGCATTACGCCTGAAGTGTTGAGACTCTTTATCGAATCGTTGGAAATTCCGGCAGGAGCCAAAGCCAAATTGCTTGAGCTGACCCCTGCGTTGTATGTGGGTAAAGCCGAAGAGTTGGCAAAACGAATTTAAAAGGTTTTTGTAGGGCGCACTTTCTTAGTTATTGAGATTTTTTGATAGATAAGAACCAGCTTTCTACATTCGACAAATTAAAAAGGCCGTCTGAAATCTCTTTCAGACGGCCTTTTTCGATTCAAACCGTTATTTCACTTTGTCTTTCAATGCACCGTAGCCGGCAGCGTCCATTTCTTCCAAAGGAATGAATTTCAAACTTGCGCCGTTGATGCAATAGCGCAGGCCGCCTTTGTCTTTCGGACCGTCGGCGAAGACGTGTCCCAAGTGCGAGTCGGCGGCATGGCTGCGCACTTCGGTGCGGCGCATGTTGTAGCTGAAATCGTCGTGTTCGGTAACGGCGGCGGCATTAATCGGGTGGGTAAAGCTCGGCCAGCCGCAGCCGGAATCGAATTTGTCGGCAGAGCTGAACAGGGGTTCGCCGCTGACAATGTCCACATAAATACCGGGTTTGAACAAGTGGTCGTATTCATGACTGAAGGCGTATTCGGTCGCGCTGTTTTGAGTAACTTGGTATTGCTCTTCGGTCAGGAGGCGTTTGAGTTCGGCATCGCCGGGTTTTTTATACGTTGCCGCGTCAAAGCCTTTGCCTTGCGGGGCAGCTTTGGTTTTGCCCGGCAGCGGTTCGTCGGCTTTGCGTATGTCGATGTGGCAATAGCCGTTGGGGTTTTTAATCAGGTAGTCCTGATGGTATTCCTCGGCATCGTAGAAGTTTTTCAGCGGTTCGTTTTCGATGACGAGGGGCTGTTGGTATTTTTGCTGCTCGCGTTTGAGCGCGGCGGCAATGACGGTTTTTTCGGCAGGGTCGGTGTAGTACACGCCGCTGCGGTATTGCGTGCCGATGTCGTTGCCTTGTTTGTTGAGGCTGGTCGGGTCAACAACGCGGAAATAGTATTGCAGGATGTCGTCTAGGCTGAGTTTGTCGGCATCGTAGGTGACTTTGACAGTTTCGGCATGGCCCGTATCGCGGTAGGACACGTCTTCGTAGCTTGGGTTTTCCGTTTTGCCGTTGGCGTAGCCGGATACTGCGTCAACCACGCCGTCTATGCGTTGGAAATAGGCTTCCAAGCCCCAGAAGCAGCCGCCGGCGAGGTAGATAGTGCGCGTATTCATGATTGCTGAATCCTTTTTCTGTGTGTCAGGTTTGTAAAATGTGTTTTTCAGACGGCCTAAATCGGCATCGGGATCGCGGATTAAAGCCAATGCCTGCGCTTCGTTGATACTGCCTTTGACGATGCGCTGCACGTCGCCGTCTTTACCGATTAACGCCCATGAAGGGTAAACACTGATATTCAGGCTTTGGGCGATGGTGCCGCCGTTGTCGGTAACGACGGGCAGCTTAGGATAGTTCAAACCGGCATACCATTTTTGAAAGTCGCCGTCTTTTTTCTCGTGTAGAAAACCGGGCGAGGCAACGGTAATTAGGTTGGCAGAACCGAATTGTGCATCTTGCACCCATTTTTCGGTTTGTCCCAATTCGGACAAACACAAAGGACACCAACTTGCCCAAAATTTAATCAGGGTGGGTTTGTCTTTTTTCAGAAAAACACTGGCAGGGCGGTTGTCAGGGGTTTTCAACGAGGACAAAGCCTGCGGTATGGTTGCGGCTTCGGTATCCATCATTTTGGATGAGCAGGCACCAAGCGCAAGCAGGCAGCCGAACTTGGTGCAAAGTGAAAATAATGTGCGGGGATTCATCTCTATGTTTCCTGTATGGATGGTTTCTCTCGTTAGACGTTGGAAATGCCAAAACCTGACAACCTTGATTTTCAGACGACCTTGCCACGTAAAATACGCTACAATACTCCCTATTTCAAGTTTCTAAAATTAAAAGGAAAATTTAATGTTCAGCTTCTTCCGTCGCAAGAAAAAACAGGAAACTCCGGCTCCTGAGGAGGCTCAAGTTCAGGAAACCGCAGCAAAAGTAGAATCTGAAGTTGCTCAAGTAGTTGAAAATATTAAAGAAGATGCCGAATCTTTAGCAGAAAGCGTCAAAGGGCATGTTGAATCAGTTGTTGAATCGGCTGTTGAAACTGTCAGCGAAACCGTCGAACAGGTTCGGGAAGCTTTGACCGAAACGCCGTCTGAAACAGTCGAAAAAGTAGAAGAACACGTTGAAGCGGCAAAAGAAGCGGCTGTTGAAACCACCAGCGAGGCTCTTGAACAGGTAAAAGAAACCGTTGCCGAAATCCCGTCTGAAGCGGCTGAAACTGTTGAGGAAGCAGCGGAACAGGCCGAAGCAGTCAAAAAAGAAGCTGTTGAGGCAGTTAGTGAGACTGTCGAGCAAGTTCAAGAAGTTGTTGCAGAGGCTTCAGCCGAAGCCCCTACTCCGGTAGAAGAACCCAAGCTCGGTTGGGCTGCGCGTTTGAAACAAGGCTTGACCAAATCACGCGACAAAATGGCAAAATCATTGGCCGGCGTGTTCGGTGGCGGACAAATCGACGAGGATTTGTACGAAGAGCTGGAAACCGTGCTGATTACCAGCGATATGGGCATGGAAGCCACCGAATACTTGATGAAAGACGTGCGCGACCGCGTCAGCCTCAAAGGCCTCAAAGACGGCAACGAATTGCGCGGTGCGCTGAAAGATGCGCTGTACGATTTGATTAAGCCTCTGGAGAAGCCTTTGGTCTTGCCGGAAACCAAGGAGCCTTTCGTGATTATGCTTGCCGGTATCAACGGCGCAGGCAAAACCACTTCTATCGGCAAACTGGCCAAATACTTCCAAGCGCAGGGTAAATCTGTATTGCTGGCGGCAGGCGATACTTTCCGTGCCGCCGCGCGTGAGCAGCTTCAGGCTTGGGGCGAACGCAACAATGTAACCGTGATTTCGCAAACTACGGGCGATTCCGCAGCCGTTTGTTTTGATGCCGTCCAAGCCGCGAAAGCGCGCGGGATCGATATCGTGCTGGCTGATACTGCCGGCCGTCTGCCGACGCAGCTTCATTTGATGGAAGAAATCAAAAAAGTGAAGCGCGTGTTGCAAAAAGCCATGCCTGATGCGCCACATGAAATCATCGTCGTGCTTGATGCCAATATCGGCCAAAACGCCGTCAACCAAGTGAAAGCCTTTGACGAAGCGCTGGGTCTGACCGGCCTGATCGTCACCAAGCTCGACGGTACGGCCAAAGGCGGTATCCTTGCTGCCCTTGCCTCTGACCGTCCAGTTCCCGTCCGCTATATCGGCGTGGGCGAAGGCATCGATGATTTGCGTCCGTTTAATGCCAAAGCGTTCGTGGATGCCCTATTGGATTAAACAGACAGGCTAAGGCTTGTAAACGTAGTTTGCGGGGGATTTCTGAACCGTATTTTGAAAGGCTTCGCATTCGGTTGGTACAAAAGCCAAACAGGCTGTTAAAAAGGCCGTCTGAAACCTAAAATCAGGTTTCAGACGGCCTTTATTTATTTGCAGATTTAGTTTTTCCGTGCGGTAACAAACTCTGCCAGTTGGCGCAGGCGCAGGGCTTTGCTGCCGAATGGCTCGATCAGGGAAACGGCTTCTGCAATCAGCGTTTCTGCGTAAGTACGCGCGGCCTGCAGGCCCATCAGTTTGACGTAGGTCGGTTTGTCGTTGTCCGAGTCTTTGCCGGCGGTTTTGCCCAATGTGGCGGTATCGGCTTCGCAGTCCAATACATCGTCGATCACTTGGAAAGCCAGGCCCAATTTGGCGGCGTAGTGGTCTAAGGTTTGGATTTGCGCCGGTGTTAAGTCCGGGCAGGAAAGTGCGCCTAAGGCGACTGCCGCGCGGATGAGTGCGCCGGTTTTGAGGCTGTGCATCTGTTCCAATTCGGCCTGATTCATGGTTTTGCCGACATTGGCAAGGTCGATGGCTTGTCCGCCCGCCATGCCGAGGCTGCCCGATGCTTGGGCCAGCGTGGACAACATGGCAAGCTGGCGTTCGGCAGACAGGCCTGTCGGACGGCTCAATACATCAAAGGCTTGGGTTTGCAGCGCATCGCCGACCAAAAGGGCGGTTGCTTCATCGTATTGCACATGGCAGGTCGGTTTGCCGCGACGCAGACTGTCGTTGTCCATCGCCGGCATATCGTCGTGAACCAGCGAATAGACGTGCACCATTTCAATGGCCGCCATCGCCTGCTCGACGGCATTTTGGTTTGCTTCGCCCAATTCGGACGCGGCAAGTACCAAGAGCGGGCGCAGCCGTTTGCCGCCGCCGAGGGTAACGTAACGCATGGCTTCGTGCAGCGTATGTGGCACTTGGCTTTCAGACGGCAAGAAATGCGCCAGCAGCAATTCGGTTTGCGCTTGGGCTTTTTGCTGCCATGTTTTGAGTTCATTCGCCGGGTTCAAGGTTCAACTCCTTCAGTTCGCCGGCATCCAAGACTTGCAGTTTCTGCTCGACTTCCGCCAATTTGGTTTGGCAGTATCTGACCAATTCGTTGCCTTCCTGATAGGCGGCCAGGGCATCTTCCAGCGGCATTTCGCTGCTTTGCATGGCCTGGGTCAGGGTTTCGAGGCGGGATAAGGCTTCTTCAAAGGATTGGGGGGCGTTTTTTTTCATGGTTTGAAATGATGAGCAGAAAAGGGGAATTGTAGCATTTTTAGATGATGAAGGCCGTCTGAACAGGGGTGAAAACGAAATCAAAGATTTCTGTTTCTTTGTTCAGACGGCCTTTTTTCAAACGGAATAACGTTATCAGCCCGGTAAAACGGCTTTTTGATAGTTGAGCGCGATAAACTGCTTCTCGGCATCCAATTCAGTGATTTTGAACAATGCCTGCGATTTAGGCAGCGCGTCAAACGGAATACCGGTCGCGCGCGTTACCAGCGGCAGGCCTTCAATGCGGACGAGGTCTTCTTTGAGGATGGTAGCCGTCAGCTCGCTCATTCCTTGCTGTTGCAGGTAGACGAGGCTCCAGTAGGCTTCCATTTGGCGTTGGAAGTCGGCGTAGGCTGTATAGGCGGCATCGAAGTCGCGCAGCGCGGCGAAAAGCTCGGCATCGCTGTTTTGGTACAGCGGCTCGGCAGTGTCGTCGATCAGGCTGATCAGCTGCTTTTGGTTGATGTAGTCGGCGGCGCGGCGCAGCGGCGAGGTGAACCAGCCGTAATGCTGCACGCCCATGCCGATGTGCGGTTCGGATTTGGTGCTCATGCGCACTTTGCCTGCCGGTTGGACGCGGAAAAGACCGGGCAGCTCGTTTTCGTCCAGCATTTGTGCCCAAGTGCTGTTGGCGAGTATCATCATCTCGCTGACCAGCGTATCGATGGGCGAACCGCGTTCGCGGCAGACGACGGATACGTTGCCTTCCTCATCCAATTCGATGCTGTAATCGTATTGCGGCGCACGGTCGGGTTCGTATTTGCCGCGCGCTTTTTGCAGGGCGATGGCGAATTGATAGAACCAAATCAGGTCTTGATGGTGGGCAAACATCATTTCGCCGGCTTCGTCCAAGCCGGTTTCGGCGTTGAAATGCGGCTCGATGGTTTGAATGCGCAGGTTTTCGGCGATGTTGACCGCTTCGATTTTGCAGGTTGGCGCGTCGACGTTGAACTCGCTGTCCACATCAAAATAAATGCTGACGGCAGGGCGGTACGCGCCCGCATCAAGGCTGAACGCGGCAATCCAGTTTTCGGGCAGCATGGTGATTTTGCCGCCGGGGAAATAAACCGTGCTCAAGCGTTCCATGATGTTTTTTTCCATTTTGTCGCCTTGTTTAATGGCAAGCGACGGCGCAGCGATGTGGATACCGACGCGTTTCATGCCATTGCCCAAGTCGGTCAGGCTCAAGGCGTCATCGACTTCGGTGGTCGATTCGTCGTCAATGGAAAAGGCGGTAACATCGGCCTTGGTCAGGTCGGGCATTTCGGGAAGCGGAAGGTCGGGGAAACCTGTTCCTTTGGGGAAATATTTGATTTCAAACCCGTCTTGCAGGTATTGGGGAATGGACGTAATGCCGCCCGTTTTTTTCGCCAGTTCGTAGGCCGAGGTTTTCAGCTCGTCGGCGGCTTTGGTAAAGGCTTTGTAGATCAGCGATTGCTTGTCGGGCGCGTGCAGGATGGTTTTCAAATCCGCCGCGATTTCAGACGGCATCTCGCCGCGTTTCAAGGCTTCTGCCCAAGCGTCGATTTGCGCGTCTTGCTGTTTTTTGCGTTCGATGGCGGCAAGCGCTTGTTTCAAAGTTTCTTCGGGCGCGGCTTTGAACACGCCTTTGGCTTTTTTGTAGAAATACATCGGCGCGGTGTAAAGCGCAATCAAAGTCGCCGCCAGCTCGGTTTTGGTCGGCGCGTGGCCGTAATATTCTTCGGCGATGGCTTCGGCGGTAAACTCCTCTTCGCCGCATACTTCCCACAATAAATCGGTGTCGATATCCGCCGCCTGTGCCTGCGCGTTCTCCAAAAATGCCGCCATATCGCCGTCAAACTCAGCAAAGACATTGTTTGCCTTCACTTTGGTGCGTTTGCCGTGTTGGGTATCGACTTGGTAGGTGGCGTCGTTTTTTTGGACGATGGAGGCAACTTTGAATTGGCCGGACTCTTCGTAAAAGATATTCATTTTTTAGGATTTTATGATTTGTAGGAAACGCGTGATTTTAGCAGATTTGCACAAGAAAGGCCGTCTGAAAAACATACTTTCAGACGGCCTGTTCAAACGGCGGATGATTAATACTGATATGCCGCCAGTTTGCGTTTGATTTCAGGCAGGGCGGCGCGTGCGGCCTGTTCGCCCAATTGGATGGCGCGTTGTTTTTGGTCGAAGCCGCCAACCGAACCCAGCTCCAAAACCTGCGGTTTGATGACCACATTGGCTTGGCCCAATTCTTGGTGTAAGGCGGTTTGACTCATCACGTTGAAGGTTTGGTCAAGATAGGAGAACATACCTTGGCTGACATTTTTGGCCGGACGGGCGGAAATATCGACGGCAATGATGAAGTTTGCACCCAGTTTTTTCGCCGCGCTGACCGGTACGGGCTGTGACAGGCCGCCGTCTACATATTTGCGGCTGCCGATAACAACAGGTTGGAACACGTTCGGAATCGAAGCAGAAGCGCGGACGGCCTGTCCGGCATTGCCTACGTTGAACACCACCGGTTTGCCGCTTTCAAAATCGGTTGCAACGGCGGCAAATTTGATGGGGAACTGCTGCATCGGGCGGTTGCCGACTTTGCGGTTGATGTAGTTTTGCAGTTTTTCGCCTTTGATGAAGCCGCTGGTGGACAAGGTCAAATCCACCAAATCGGTTTTACCCAAAATTTCCGCTTCCAATTCGAGGCGGTCGGGCGACATTCCCGAAGCGTACATACTGCCGACAATCGAGCCTGCGGATGTGCCGGTAACGATTTTGATCGGAATATTGTTTTCTTTCAAAACTTTAATAATCCCGATATGGGCAAATCCTTTGGATGCGCCGCCGCCCAAAGCCAGCGCAACCGTGGCTTTCGGTTTGGGTACAGTATGCGAAACCGTATTTTGACCCTGCGTAGAAGGTTTGGATTGCGGCGCGTTGCCGCTCGGGCAGGCGGCCAATACCAAGACGGACGAAGCGGCTAAAAACGTTTTGAATGTGGAAAAAAGTTTATTCATGTTCAGACAGCCTTTAATATGTCGAAAGGGTTATTTTACTCTGAAATTAAGTCGAAAGGCCGTCTGAAATTAGGATTCAGACGGCCTTTTAAATCCGGCTTAAGCCAATTCGAGCTGTTTTTCCAAACTTTCGACCAGTTGGTCGTCCAAATTCAAAGCTTGGGACAAACGGCTCAGGAACACGATTTCCTTGCGCGACAAGTCTGCGCAGACCAATCGGGCCGCCAGATAAGTTTCGGCTGCCAAAGCCTCGTCATTGCCAACCGAAGCAGCAATTTGCTCGATGGAGGCCGGTTGCGCATATTCCGCCTGCAGCCATGCCGCCGTTTCCGCATCGCTGCCACTTTCACGCTCAATGGCCGCGCGTTCCGCATCGTCAATCAGGCCGTCCGAAGCCGCCGCCGCAATCATCGTTTGCAAAATCACACGGCTGTGGTTTTCACCAATCAGGCCGGTAGGTTGGAACGCACTTTGCGGCAATTCGTCCTGCTGGCGGTTTTGTTTCCAGTTTTGATAGCCTTTATAAGCCAGAAAACCCAAAGCGGCGACCGAGCCAGCCTTGACCAGCTTCTTTGCGTTTTTCTTTTTCAACAGCATCGATGCCAAAGCACCCGTCAACGCGCCGCCGCCGAAAGAATTGAGCGGGCTGTCCGCCACCGCTTTGCCGCCTTTTTGAGCCGCATCCAAAACCTGATTGAGCAACTGACTGAAATCCATAAAAAAATCTCCTGAAAACCAATACATTGCAAATATAGAGTAGAAACACCCAAAAACCAAGCCAAAGAAAGTTAAAAGGTGCAAACAAGTTTTCAGACGGCCATAGCCGACTTTCGGTACAATCACACCATTCCAAACAATAAATCCCATCATGACCGATACCGCCCAAATCATTACCAGCTATGGCCGCCGCTATATTGTCCGTACCCCTGACGGCCAAACATATGACGCCACCACCCGCAAAAAACGCGTCGATTTCGCCTGCGGCGACCAAGTCCGCATCAGCCCCATCAACGGCGAACAAGTCGTGATTGAAGACTACCTCCCGCGCGAAAGCCTGCTCTACCGCCAAGACGCGTGGAAAACCAAACTGATTGCCGCCAACGTTACCCAACTGCTCATCGTAACCGCCGCCAGCCCCTCACCCAGCGAAGCCCTGTTGCAACGCGCCCTCCTCGCAGCCGAAGCGGCCGGCATTAACGCTGTCATCGTCCTCAATAAAGCCGACCTCCCCGAAGCCGCCCAATGGCGCGAGAAACTCAAATTCTACGAAACCCTCGGCTACCCCGTGGTCGAAACCAATGCATTGGAAAACGCCGACATCCTGCGTCCCATTTTAGAAGGGCAAACCAACATCCTGCTCGGACAAAGCGGCATGGGCAAGTCCACCCTGACCAACGCCCTACTCGGCAACCAAGCCGCCCGAACCGGCGACATTTCCACCGCGCTCGACTCCGGCAAACACACCACCACCCACGCCCAACTGTACGATTTAAACACAGAAACCCGACTCATCGATTCCCCGGCCTGCAAGAATTCGGCCTGCACCATCTCCAAGCCGCCGATTTATTACAATACTTCCCCGACCTGCGCCACCTTATCGGCCAATGCCGTTTCCACAACTGCACCCACCGCGCCGAACCCGGCTGCGCCGTCAAAGCCGCTGCCGAATCAGGCGCAGCCAAACCCGAGCGCATCGAATTTCTGCAACGCATTACCGATGAATTGTTGAGATAAAGTTTTAACGGAAATAAGTGTTTGGATAAATAAAAAGGCCGTCTGAAAATTTCAGACGGCCTTTTGTTGAAGTATAACCAAATTTACCTTTCAACCGGCACTGCTGCCTTAGCGGGAAAGAGAAGGTGCTTTTCGTGGCGGATTGATCATGAGAAGCACGGCTTCTTCAATTTGTTTGTCCTCCCGATCATGGAGTTCTACCGGAAACTTCAGACGCAACACTGTAATAATAGCGCCAACCGATAAGCCTGCATCATTAAGCAACTCAATTTCTTTAAGTACCGGTGCGGAAAGGTTTAACATGGTTTCTCCTTATGGTTTGGCTAAGGCTTAGCCCACTTTATCCCCGGGTTGCGCGCCTGCATCAACGTTGAGGAGCTTCAGTTTCCCGTCTGCCGTGGCGGCACTCAAAATCATGCCTTCGGATACGCCGAATTTTGCCATTTTGCGCGGGGCGAAGTTGGCGACGGCAATGACCATGCGGCCGTTCAATTCGGCAGGGTTGGGATAAGATGCGGCGATGCCGGAGAAGATGATGCGTTTTTCAAAACCGAAATCGAGGTCGAATTTCAGGAGTTTGGTGCTGCCTTCGACGGCTTCGCAGTTCAATACTTTGGCGACGCGCATGTCGATTTTCATGAAGTCGTCGAAGCTCGCTTGTTCGGCGACTTTTTCGTATTTGCTGTCTTCAACAGGCGCGGCTGCGGCGGCAATGCTTTGTTTGTTGGCTTCGATTAAATCGTCCACTTGTTTTTGCTCCACTCGTTGCATTAAATGTTCGTATTTGTTGATGGCGTGTTCGCCCAAGGTTTCGCGTGTATTTGCCCAAGTGATGGCTTCCAAATTCAGGAATTTGGCGGCGTTTTCGGCCACTTTCGGCAATACGGGGGCGAGGTAGGCGGTCAACATGGTAAAGGCGTTGATGAGCTCGCTGCACACTTCGTGCAGGCGTTCGTCTTGGCCTTCTTGTTTCGCCAGTTCCCAAGGTTTGTTGGCATCAACGTATTCGTTGACAATGTCCGCCAAGGCCATGATGTCGCGCAGGGCTTTGGCGTATTCGCGGCTTTCGTAGCATTCGGCAATGGTTTCGCTTTGCGCAGTCAGTTTTGCCAGTAATTCGCTGTCGGCAACGTCTTTCAGACGGCCTTCAAAGCGTTTGGCAATGAAACCTGATGCACGGGCGGCGATGTTGACGTATTTGCCGACAAGGTCGCTGTTGACGCGGCTGATAAAGTCTTGCAGGTTCAAATCGATGTCTTCGATTTTGCTGTTGAGCTTGGCGGCGATGTAGTAGCGCATCCACTCGGGGTTCAGGCCTTGTTCCAGATAGGATTTGGCGGTGATGAAGGTGCCGCGCGATTTGGACATTTTTTGTCCGTCCACGGTCAAAAAGCCGTGTGCGTACACGCCGGTCGGGGCGCGGTGGCCGGAGAAATGCAGCATGGCAGGCCAGAACAGGGCGTGGAAATAGAGGATGTCTTTGCCGATGAAGTGGTACATCTCGGCTTGGCTGTCGGCTTTGAAGTATTCGTCAAAATCGATGCCGATGCGGTCGCACAGGTTTTTAAATGACGCCATGTAGCCGACGGGCGCGTCCAGCCAAACGTAGAAGTATTTGCCCGGCGCGTCGGGGATTTCAAAACCGAAATACGGCGCGTCGCGGGAAATGTCCCAGTCGGACAGGGTGGTTTCTTCGCTTTCGCCCAGCCATTCTTTCATTTTGTTGAGGGCTTCGGGCTGAAGATGGGGCTTGCCGTCGTGCGGGTTGTTGCCGGAAGTCCATGCTTTGAGGAAGTCGGCGCATTCACCCAGTTTGAAGAAGAAGTGTTCGGATTTGCGCAATTCGGGTTTGGCACCGGAAACGGCGGAATACGGGTTGATCAGTTCGGTCGGGGAATAGGTCGTGCCGCAAACTTCGCAGTTGTCGCCGTATTGGTCTTGAGCGTGGCATTTGGGGCATTCGCCTTTGACGAAGCGGTCGGGCAGGAACATTTGTTTTTCAGGGTCGAAAAGCTGCTCGATGACGCGGCTTTCGATTTTGCCGTTGGCTTTCAGCGCGCGGTAAATGTCTTGGGAAAACTGTTTGTTTTCAGGGGAATGGGTGCTGTAATAATTGTCGTAGCCGATGAAAAAACCGGTGAAGTCGGCGAGGTGCTCTTCGCGCACTTTGGCAATCATGTCTTCAGGCGCAATGCCTTGTTTTTGCGCGGCAAGCATCACGGGCGTGCCGTGAGTGTCGTCGGCGCAGCAGTAGTAGCATTCGTGGCCGCGCAGTTTTTGGAAGCGCACCCAAACATCGGTTTGGATGTGTTCGACCATGTGGCCGAGGTGGATGCTGCCGTTGGCATAGGGCAGCGCGGAAGTGACAAGGATTTTGCGTGTCATGGTTTGTGCTTTTAAAAACAATGGATAAAGATGTTGGGAATTATACCGCAAAACAATACGCAAAGGCCGTCTGAAACCCGATTGCCGGTGTTTCAGACGGCCTTTTATTTATCGGCTGCGTATGGGATTAACCGCGTACGCGTTCGATTTTTGCGCCTACGCCGCCGAGTTTTTTCTCGATGTATTCATAGCCGCGGTCGAGGTGGTAGATGCGTTCGACGATGGTTTCGCCTTCTGCGACCAAGCCTGCCATGACGAGGCTGGCGGAGGCGCGCAGGTCGGTTGCCATCACGACGGCACCGGAGAGTTTTTCCACGCCTTTGATGTAGGCGGTGTTGCCTTCGGTGGTGATGTCTGCGCCCATGCGGTTGAGTTCGGGAACGTGCATGAAGCGGTTTTCAAAAATGGTTTCCACCACGCGGCTGCTGCCTTCGGCAATGGCGTTCATGGCCATAAACTGCGCCTGCATATCGGTTGGGAAACCTGGGTGGACGACGGTGCGGATGTCCACGGCTTTGGGGCGTTGCTGCATGTCGATGGAAATCCAGTTGTCGCCTGCTTCGATGATGGCGCCTGCTTCGGTCAGTTTGTTTAGCACGACTTCCATGGTTTTTGGGGCGGCATTGCGCAGGACGACTTTGCCGCCGGTCATGGCGACGGCGCAGAGGAAGGTACCGGCTTCAATACGGTCGGGAACGACGCTGTGTTCGCAGCCGTGCAGTTCTTTTACGCCTTCGATGGTCATGGTTGCTGTACCGATGCCGCTGATTTTTGCACCCATTTTGACGAGGCATTCGGCCAAATCGACGACTTCGGGCTCGATGGCGCAGTTTTCGAGGATGGTGGTGCCTTCGGCAAGCGTGGCCGCCATCAGCAGGTTTTCGGTACCGCCTACGGTCACGACGTCCATGGTGACGCGCGTGCCTTTCAGACGGCCTTTGGCTTTGACGTAACCGTGTTCGATGGTGATTTCCGCCCCCATGGTTTCGAGACCTTTGAGGTGTTGGTCAACCGGGCGCGAACCGATGGCGCAGCCGCCGGGCAGGCTGACTTGGGCTTCGCCGAAGCGGGCGAGGGTCGGGCCCAAAACCAAGATGGATGCGCGCATGGTTTTCACCAGCTCATAAGGTGCGCAGGTGTTGTTGACTGTGCCGCCGTTGATTTCAAATTCGGAAATGTTGTCGGTCAAAACACGTGCGCCCATGCCTTGCAGCAGTTTTTGAGTGGTTTTGACGTCGGCGAGCATGGGTACGTTTTTCAGGCGTAAAGTGCCGGAAGTCAGCAGACCAGCACACATCAGCGGCAGGGCGGCGTTTTTCGCGCCGGATACGGTGATTTCGCCGTTGAGGGGGCCGTTGGCAGAGATTTTGAGTTTGTCCACAGGATGTCTTTCGTTATTTGTCTGCACGGTTTATGCCGCACAAATGAAATGAGATGGGTAATAAACCATCAATTATAAGGGATTATGCCCTTGCTGTTAGATTTGGCAGTATTAAATTTTCACAAGGTTTGTTTACGTTGCGAAAGGATAAGATTTCAGGCCGTCTGAATGGTTCAGACGGCCTGTTTGCCAAGGCTTATTTTTTGGCTTTGAAGCCTAAAAGGTGTTGCGTGGTGGCCAGCCATGCGCCGAATACGCCCAGCGCGATGACGAAGCCGAATACCAGCGACACTTCGCTAAATGTGAAGAAACGCCAGCCGATGTTCAGACCGTAGGGTTTGAAAATCGCGTCCACCAGCGGCCGTACTTCGGCCAAAAGCCAAGCCGACAAGCCCAGGCTGACGGCGGCGGAGAAAATACTCTGCCACATTGCCTGATAAAGGAAAGGACGGCGGATGAAGGAAGCGGGCGCACCCAAAAGCTTGGTGATTTCCAGCTCTTCCTTACGGCTGAGGATTTGCAGGCGGATGGTGTTGTGTGCCACTAAGACAAAGGCCATGCCCAATGTCAGCGAGAGGAACCACAAAATCTTGCGGATAAATTCGTTAATACGATAAAGGGTTTGTACCCATTCCGTATCCATGGTTGCCGATTCGACGCGCGGCAGCTTGGTAATGTCTTTATAGATGGCCTGCATCTGATCCGGAGAAGTGGCAGGATCGGGCGTAACGATAAAGACATCGGGCAACGGGTTGCCATCGAGCATGGAAATGAGGTTTTGGTCGAGATTGGTTTGCAATTCTTCCAAACCTTCCTGCTTGCTGATAAAGCGGACTTTATCGATACGGCTGTCGCGTTGGAGCAGGTTTTTCACCGTATCGGCATCAGAACTTGCCGCATCGGTGTCCATATAAACCGTAATCTGTGGCGATTCGTTAAGTTTGCCCAACACGCTTTGTCCGCTTTGGATACCCAAATACATAAACAGCGGCAAGGTCATGGCAACGGCAAGCATGAACAGGGTCAGCAACGTGCCGATGGGTTGGCGCAGAAGTTCTTTGAGTGCGGCGCGCGCCGATTCGACGTGTAACGAGATGTAGTGAATCATACTCATGCGAGGCGTCCTTTCTGCAGGCGCAAGACGCGGTGGCCGTAATCCGCCATCAGCGTTTCATCGTGCGCCGCAACAATCACGGTCGTGCCTGCTTCATGGAAGGTTTTAAACAATTCCATAATATCCAGCGCGTAGGCGCGGTCGAGACTGGCGGATGGCTCGTCGGCAATCAGCAGGCTGGGTTGGTGAACCACTGCGCGCGCGATGCACAAACGCTGCTGTTCGCCGCCGGACAAAGTGATGGGCATATCGTTTTCGCGGCCTTTCAAGCCGACTTTCTCAATCGCAATACGCGCACGCTCTTCCGCTTTGCGCGGCTGGTAGCCGCCAATCCGCAAAGGCAGGATAACGTTTTGCAAGACATTGCGGTCGTAGAGGATTTTGTGGTCTTGGAAGACAATGCCGATATGTTGGCGCATAAAGCCGATCTGATTGTCGCTCAAGGTGCCGAGGTCTTGGTTGTTGAACCAAACCTTGCCTTTGGTAGGCTTGGTAATGCCTGAAATCAGCTTCAAAATGGTGGATTTGCCCGAGCCCGAATGGCCGGCGATAAAAATCATCTCACCTTTGTTAATCTGGAAACTGACATTTTTCAGGGCTTCGAAACCGCCGGGATAGGTTTTGGAAACTTGTTCGAAACGGATCATGGGTTTTCCTGAAAATAGGGTTTCAGACGGCCGGTATCATCGATAGGGCAACATGCCGTCTGAAAAAATGGGGATATTCACAGATTATAAATATTTCGGCTGCTTTTTGATAGTGAAACCCCGGTTCTGCCGGCGGATACACTGCCGGTTTGCAACACAAAGCAATATGGTTTGAAATAAAGGCCGTCTGAACGATTGGGTTTCAGACGGCCTCGGTATCAGCGCAGGTTAAGTACCCTATCCGCTGTTTTATTTACATTTGGTTTTGGCCAAATTCACGGCGGCGGTCAGGCTTTTTTCGTTGACTTCGCCGGTGATGGTTTGTTTGTAGCCGCATTTCGGCGCTTCGACGACAGTGAAAGGCAATACGCCGACGTTGTTGCCGTGGGCTTTCATGAAGTTGCGGCTGTTGGCGCCGGTGTAACGCCAAATCGGATAGCTGACCGGCGTTTGTTTCAGGAATTTGCCGATATTGTCGGTCGTATCCAGTGCGATGCCGACCATATCGACGCTGCCTTTTTTCTGCGCTTTGTACCATGCGGACATGGCAGGCATTTCTTTACGGCAGGGGCCGCACCAGGTTGCCCAAAGGTTGACCACGCGCACGGGGGCTTTGAGCGATTCCAGGCTTTGCGGTTTGTTGTCCTGCCAACCTGCCGTTTCGTCGGCGGCAAAGGCTGGCGCAGCGGTAAAAACGGCGGCGGACAAGAGAAGGGCGGTTAAGGCTTTCATGGTTGTATCCTTGAGGTTGCCAATCGAAATTGGGTTTATTGTAAAACGGTTTGGTGGGTATGCCTACCGATTCATATCAAGAGATCAGGTAAAAAGTTTGAGTAAAAATCAGTTGCAGACGATAATAACCGCCATCATTGAATGATTTTGCAATAATACGGAGAATTTCATGCCGTCTGAATTCACACTTTATCACAATCCGCGTTGCAGCAAATCGCGTGCCGCGCTGGCTTTGCTCGAAGAAAAAGGCGTTGCCGCCGACGTGGTCAAATATCTGGATACCGCGCCCGATTTGGCGACTTTGCAGGATATGTTTGCCAAACTCGGCATCGAATCGGTGCGCGGCATGATGCGCACGAAAGACGATTTGTACAAAGAATTGGGTTTGGACAATCCCGATTTGGACAATGCTGCCCTGCTTCAGGCAATCGCCGAACACCCCGCCCTGCTCGAGCGTCCCGTTTTGGTAACGCCTACGCGCGCAGCCATCGGCCGTCCGTTGGAAAACATTGCCGCCCTACTCGGCTGATAGGGTTGGATAAGGCCGTCTGAAGATGATTTCCCTGCTTAAAAGCCGCAATGGCTTGCGATACTACCTGTTTCGCGGCCTTGCTTTGAGCGTTTTGCTGGTGTGCGGTATTTTTTTGAGCGGCACATGGCAGATTTACCGGACAGGTTCGCACACCTTGCCGAAGGACGCTCATGCCGATGCGGCGGTGGTGTTGGGTGCGGCGGCGTGGGACAAACGCCCGTCGCCGGTATTCCGTGAGCGCATCAACCACGCCATCACGCTCTACCAAAGCCATCGGGTCGGCAAAATCATTTTCACCGGCGGCACGCCCAAAAAAGGATTCATGACCGAAGCCGAAGTGGGGCGCCGATACGCGCTCAAGCAGGGCATACCGGCGCACAATATCCTGTTTGAAAACACATCGCGCAACACTTACGAAAACCTGCGCAATATCGTCCCCATCATGCACGCCAACGGAGTCGGCAGCATTATCGTTGTCAGCGACCCGTATCATTTGGCGCGCGCCGAAGAAATGGCCGCCGATTTGGGCTTGTCGGACGCGCAGTTCTCCGCCACCCCGACCACGCGCTTTGACGAGCGCAACAAGAAAGCCAAGTTTCTGATGCAGGAGAGCTATTCTTTGTTTCTCTACCGTATCGGCAAATGGAGCGATGCGGTTTGGAATTGGATAGGTGGTTGAGCTTTCGGTAATCCATGTAAAAGGCCGTCTGAAGCCTTTTAGGTTTCAGACGGCCTAAATGTATTCTTACTTATTGATATTGATTTGCAGCTACACTGCCAAATAAGACTACAGCCAGTACCAGATAAATTACCATTACGATGGCAAACAGAATCAAGGCAGCCTTGAAATAATTAGCTTTATTCGGATTGGTGTTTGAACCGAATGCCCATACAAGCATCATAACTATATTGACCAGCGGAATCATCATAATCAAGTTTGTTATCAACCATTCTTTGACGCTTACAATTGGAGCCTGTTGATGGCCGATTTGGTTTTGTTCAGTCATATCTTGTCCAATACATTAAATAAAAAGAATAATAATTATACATAATAAAGCCTTATTAGTATAGCATACATATTCAGACGGCCTGAGCCTATGATTTTTGCAGCCGCTATTTCAATTGGATGTAAAACGTACCGTCCGGCACGACGGGCAGGTATTTGCGGTAGAAGTCCAGATAGGTCTTGTTTGGGTCTATGTCGGCAAACTGCTGCGGATACAGGGTTTTGGCGATAAATTGCGCGCTGGCCAAATCGGCGAGCGAGCGGGAGGCGGTGTGGTAGATGCCGTAAACGCGTTTGTTTTTGACGGCAGGAATGTCTGCCCAGCCTTTGCGTTTGACAAATCCGGCCAGTCGGCGTTGCGCATCGGCCTGGCTGATGCCTATGCCCATCGCCATAATGTCAGGCTTGTCTTTATGGCCGTTTTCCGTCCCCGAAATGACGATGACGTCGGGTTTGGCCGTCAGGAATTTTTCAGGGTTTATCGGTCCCCAGTTTTTAACGTAAGGCGCGGCGATATTGTTGCCGCCTGCTGTGTCGGCAATCGCGCCCCACATATCTTTGCCGAAGGTGTAGCTGTATTCGGACGGGCCTTTGTCGCCGAACTCGATATAGATTTTCGGTTTGGACTGCTTGGCGCGTGCGACGCGTTTTCGTATGTCGGCAATGCCTCGGGCGTATTCGGCGGCAATTTTTTGGGCGCGCGCCTGCGTACCGTTGAGTTCGCCGAAAATTTCCGCACTGCGCGTGTGCCGCGCGACGGTTTCGGCGTTGAAATCGACCACGACGACGGGTATGCCTGCCGCTTCAATGCGCGGCAGGTGGGTGGCGACGACCTTATACTGCCAGTCGGCCAGAATCAATACGTCCGGCTTGAGCGCGAGCGTTTTCTCCAGTGAAAACGTGCCGGTGTTGATGTTGCCGATGTCCGCAATGTTTTGCAGCGTAGGCAGCTTCTGTTTGAACATCGCCCAGCTGCCGGGATTGAATTTCTCCCAAAACTCACGCGAAATGCCGATGACGTTTTTAAATTTGTCCACGCCCGTTACCGCGATATAGTCGGGGTAGTAAAACGCCAAAACCGCGCGTTTTACAGGGACATCGACTTTGACTTCGCGTCCCAATACGTCTTTGATAGTTTTGATTTCGGCTTGGGCAAAAAGGGGCAGGAGGGCGAGGGCGGTAAATAAAGCGCGTTTGTTCATGAGTGGATACTTTAAAAGAAATAATTATCATTTGTCTTGTTTTTAGGAGAAAAGTTCCCAGACGGTCCTTCTGCGCCGACATTATTTTCAGACGGCCTTACATTGTTTAAACCACGCCGAAAAAGTAAAATACCTGTTTTCAAAGACTTTGGAGCCATCATGACCGTCAAAACCCGTTTCGCCCCCAGCCCAACCGGCTACCTGCACATCGGCGGCGTACGCACCGCCTTGTTTTCATGGGCGTTTGCCCGCCATCATAAAGGCGAGTTCCTATTGCGTATCGAAGACACCGACTTGGCGCGCTCTACTGCCGAATCCGTCAACATCATCCTCGACGGCATGAAATGGGTCGGCCTGGACTACGACAACGCCGACAATGTCGTTTACCAAACCCGCCGTTTTGACCGCTACAAAGAAGTCATTGCCGAACTTTTAGAAAAAGGCCATGCCTACTACTGCTATTGCAGCAAAGAAGAGCTGGAAGCCATGCGCGAGAAAGCCGAAAAAGAAGGCACGGCGACGTACGACCGCCGCTGGCGTCCGGAAGAAGGCAAAACCCTGCCAGAAATCCCTGCTGACGTGCAACCCGTTGTCCGTTTCAAAACGCCTTTGGACGGCGTGACCAAATGGACGGACTTGGTCAAAGGCGAAATCTCCATTCCCAACGAAGCACTTGACGACCTGATTATCGCCCGCGCCGACGGCACACCGACCTACAACTTCTGCGTTGTCGTGGATGACTACGACATGGGCGTTACCCACGTTATCCGCGGCGACGACCATGTGAACAATACCCCGAAACAAATCAACATCTTAAAAGCCATTGGCGCCACCCTACCCGAATACGGCCACCTGCCCATGATTCTTAACGAACAAGGCAAAAAAATCTCCAAACGCAGCGGCGATACCGTTGCCATTACCGATTTCGGCGCAATGGGCATCCTGCCCGAAGCCATGCTCAACTATTTGGCACGCTTGGGCTGGGCGCACGGCGACGACGAATTCTTCACAATGGAACAATTCATCGAATGGTTTGATTTGAAAGACGTTTCCCCGTCTCCAAGCCGTATGGACTTGAAAAAACTCTACTGGATCAACGGCGAACACATCAAAATCACGCCTAACGACAAACTGGCCGAACTCGTTAAACCCCGCCTCGCCCTGCGCGATATCCACGAAACCAGCAAGCCCGCTTTGGAAGACGTGTTGGCATTGGTCAAAGACCGCGCCCAAGACCTGAACACCCTCGCCGACGAGTGCCTCTACTTCTACGTCAAACAAACGCCTGCCGAAGCGGATGTGCAGAAACACTGGGACGACGAAGCCGCCGCCCGTATGCTGCGCTTTGCCGAACGCCTCGAAGGGCTGGAAGACTGGAACGCCGAAGCCATCCACGACCTCTTCAAACCTTTCTGCGACGAAGAAGGCATCAAAATGGGCAAACTCGGTATGCCTTTGCGCCTTGCTGTCTGCGGTACGGCAAAAACCCCAAGTGTTGATGCCGTATTGGCATTAATCGGCAAAGAAGAAGTGTTGAAACGGATTCGTTCGTAAGGCATGAATGATAAAAGGCCGTCTGAAAACTAGGGATGCCAAGTTTTCAGGCGGCCTTTTATCATAAAACCAGAAAATAATGGAATAAGGCGGAGAATATGAGAAAATAATAGCCGTCTGCCTGCCACAACAGTTGATTGAATTAACTTTTATTGGCAGCCTGAATGTCCGGATTGGATAAAATAAGCCATTAAGAACAAAGACCAATAAGCCTATTATGTAAACTTGGCTGCTGAAAAATCGGCTTTGCGCTTTAGTTTACAAATCAAATAACTTTAAAGGAAAACCCATGAAAAAAACCTTACTTGCCCTGATGATGTTATCCGCCGCCGCCGCATATGCCGGTGAGGCGGAAGACCGTTTGCTGTCCGTTCAATCGGTTTACCGTGCCGCTTTGCATGAGCAAAACAGCAATGACAGCAAAATTATTTCCCTGCAAAGCGATTTGGAAAGCGCGCAGCGTCGTTTACAGGCTGCGCAATCCGATATTGACCGTTTGAAAGGCGAAATTCAGACGGCCTTGGCTCAGAAAGAGCAGCAAAATGCCAAGCTGCAACAAGCCGGCCAGATGTTGGACGCGGCGTGGAATGCCGTTTACGGCGCAGGCGGCAGCAAGGCGAATCAATAATTTAGACATTGTATTATTTACGTTTTACGCTTCTTTTATCATATTTATAAGGAAACCTCATGTCCCTACCTCCCTGCCCGAAATGCCACTCCGAATACACTTACGAAGACGGCGCTCAATACGTTTGCCCTGAGTGCGCCCATGAGTGGAACGAGGCCGATGCTGCGGCTGCAAGCGATGATGTATTGGAAGTCAAAGATGCCAACGGCGCGGTCTTGCAAGATGGCGATACGGTTGTCTTGATTAAAGATTTGAAAGTCAAAGGCAGCTCTATGGTCATCAAGCAAGGTACCAAAGTCAAAGGTATCCGCCTGCAAGAGGGCGACCACAATATCGGTTGCAAAATCGATGGCAGCGCGATGAACTTGAAATCTGAGTTCGTCAAAAAAGCCTAAAGATTTTATCTTTGAAAGGCCGTCTGAAATCCAAAGATTAGGATTCAGACGGCCTTTATGCTTTTCATTCAAAATAAAACAAATCTTCATTTAAAATTAAATAAATTTAATAGGGTTGAATTCCAGGCCGTCTGAAAAAGCGGCGGCAAAATGTTCCGCACATACGCGGGTGCAAAACCGTTAAAATAACGCTTTCCCCTAATTCTACGGAACCATTATGCCTCAGCCGACCGCCAAACAGATTTTGCACGAAGTATTCGGTTATCCCGAATTTCGTGGCAAGCAGGAGGCTATCGTCAATGCTTTGGCCGGCGGCGAGAGTTTGATGGTGCTGATGCCGACAGGCGGGGGCAAGTCTTTGTGTTACCAGATTCCGGCGCTGATGCGCGAAGGCGTGGCGGTTGTCGTATCGCCGCTGATTGCGCTGATGAACGACCAAGTGGCTAGCCTGCATGTGGCCGGGATTGAAGCGGCGGCAGTCAACAGTAGCACATCGGCAGATGAGGCGCGCGAGATTGCCGACAAGCTTGCCCAAGGCCGTCTGAAACTGCTTTATGTCGCGCCGGAACGCTTGGTTACCGACCGCTTTTTACGTTTTCTCGACCAACAAACCGTCAGCCTGTTTGCCATTGATGAGGCGCATTGCGTCAGCCAATGGGGACACGATTTCCGCCCCGAATATCAGCAGCTCGGCATACTTGCCGAACGCTATCCGAACGTCCCGCGCATCGCCCTGACCGCTACCGCCGATGCGGCCACGCGCGCCGACATCAAGCATTATCTGCACTTGGA
This sequence comes from Neisseria sp. HMSC065C04, assembly GCF_001815375.1. NCBI lineage: Bacteria > Pseudomonadati > Pseudomonadota > Betaproteobacteria > Neisseriales > Neisseriaceae > Neisseria > Neisseria sp. HMSC065C04. The sequence goes on from NZ_KV820422.1 coordinate 81,892, forward strand.
CAATGCGCCTGAATTTATTTCCAGCTTTGACCGTCCGAATATTTATTATCAGGTTATCGAAAAAAATAATGGCAAAAAACAATTGCTGGATTTCATCCGCAAGCAGATGCATGGGCAAAGCGGCATTGTGTATTGCTTAAGCCGCAAAAAAGTCGAGGATGTGGCTAAGTTTTTGTGTGAAAACGGCTTGGAGGCGATTCCGTATCATGCCGGTTTGAGCATGGACGTGCGCGAGGAAAACCAACGCCGCTTTACGCATGAAGACAATATTATTGTGGTGGCGACCGTGGCGTTCGGCATGGGCATAGACAAACCCGACGTGCGCTTTGTCGCCCATCTCGATATGCCCCAAAGTGTCGAACATTTCTATCAGGAATCGGGGCGCGCCGGCCGGGACGGGCTGCCTGCCGTGAGCTGGCTGTGTTACGGCTTGAACGATTGGGTGTTGCTGCGCGAACGGATTGCAGAAGGCAACAGCGACGAAGTGCAAAAGCAAATCGAAATGCAAAAACTCGATGCCATGCTTTCCGTCTGTGAAACCGCCGCCTGCCGCCGCGTGTTGCTGCTCAAACATTTCGGCGAAGAATCCGAACCCTGCGGCCATTGCGACAACTGCCTGCATCCGCCCGTGCGGTTTGACGGCACGGTGTTGGTGCAAAAATTACTCAGCTGCGTGTACCGTGCCGGACAACGTTTTGCCGCCGGTTACATCACCAACCTTTTGCGCGGCAAAAGCGACGATTGGATACAGCGCAACGGCCATGACAAATTATCCACATTCGGCATCGGCAGCGAACAGACCGACAAAGAATGGCGCAGCGTTATCCGCCAGTGCATCAGCCTGGGCTATCTCACTGTTAACGTCGAGCAGCATCAAGCCCTGCAGCTGACCGAAGCGGCAAAAAAAGTCCTCAAGGGCGAAACCGAAGTTATGCTGCGCCCCCTGCGCCACGAAAAAACGGCTACCCAAAAGCCAAAAGACGATTGGTTGCGTACCGAGCGCGAAGAGCGTTTGTGGCAGGCATTGCGCCAATGGCGGCAACAACGCGCCCGGGCAGAGGAAGTGCCGGCCTATGTGGTTTGCGGCGACAAAACCCTGCGCGATATTGTCGAAAAAATGCCCCGAAGTTTGGAAGACTTGCATCAAATCTACGGCTTGGGCGAGGCGAAAATCAATAAATTCGGTTTGGAGATACTCGACGTTTGCGAAACGGCTGAAGCCGGTACGGTTTCCACAGACAGTGCACAAGTTATTCACAGCTTGGGCGAGCGCGAACAGGCCTTAAAACAGGCTTTGGAAACTTGGCGCGAGCAGCAGGCAAGTGCCGATCAAGTGACGCTGGGAACGGTATTCTCCAACGAGAGCATGGACGATTTGCTGACCAATACGCCTGCCGAACCCATCGACCTTTTGGGCGTGTATAAACTCGGCGAAAAACGCATCGAACAATACGGCGAGGGCATTTTAAACATCTGCCGCCCGTTTTCAGACGGCTTGAGCGAAGAGGACAAACGCAAACGCCGCTTGATGCGCCGCCTGCTTCAGTGGAACATCGACACTGCCCGTCATGAAGGCCTCGAAGCCTATCAGATATGCAGCAAAGTTACCCTGCGCGCCATTGCCGCCCGACGGCCGCAAGATTTGGCGGAGCTGGCGGAAATCCACGGCATGAATGAGGAAAAAACCGACAAATACGGCGCGGAAATTGTCGAATTGTGCAAACAAGCGGATTAATGGATTGCGATTATCATCAAAGGCCGTCTGAAACCCAATCAAGCATGGTGTTTCAGACGGCCTTTTTGAATTTTTAATCTTTATAAAACAATGAATAAGAAAATATCTTCATTTATTTTGTCAGTTTTTTAAAGCTGCCGCGTCTAAACAGGCATACAAAGATGGAATGGTGCCGATGGATTTTTCGTCCCATCCAATTCGACACACATCGATTAGGAAAATAAATGAACACCTCATCCAACCCCTCTTGGCAGGCCGCTTTCGGTTTGTTGGCACTCAGGCTTTTTGCCGCGTATGAATTTCTTGAATCCGGCTTGGAAAAATGGAACGGGGAAAACTGGTTTGCAGAAATAAACAGTCAATTTCCCTTTCCGTTCAATTGGTTGTCGGATACGGTCAACTGGAATTTGGCGATGTGGGCGGAACTGGTTTTGCCTGCGCTGCTCATCGTCGGCTTGGCAACACGGCTGTCCGCGCTGGGATTGATGGTTGTGACGGCTGTCGCATGGTCTGCGGTACATGCCGGCTTAGGGTACAATGTGTGCGACAACGGTTATAAAATGGCACTGATTTATTTGGTTGTTTTATTTCCTGTCCTATTGCAGGGCGCAGGCCGTCTGTCTTTGGATGCACTGCTGAAGAAACGCTGTTGCCGCATCAAGTATTTTCTTTAAGGATTATCTTTAAGGATTAATGGTCGCGGGCCGACTTTAAATGCCCGATATTATCCCTTGATTTGTTTTAAAACCCATATTTTAAAAAGGAAGTTGAAATGAAAAAAAATGTAGCTGCTGCTCTGGCCGGTGCACTGTCCCTGTCTTTGGCTGCCGGTGTTGTTGCCGCTGATAAAGCTGCCAGTGATGTGGCCGTTGAGAAAACTGTTAAAGCTGCCGAAGGTACTTGCGGCGCGGCTGCCAAAGCCGGTGAAGGTTCTTGCGGCGCAGCCATGAAAAAAGCACACGCCAAAAAAGGCAAAGCATCTAAAGCCAAAGCTGCCAAAGTAGTAGAAGGCAAATGCGGCGAAGGTAAATGCGGTTCTAAATAATCTTGCAACATACCTTTAACAAAGTCGCATTTTACAAACGAAAATGCGACTTTGTCGTTCATACGGCACCATAACAGGACATTACCATGATTCAACACGCAGGCTTGGGCTACCGCCGCGACTTGGCGGAAGACTTCCTCTCGCTTTCAGACGACAGCCCGATACGCTTTATCGAAGCCGCCCCCGAAAACTGGCTGAAAATGGGCGGCAGGGCGCGCAAACAGTTTGACCGCGTGGCGGAACGGCTGCCGCTGGCGTTGCACGGATTATCCATGTCGCTGGGCGGACAAGCCCCGCTGGATACCGCCTTGATAGACGGAATCAAAGAAATGATGCGCCGTTATGACTGCACGTTTTTCTCCGACCATTTGAGCTATTGCCACGACGGCGGTCATCTTTACGATTTGTTGCCGCTGCCTTTCACTGAAGAAATGGTGCAACATACCGCGCGGCGTATCCGCGAAGTGCAAGACCGGTTGGGCTGCCGTATTGCCGTGGAAAACACCTCCTACTATCTGCATTCCCCGCTTGCCGAGATGAACGAAGTCGAGTTCCTCAATGCCGTTGCACGCGAGGCCGACTGCGGTATTCATTTGGATGTGAACAATATTTACGTCAACGCCGTCAATCACGGCCTGTTGTCGCCCGAAGCCTTTTTAGAAAATGTGGATGCAGGGCGCGTGTGCTATATCCATATTGCCGGACATGACGTGGAAACACCGGAATTGTTGATTGATACGCATGGCGCGGCGGTATTGCCGACCGTTTGGGATTTGCTCGAACTGGCCTATGCCAAGCTGCCGACGATTCCGCCTACTCTGTTGGAACGCGATTTCAATTTTCCGCCTTTTGCCGAACTCGAAGCCGAAGTCGCCAAAATCGCCGACTATCAAACGCGTGCCGGAAAGGAATACCGCCGTGCAGCCTGAAACCTCCGCTCAATATCAACACCGCTTTGCCCAAGCCATACGCGAAGGTAAAGCCGCCGACGGACTGCCGCAAGAACGCCTGAACGTCTATATCCGCCTGATACGCAACAATATTCACAGCTTTATCGACCGCTGCTATACCGAAACGCTGCAATACTTTGACAGCGAAGAATGGGGTCGTCTGAAAGAAGGTTTCGTCTGCGACGCGCGCGCCCAAACGCCCTATTTTCAAGAAATCCCCGGCGAGTTCCTCCGATATTGCCAAAGCCTGCCGCTTTCAGACGACCTCTTGGCATTGATGGACTTTGAACATACCCAGCTGCTCGCCGAAACCGCGCAAACCGACAGCGAAGCCTCGCCTGCCGATTCAGACGATTTGGCCTACACCCTTTCTCCCGCCGCCTTTGTGCGCCGTTATCAGTATGACGTGACGGACGAATTGCAGGAGGCGGAAACCGCCGTTTTGGTGTGGCGCGATAAGGAAGACGACGTGATGTACCAAACGCTTGATGGATTCGACGCCTTATTGCTGGAAACGCTGGCAGAGACGCCCACTTCCCTAAACGGCCTGCAAACCATGCTGGCAGAGTTCATGCCGTCTGAAAACGCTTGGCAGGACGCATTAAGGCAGAAATGGACGGATTGGCTGGAACAGGGCATTTTGGTTGCGGCATAAATCAAGGCCGTCTGAAACGGGCGCAGTCGGTTTCGGTAAAACAAAAATACTACTGAAATCGTTTATAGATTCAATCGCATGCTCTTGCCGTATCAGCGTAAAATCAGAAGCATATTGATCATTCATTTCATACTGATACATTATGGCCCTACCCGAACTGACCAATGCCGAGCTTGCCGAATCCCGCAAACTGCTGCTGCGCTTTGCCCATATCCAGCTGCCCGACCGCCCCGATTTAGCGGAAGACCTCGTACAGGAAACCATGCTTTCCGCCTACCGCGCGGCCGAGGGTTTTAAAGGCGGCGCCCAGGTGAGCAGCTGGCTGTTTGCAATCTTAAAAAACAAAATTACCGACTGCCTGCGCCAAATCGGGCGGCAACGCCAAGTTTTCGTCACGTGCGACGAGGAAGCCTTGGATGAAGCCTTTGAAGGACATTTTGCCGCCGACGGACATTGGACGGACGAAGGTCAGCCTCAGGGTTGGGACTCGCCCGAAGCCAGTTTGAACAATAAAGAGTTCTACCAGGTTTTGCAGACCTGCCTCTACCATCTGCCGGAAAACACCGCCCGTGTGTTCACCATGAAAGAGATTCTCGGCTTTTCAAGCGATGAAATCCGCGAACAATGCGGCATCAGCCATGCCAACTACCACACCATCATGCACCGCGCGCGCGAAACCTTGCGCCAGTGTCTGCAAATCAAATGGTTCTCCCATGCCTGACAGGAAAACGCCATGAAAAAATGCCGCAAAATAACCGATCTGATTTCCAAACAGCAAGACCAAGTGCGTCTCAGTCTTTTTAACCGCATTGCCCTTGCCGTGCACCTGTCGCTCTGTCCCCGTTGCCGCGAATATAAGAAACAGCTCGCATTAATTAGCAACGCCATGCATAAGATGTTTCGATGATTCAAAAAAAGGCCGTCTGAAACCTAACCCTGTCCGTTTCAGACGGCCCTTTTGTATCTGCTTTATGTATCGCTAATCTTGAATAAGCCATGGTTTGCAGTTCACTTTTTTAGCAGCATTTGTTTTCAAACTTGCGCCGTTGGCCTTTGTTTTTGGAGGCATGGCTTAAGATTTTGATAAGGTAGAACAAGATAAAGGCCGTCTGAAAGATAAATTTCAGACGGCCTTTTTAACGGCTCTTATTATTGCTCTTCCGGCTCCGGTTTGTCTTTGCCGAACAAGTTGTCAAAGCGGATGGTGTATTTCAACTCGCCACCGGAGGAGCGTGTGCCGATGCGGGCAACGGCTTGGATGGCGCGGGTCAGTTGGTACACGAGTTTGACGGATTGTTCGGCGCTGGAGATGCCGTATTCGTAACCTGCGTAGAGGTTGTTGGTGAGCTGTTTGCCGACGGTCAGGACTTGTTCGGCAGGGTTGAGTTCGCCGGTTTGGGCATTGCGGCTGCGTTTGCTGGTAAAGCCCAAATCATCGACAAGGCCGATGCGGTCGTTGACTTGGCCGGCAAGCAGCGCGCTGGCGGCCGCAGAGAGCGTGGCATTGTCGCCGTCGCTGCCGCTGCTGGCACGGTTGAGGATGAGCCAGGAGAGTTTGTCTTTTTCACTCATGGCTTCCTTGGCAACCAGGGTTACGCGCGGATTGTTGAGGCTGCCGAGGACTTCGACGCCAGCGCCGACTGGGGAGAGACGGCGTTCGGCACGGATGTTGAGGTTTGGATTGGTCAGCGGGCCGACAAAGGAAACCGATCCTTTGGTGATGTCGAGGTCTTGGCCGTAGGCTTTGTAGCGGCCTTTGACAACGCGCACGGTACCGACGCCTTGGACGGCTTCGCCCGGACGGGACGTGATGGCCAGTTTGCCGCCGATGGTAACGTCTGCGCCGTAGCCGACAAAACGGACATTGTCGTTGATGTTCAGGGTAAGGTTCATGTTGATGGGCGTGGTGGCCGTTGCTTCTTTTGGGGTTTCTCCCAATACGACCACGTCGTCATCGAGGGTCGGCATGGAGGATTTTTGCGAACCGAACCTGCCGTAGTCGGTATTGAGCGTGCCGTTGAGCGATACGCCTTTTTCCGGATTGTAGAGGACTTTGGCCGCGCCGGAGAGCTGCAGTTGGCGGTTTGGACGCGAGAGGGTGCGGTATTTGTCGAAGACGATGTCCACGTCGACATCGGGGTTGGCGTTGGCAAGGTTGACCGCGCCTTTGAGCTCAATCGTGCCGCCACGGTGGAATTTGAGGCTGTCGATGACCCATTTTTGACCCTGCAGGCGCGAACGCAATACGCCGTTGTCGAGAATCAGGCCTTGGGTTTGATGGCGGTAATAGAGGTTGTCGCCGTTAATCAGGCCGCTCAGTTGCGGATCGTTCAGACGGCCTGCCAAGTTGACGGCGGCGTTCAGACGGCCTTTGAGGGTTTGGCCGACGGGCAGGAAGTTACGGAAGACTTCGAGGTTGGCAACGTTCAGGTTGAGTTTGCCGCTCAGAGGGGCGGTATCGAAGCTGGTGCCCTGACCGATGTTGACGGTACCGTCGGCCCGGCCGTAATTGGTTTGGAGGTCGAGGTTGCTGTTGACGGTAGGCGAACCGAGTCGGCCGCCGATGGTGGCGGTCGCGTTCAGACGGCCTGCAATGCCTTGGGCTGTCGCCGGCATAAAGGATTTGAGCGAGCCTAAATCGGGAACGCTAATATTGACTTTGCCGCTGACAGGGGCGTTGCTGATGTTGTTGCCGAACTGCTGGGCGATGCCGAGCGTGCCGTCAACTTTGCCGAAGCGGGTGTTGCCTTCCAGCGTGCTGTCGATGCGGCCGTTTTGGAAACGGGTGCGCAGGGCGAGTGCGGAAAGTCCCAAAGGTTGTTTGTTTTTCGGATCTTTGCTCGGCAGGATGATGTCGCCGCTTTGACGGTTGATGTTGAGGAAGCCGCGCGCGTTTTGACTGTACGCCAAATCCCAGTCGCCGCCCAAGACGAGGTTGTGTTCGATGGGCGGGGTGTAGAAGTTGTGCAATTCGGTAATGTGCAGATTTTGCGCGCTGCCTTTGCTGGTAATGCCGGCTTTTTTGTCCCAAACGAAATTTTGCAGGTTGAGGCTGCCGCCCATGGCCGCCCAGCGTGCGCTGCTGAGGGAAACGCGTTCGCTGCCGGCCTCGAGGTTGAGGCGGTTTTGCAGTTTGAGGTTGAACGCGCCGCTAATGTCGAGCGTGTCGACCGTGCCTTTCCATTGGGTTTGGTCTTTGTTGAGGCCGCCGGTGGCGTCGAGGTCGAGCTTATAGCGTTTGTTGTCCACAGCCATGCTGCTGTTGCCGCGGATGTGGTGGTGCGAACCTGTGCCGCTGATGAGCAGGTTGACGTTGTCGATCATGGCCGCGCCGCCGGAGACGGCGATGTGTTCGCCTTTAATATCGGCACTCAACGGACGGTTGGTATCTGGCGAACCTTTAAGCTTGAAGTCGAGGGTGCGGATGTTGACGGTATCGGCGACTTTGAAGTTGCGCGCTTCGCCGTTCAAATCGGCTTCAAGGGTTTTGAGGCCGTCTGAAAAGCTGCCGGAGATATAGCCGCGCGCGTTGAGCAGGCCGCCCAAGCCGAAGCCGAAACGCGACAAATCGGGGGCGGTAATGTTGAGGTTGAGGCGGTCGCCTTTTTTGCCGAAGCTGCCGTTGGTTTTGATGACGTTGCTGCCGAGGGTCAGGTCGGTCAGGGCGCGTGAGAGGTGTTCGTTTTCATAGGCGACGTCGGCTTTGCCACTGAGCGGAACGCCGTTGAGCGTACTCGGTGCAAACTGCATTTTGCCGGCGAATTTTTCTTGCGCCAGTATGCCGGTCAAGTTGATGTTGCCGTTGACGCTGCCTTGCGGAAGTTGCGGATCGATGCGAGCAGGGTTGAAGGCTTTGCTGACGATGTCCAGTTGCAGTTTGCGGTCTTTGAAGAGTTCGAGCGAGCCTTTGGCGTTGAGTTCACCGCCGTTTTGCGGAACCAGGCGGACTTTGTCGAGCTTGAGCGTGCGCTGGCCGAGCTGTTTGTCGGTTTGGAAAAACAGCATGCCGTCTGTGCGCGCAAATCCGCTGTCGAGATTCCAGTTGACGACGGGGGAGGAGGTTTCGCCTTTGACGTCGATGCTGCCGTTCAGACGGCCTGCGATGTTTTGACGGATAAAGTCGTCCGCGCCGGTATTGTTGATGCCCAGTGCGAGTTTGAGCTGGTCTTGGGCGGTGTCGATAGTGCCGGATACGTCGATGCTGCCGTCTTTGAGCAGGCCGACGCCAATGTCTTCGATTTTGACCGTGCCTTTGTCGTCGACAATGAATTCGCCGAGGATGCGTTTGACGGGGATATGGTTTTCATCGGCAAAACCGGCTTGGTCGTTTTCCAAGTCTATCGAGCCTTCCAGCGCAACGCCGTCTGTAAAGGACGGAATAGTGGTGGCGTCGAAATTCAGACGTGCTTTGGGCAGGCTGGGCAGGAAGGCCTGCGGATTGATGTTGGAACCTTTAACCAGGATTTCGCCGACGGTTTCGTTGAGGCTGTCGGCGAATGGGTGGATGGTGGATTTGGCAGACAAATGAACGTTGTCGCCGTCGAGCAGCAGGTCGGTGTACACGTCTTGCAGGCTGCCCCACAGGCGCACCGTGCCGTGTATGGTTTCGCCCTCAAGCTGGCCTTTGGTGTAGATGGCTGTATTGAGGACGTAGGGTTTGTTCAAACCGAGCACCACCGCGCCTGTCGAGCTGCTCCAAGGCGTGTCGGCGGTTTTGATGTGGAGGCGGTGTTCTTTTTTGTCGTAATGATAGGCCGCGTGCAGATGGTCGAGATAGACGGTCTGCTTGTCAAAACGCTTGCCTACGCTGATTTTGCCGGTTTCCAAACGGTCGAGATAGGCGGTAACGGGCAGGTCTATGCTGTCGGGCAGGCCTTTTGAAGGCTCTTCTTCTTTAGGCGGCGTGCGTTTGGTCACGATGGCGATGTCGCCGGCCACGACTTCGGTAATGTGCAAGGACGGACGGGTCAGTTCGGACGGTTTCCAATCAAAGCGGAAGCTGCTGATTTTGACATCCGCACCTTCTGTTTCAATCAACCATTTGTCGCCTTCAAAACCTTCAATCAGCGTGCCCTTCAGCGTATCCGAAGAGATTTTGACGCCGAACCATGACGGGATTTTGTACAAACCGAAACGCAAACCCGATTCCGTACCGACCAGCCAGCCGATTGCGCCGGTGGAAACGGTCAATACGCCCAAGGTGGACAGGACAAAGCCGCGCAACAGGCGTTTTTTGCGCTTTGGTGGGGCGGGCTGTTGTTCAGACGGCGTGGAAGTGTTTGCAGTATCGGTCATGATATTTTTCTGTTTGTCTGTTGTTCAGACGGCCTGGAATGGCTGAGGCCGTCTGAAAGAATGGATGGTGTATGTTTGTTAAAACCTTGTGCCTAAGCTGATGTGCCAGCGGATTTTTTTGTCGTGGTGGCCGTAGGCAATGTCGAAGGAGAACGGCGCAACCGGGCTGAACCAGCGCACGCCCAAGCCGGTACCGTGTTTTAAGGTCATGTGTTTGAAGTTGCTTGCCGCATCGCCGACATCGTGGAAGATGGCGCCGGAGAAGCTCTTGGTAACCGGGAATTGATATTCGAGGCTGCCGACCACCAAGGCGCGTTGCGGCAGGACGGAGCCGTTGGGGCCGGCCAAGCCGATGCTGTCGAGTTCGTAACCGCGTACAGAAGTCGCGCCGCCGGTGCGGAACATCAGGCTGGACGGCACTTCTTCGCCTTCGCGGGCATAAACATAGCCTGCCTGTCCGCGTACGATGAACGTACCGAGTTTTTTGTTTTCAGGCGTGAAGAAATAGCCTGCCCGTGCCGTGGCGCGTGCCATTTGGGTGGAGGAGAGGAGTTTGCCCAAAGTTGTACCGATTTTGCCGTCGAGGTAATAGCCGTTTTGAGGGTGCAGCTCGGTTTCGATGCTTTGTCGTTTCCATGAGGCGGTCAGCATGGTGGCATGGCTTCGGCCCAAATCGTAGCTGGTGTCGGGGACTTTGCGGTCTTCGGTAATGAATTCAAGGCCGAAGCGTGCATCAATATTGTTGCGGTCGCGGACATACCAAATGCCGCTGGACAGGGCGCGTTTTTCAAGGTTTTGCGTGGTCGAGCGGTTGTAGGAAACGTTGCTTGTCCAGTAGTTGCCGCGGTTGTTGCGCGGCTGGCTGATACCGGCGGCCAGCGTGGTTTCGTATTTGTCCATGTCCCAAACTACCGAGCCGATGTAGCCTTTGTTAAAGAGGTTGTAATAGTCGTAGGCGATGCGGCCGCCGATTCCGTATTCGGAGTCGTAGCGGATACCGGTTTCCAGTTTGTGGCGTTTGACTTCGGTCACGTTGATTTTGACGGGAACGCGGTCGCCTTGCAGTTGGTCGAAGTCGGCCTGTACGGACGCGCCGGAATAGTGGCCGTTTTGTTCGAGTGCCTGTTGCAGGTCGAGGATTTTGTCTAAGTCGTAAGGCGAACCGGGTTGGAAGCGCGCCATGCCGGAAACCACGCTTTCAGGGTAGCGGCGCGTGCCGGTGATTTGGAACTCACCAAAGTAAATCGGGCGGTTGCTTTCCACGATGACGTTTAAGTCGGCCTTTTGCGTATTGGGATTGATGGTGGCCTGGGTGGTGGTAAGTTTCGCCAAAGGGTATTTTTTACGCGTTACCGCGCTGAGGACGGAGGTTTTACTCGCATTCCAGCCGTCTTGGTCGAAGTTTTCGCCAATGGGCTGCTGCCAGTTTTCCATCGCATTTTGGTAGTACTCGGCCAGATTTTCATCATTCAATACGTCGCCGAGGATGGCCACGCTGACGTTGTCGATTTTGGTGCGCGGGCCGGGGGTAACGTTGACGGTGTAGCTCTCGCCGTGGTCTTGAATACTGACGTTGCTGTTGAAATAGCCTTTGGTTCGGAGCATGGTTTTGACGTTGTCGGGCGCCTCTTCGGCAAGGAAGCCGACCTGCTCTTTGTCCAGCTCTTCGTCCTGCTGCTGGGTAATCAGCGGCAGGTATTCCTCAAGCATTTCTTTGACTTCGCTGTCTTGGGTGTCGATTTTGACGGGGAATTTGGGCTTGAGTTTGCCTGTTTGGTCGTCTTTGGGCTGTTTGGGCATTTCGGATTCGGGAACAGCCTCGTAGTCTTCCGCTTTGGGAACGGAAGTATCTACTGCCAACGCGTGTCCGTAGGCGAGCGCCAATGATGCAAATAAAACAGGGTAGGTCAGTTTGGTCATGATGTGTGTTCGACAGCGACAATTCTTCAGTTTGGGGATTTTAACACTATTTCTGCAAGGTTTCAGGCTATGGATATAAACGGAAATTTAGCGCGATAACGTTGCAAAATGCGGCTTAAGGGCGGATTTTGGTTTGTTTCTATCTGATTGTAATATTTATGTTTTTGTGTTTTGACTGATGAAGTTGCCTTTATATTCGGCCTTATGGCGCAGATTTCAGGCTGTCTGAAAGCAAGATACAGAGAAGTAAAGCAACGGTATGGGCATACTTTAAAGTAGGGTTTGACTGTATTTTTGGAATAAAGTGCCAATTGTGTTATAAATATTAAACTTTAATGCCGTTTTTGTGAGGTGTGCATGAAAACCTCGCCGACAAATGATTTTTTATTTTAGAATGTAAGACTTTTTTAACATATCTTTAAATTGAAGGAACGGATATGGCAAGTGGCAATCCGCTTTTGAACGCGCTCAACAGCGTCAGCCTGGTGGTACAAATCGCCATCGGCTTGGTTTTAGGTATTCTTGTGGGCGCAGTTTCGCCGCAAGTCGGTATCAGCGCAGGACTGCTGGGCAGCCTGTTTGTCGGTGCGCTTAAGGCTATTGCGCCGATTTTGGTATTTGTTTTGGTGACTGCCGCCATCGCGCAACACCAAAAAGGCAATCAGGCCCACATAAAACCGATTTTGATTTTGTATATTTTCGGTACGTTCGCAGCGGCTGTGGTGGCGGTTGTCGCCAGCATGGCATTCCCGACCACGCTGATTCTGCGTGCGGCCGGCGATGTGTCCGTTGCGCCGCCTTCCGGCATTGTCGAAGTGTTGAAAACGCTGCTGATGAATTTGGTGGCTAACCCGATTAACGCGCTGGCTAATGCCAACTATATCGGCATTTTGGCTTGGGCCCTGATATTGGGTGCGGCTTTGCGCCATCACGGTTCGGATACGACCCGCCAAGTGGCGGCCGATTTGGCTGATACCGTTTCGACCGTCGTGAAATGGATTATCCGTTTTGCGCCGCTGGGTATTTTCGGCTTGGTGTCTTCTACCATTGCCGAAACCGGTTTTGAAGCGCTTGCCGGCTATATGCAGCTGTTGGCCGTATTGCTCGGCTGTATGCTGTTTATCGCTTTGGTGGTCAATCCGATTATTGTGTGGACGCAAATCCGCAGCAATCCTTTCCCGCTGGTGTTTACCTGCCTGCGCGAAAGCGGCGTGTATGCCTTCTTTACCCGTTCTTCCGCCGCCAACATCCCTGTGAACATGGCATTGGCAAAAAAACTGGGTCTGCACGAAGACACTTACTCTATCTCCATTCCATTGGGTGCAACCATCAATATGGCCGGTGCGGCCATCACCATTACCGTTTTGGCGATGGCTGCGGCGCACACGCAAGGCATTACGGTTGACTTCGCCACCGCCCTGCTGCTGAGCCTGGTGGCTACCGTCAGCGCGTGCGGTGCATCCGGTGTGGCCGGCGGCTCATTGCTGCTGATTCCTTTGGCGTGCAGCCTGTTCGGTATCGATAACGATGTGGCCATGCAGGTGGTTGCTGTCGGCTTCATCATCGGCGTGATTCAAGACTCTGCAGAAACTGCGTTGAACTCTTCCACCGACGTTTTGTTTACTGCCGCTGCCGATTTAGGTCGTCAACGTAAAGAGTAATTTTTAGGGTTAACCTAAATCCAGCAAAGGCCGTCTGAAAAGTTTCAGACGGCCTTTGTTTTGGGCAAAGAAAAGGGATTTTTAGATGGACAAATCAATAGATTGGTTTGATCGGACTGACGGTATCTGCTGTTATCAGTTGGATTTTTCCCGTAAAATACAGCCTTGAATGTATTTGAGTTATCCTTTTCAGACGGCCTGGCCGTCTTATCAAATTTGCAAAAACAATGATTAAAAAAATATTCTCATGGTTCGAGTCCCGCATCGACCCTTATCCCGAAGCCGCCCCGAAAACGCCAGAAAAAGGGTTGTGGCGGTTTATTTGGAGCAACATTGAAGGCGTGCGCAAATGGATTGCCGTGTTGGCCGTGTTTACGGTCGGCGTCGGCATCATGGAAGCCTTGATGTTCCAATTTATGGGCAAGGTAGTCGACTGGCTCGGCGCTTATACGCCGCAAACGCTTTTTGTTGAAAAAGGCCATGCATTAATCGGCATGATGGCCATGGTGGCATTTTTTGCCGTTTGGACCTTTTTCGCTTCCAATGTGCGCCTGCAAACCCTGCAAGGCGTGTTCCCCATGCGCCTGCGCTGGAATTTCCACCGCCTGATGCTGGGTCAAAGCCTGGGCTTTTATCAGGACGAGTTTGCCGGCCGCGTGTCCGCCAAAGTCATGCAAACCGCGCTGGCGCTGCGTGATGTGGTGATGACCGTTGCCGATATGGTTGTGTATGTGTTGGTGTACTTCATCACTTCCGGCGTGATTCTGTCCTCATTCGATGCCTGGCTTATCGTGCCGTTTATCTGCTGGATGATTGGATTCGCGATGATTATGCGTTTCCTGATTCCCAAGCTCGGCAGAACCGCTGCGCGTCAGGCCGATGCGCGCTCGCTGATGACCGGTCGCATTACCGACGCCTACTCCAATATCGCCACCGTCAAACTCTTCTCCCACGGTGCACGCGAGGCCGCTTATGCCAAGCAGTCGATGGAAGAATTTATGGTAACCGTCCATGCCCAAATGCGTTTGGCAACGCTGCTGCACACCTGCAGCTTTATCGTCAACAGCTCGCTGACCGTCGGTACGACCGCCTTGGGCATTTGGCTTTGGTATCACGGCCAAGTCGGCGTAGGCGCGGTAGCCACCGCCACGGCCATGGCATTGCGCGTGAACGGTTTGTCGCAATACATCATGTGGGAATCCGCCCGATTGTTTGAAAACATCGGTACCGTCAACGACGGCATGGCCACCCTGTCCAAACCCCACACCATCCTCGACAAGCCGCAAGCCCTGCCGCTGAAAGTTACCCGAGGCGAAATCAAGTTTGAACACGTCGATTTCTCCTACGAAGCCGGCAAACCGCTCCTCAACGGCTTTAACCTGAATATCAAACCCGGCGAAAAAGTCGGCTTGATCGGCCGCAGCGGCGCAGGCAAATCCACCATCGTCAACCTACTCCTGCGCTTTTACGAACCGCAAAGCGGCACGATTTCGATCGACGGCCAAAACGTGGACAGCGTAACCCAAGAAAGTCTACGCGCCCAAATCGGTTTGGTAACGCAAGACACTTCCCTGCTGCACCGCTCCGTGCGCGACAACATTATCTACGGCCGCCCCGACGCCACAGACGCCGAAATGATTTCCGCCGCCGAACGCGCCGAAGCCGCCGACTTCATCCCCAACCTTTCCGACGCTAAAGGCCGGCGCGGTTATGACGCACACGTCGGCGAACGCGGCGTGAAACTTTCCGGCGGACAGCGCCAACGCATCGCCATCGCCCGCGTCATGCTCAAAGACGCGCCGATTCTGTTGCTTGACGAAGCCACCAGCGCGCTCGACTCCGAAGTCGAAGCCGCCATCCAAGAAAGCCTCGACAAAATGATGGAAGGCAAAACCGTGATTGCCATCGCCCACCGCCTCTCCACCATCGCCGCGATGGACCGCCTCATCGTCTTGGACAAAGGCCGCATCATCGAAGAAGGCAGCCACACCGAGTTGCTCGCGAAACAAGGCCTGTACGCCAAACTTTGGGCGCACCAAAGCGGCGGTTTCTTGAGTGAGCATGTCGAGTGGGAAAACAATTAAACGCTTTGAAAGAAGATAAAAGGCCGTCTGAAAACATTTTCAGACGGCCTTTATTCATGAAGCAAAGGGCAGGTGGGATAACTGCTTTTTCAGTTGAAACCTCAGTTTTTTACAGCCCCAGTGACCAAGCATTTTGGTGTTCGGACAAGTCTTCCAAGCGGTTTTCGTAATGGGCGAAGATTTCTTCGATAATTTCGTCTTCGTCGTCGATGACGCGGATCAGGTTCAAATCCTCTTCCAAAATCAGGTTTCTGCCCAGCAACTGCTCGCGTATCCAGTCCAACAGTCCCGCCCAAAAGGCTTTGCCTACTAAGATAATCGGGCGGTCGGGCGTTTTGCCGGTTTGCACTAAAGTCAGGCTTTCAAACAATTCGTCCAACGTGCCGAAACCGCCGGGCATGACGACATACGCCACGGCGTGTTTGACGAACATGACTTTGCGCGGGAAGAAGTGTTGGAATTTAATCGACAAATCCTGATACGGATTGGCTTTTTGTTCGTGCGGCAACACGATATTCAGCCCCACCGCCGGACTTGCGCCTGCAAACGCACCTTTGTTGGCCGCTTCCATAATGCCCGGCCCGCCGCCGGAAATGACGGAAAATCCGGCATCCGACAGTTTGCGCGCCAAGCGCAATGTGAATGCGTAGTCGGGATGGTTTTCGGGCGTGCGCGCGCTGCCGTAAATGCTGACGGCCGGCTGAATGGCGCGCAATTCTTCGCCGGCTTCGACAAATTCGGAAATAATCTTTAATACATGATACGACTCGCGCGCCTGAATATCGCGGCGTGTTTCGTCGGGCAGCATGGGTTTGGGCAGTTTTTTGAGCAGGCTCACGGCTTTTCCTTCGTGTTTTTATGTGCCGTATTGTAACCCGAAAGGGGCGGGCCGTCTGAAAGTCGGGTTTTGGCGGCAAGTGTGCCTGCCACATTTTCAAAAGCCCGTTACAATATCTGCTTTTATTCAACTGCTCCGCCATGCTCGATATTATCCACCGCGACAGCCGTACCATCGCCGTCAACAAACCTGCCGGAATGCTGGTGCACCGAAGCTGGTTAGACAAACACGAAACCCGTTTTGCCGTGCAGACCCTGCGCGACCAAATCGGGCAACACGTCTATCCCGTCCACCGCCTCGACCGCCCGACTTCCGGCGTCTTGCTGTTTGCCCTCGATACGGAAGCCGCACGATTATTGACGCAGCAGTTTGAAAACAAAACCATCGAAAAAACCTATTGGGCGATTGTTCGCGGTCATCTGCCTTCAGACGGCCTGATTGATTACGCCCTCAAATATATGCCCGACAAAATCGCCGAAGCGCAGACCGAAGCCACATTGCAGGAAGCGCAAACCGCCTACCGCTGTCTGGCGCAAACCGAGTTGCCGTTCCAATCCGCCCTGCGTTACCCGACCTCGCGTTATTCGTGGGCAGAACTTACGCCGCACACCGGACGCAAACACCAACTCCGCCGCCATATGAAACACATTTTCCACCCCATCGTCGGCGACACCAACTACGGCGATTTGCGCCAAAACCATGCCGTTGCCGAACATATCGGCACGCAACGCCTGATGTTGCACGCGCGAAGCCTCAGTTTTCAAAGCATAGAAGACGGCAGCCGGATTGCCGTACAAGCGCCGATAGACAACGACTGGCGGCTTTGGATGGAAAAATTTAAAACCGAGGCCGTCTGAAAAGCCAAGCCGCACATTTTCAGACGACCCAGTCATGGAAAAAAACAGGCAAATCCCTTACAATACGCCCCTAAAATTTTGAAAGAACACAAGAATCATGGAAGCCGAAGTAATCAACCAGCTTAACAACACCCTAAACGACCTGGAGAAGCGCAGCGAAGACATCCGCGTCTATATGGACTACCAAGGCAAAAAAGACCGCCTTGAAGAAGTCGTCGGCCTCTCCGAAGACCCGGAACTCTGGAACGACCCCAAACGCGCCCAAGAAATCGGCAAAGAGCGCAAAATCCTCGAAGGCATCGTGGTAACCCTCGACAACATCGCCACAGGTATCGAAGACAACCGCATGCTGATCGAAATGGCCGTCGAAGAAAACGACGAAGAAGGTTTCGCCGCCGTGCAGGAAGACGTGGCCGGTTTGGAAAAACAAATGGCCGACCTCGAATTCAAACGGATGTTCAACCAGCCTGCCGACCCGAACAACTGCTTTATCGACATCACCGCAGGCGCGGGCGGTACCGAAGCGGAAGACTGGGCGGGTATGCTGTTCCGTATGTACAGCCGCTACGCCGAGCGCAAAGGCTTCAAAATCGAAATCCTTGAAGAAGACGACGGCGAAATCGCAGGCATCAACCGCGCCACCATCCGCGTGGAAGGCGAATACGCCTACGGCTTGCTGCGTACCGAAACCGGCGTTCACCGCCTGGTGCGCTACTCGCCGTTTGACTCCAACAACAAACGCCATACGTCTTTTTCATCCGTGTTTGTTTACCCCGAAATCGACGACTCCATCGAAATCGAAATCAACCCCGCCGATTTGCGTATCGACACTTACCGCGCATCCGGTGCCGGCGGTCAGCACATTAACAAAACCGACTCCGCCGTGCGTATTACCCACGAGCCGACCGGTATTGTGGTGCAATGTCAAAACGACCGTTCGCAACACGCCAACAAAGCCGCCGCGATGGAAATGTTGAAATCCAAACTGTACGAATTGGAAATGCGCAAACGTAACGAAGAGAAACAGGCGTTGGAAGAAGGCAAGTCCGATGTGGGTTGGGGCAGCCAAATCCGCTCATACGTTTTGGATTCCTCGCGCATTAAAGACTTGCGCACGGGCTACGAAGTCGGCAACACCAAAGCCGTATTGGACGGCGACCTGGACGGCTTCATCGAAGCCAGCCTGAAACAAGGTGTGTAAACCGTAAGAGATAAACAGGCCGTCTGAAAGTTTTCAGACGGCATTTTTCAGTTTGAAAGAAACATTATTTTGCAAATATTAAAACATGTTTTGCAAATGCAAAGATTGGCGGTAATATATAGTTTCTATAAAAATGACTGGTAGGTATAACAGGCCGTCTGAAGCCTGAGCCTGTCTAATATATAGGAGAACTCATAATGTCCGGTCAAAAGCCGTCTTCTGCCGAGAAAACCTTCTTCGGCCATCCTTTGCAATTATCCACCCTATTCCATATTGAGCTGTGGGAACGTTTTTCCTTCTACGGTATGCAGGGCATCCTGCTGATTTATCTGTATTACGCCGCGAATCAAGGCGGTTTGGGTATGGATAAGGCTTTGGCCGGCGGTATCGTTGGCGCATACGGCGGCAGCGTTTACCTGTCCACTATTCTCGGCGCATGGTTGGCCGACCGCATTTGGGGCGCGGAACGTACCCTGTTTATTGCCGGTATCGTCGTGATGACCGGCCATATTTTATTGGCGATTGTGCCGGGTTTGATGGGATTGCTGTTGGGCTTGGTGTTTATCGCACTGGGCAGCGGCGGCGTGAAATCGTCTGCCGGTTCGATGGTCGGCTCTTTGTATGAACGGGACGACCTGCGCGAATTGCGTGATGCCGGTTTCTCCATTTTCTATATTTCCATCAATATCGGCGGTTTCTTAGGCCCTTTGTTGACCGGTATTTTGCAAGACAGAATGGGATTCCATTACGGTTTCGGCGCGGCGGCCGTCGGTATGGCATTTGGCCTGCTGTGGTATTCGCGCGGCCGTAAAAACCTGCCGCATACGCCGGCTCCGAATCCGTTGCGCCCTGAAAAGATACAGACTGCAATAGCTGTCGGTGTGTTGCTGGTTTTGGTGTTGGGCAGCGTGATTGCTTCCGGCGCGCTTAATCTTGAGAATTTTTCACGCTGGCTCTTGGGCGTGGTCATTATCACTGTTATCGCTTATTTTGCACGCCTGCTGGGCAGCAGCCAGGTTGAGGCGGCCAATAAACGTTACATCATGGCCTATATTCCGTTGTTTTTGACCATTTGTATGTTCTGGGCGGTTTGGTTTCAGGTGTACACCGTTGCAACGGTTTATTTCGACGAAACGGTTGACCGTACTTTCTTCGGCTTTACCGTGCCTGTTTCATGGAAAGATTCGATACAGGCCATGTGGGTGGTTCTCTTTTCCGGCGTGATGGCGGCGGTGTGGACGAAAATGGGCAAACGCCAACCTAAAACGCCGTTGAAATTTGCGCTGGCCATGTTGATAACCGGTGTCTCTTATTTGTGTTTCATTCCGTATATTTCATCCGAGACCCCGATGCCGATTATCGTGTTTATGCTGGTGTTGCTGGCGATTACGATAGGTGAGTTGATGCTGTCGCCGATTTCGCTGTCGTTTTCCACTAAAATCGCACCGAGCATGTTTAAAACACAAATGGTTGCGTTGAATTTCTTAGCATTGTCCATCGGCTTTACCTTGGGCGGAGTGTTGTTTAAAGACTACTACAATGCTCAGTCGCCATTGGATTTCTACTGGATGCTGGCCACCATCGGCGCAGTAACCTGCGGTATCCTGCTGGTACTTACCCCGGTATTGAACCGCATGCTCAAAGGTGTCGATTGATTTTTCTATTTAAAATAATGTGATGTACGCAGGCCGTCTGAAAAGAATCAGTTTTCAGACGGCCTGATGCTTTTATTGAGGTTTGGGAAAGGACGGTTTTCCAGATTTTTGAAGTAAATCGGACAGGCGGAAAATCCGAATTAAATGATACATGATTAAAACGAAATTAAAATTTGGAAATATTAAATAAGAATAAGAATTGTTCTCATAACTTTATTGAATTTATTAGGGTTTTTTTGCTGATTTGCTGATATTTACCTTTAAATGGCTTTTGAAATTCGATAAAATGGTAATCTATTTTTAAGATTTGTCTGTCAACCAGTTAGGTACGACCATGTTGGCCAGTTACTTTCCCGTCCTCGTATTCATCCTCGTCGGCCTTGCGGCCGGCGTACTGTTTATTCTGCTCGGCACAATTTTAGGCCCGAAACGTCACTATGCCGAAAAAGACGCGGCTTACGAATGCGGTTTTGAAGCCTTTGAAAACGCAAGGATGAAGTTCGACGTGCGCTATTACCTCGTCGCCATCCTCTTTATCCTGTTTGATTTGGAGGTCGCGTTCATGTTGCCGTGGGCAGTCGTGTTCAAAGATTTGGGCGCGTACGGCTTCTGGTCTATGCTGGTGTTTATCGTCGTTCTGACGGTAGGCTTTATTTACGAATGGAAAAAAGGTGCGCTGGAATGGGAATAGAAGGCGTTTTGAAAAAAGGTTTCATCACCACCAGCGCGGATACGGTGCTGAACTATATGCGTACCGGTTCGCTGTGGCCGGTTACTTTCGGCTTGGCCTGCTGCGCCGTGGAAATGATGCATGCGGGTATGGCGCGTTATGACCTTGACCGTTTCGGCATCATTTTCCGTCCGTCCCCCCGTCAGGCCGACCTGATGATTGTGGCAGGTACGCTGACCAACAAAATGGCGCCCGCCCTGCGCCGCGTATACGACCAGCTCGCCGAGCCGCGCTGGGTATTGTCTATGGGCTCGTGTGCCAACGGTGGCGGCTATTACCACTATTCTTATTCCGTTGTGCGCGGTGCCGACCGCGTCGTGCCAGTAGACGTTTATGTGCCGGGTTGTCCGCCGACTGCGGAAGCCCTGATTTACGGCCTGATTCAGCTCCAACAAAAAATCAAGCGCACTTCCACCATCGCGCGTGACGAGTAAGGAGAGGACGATATGGCAAGCATTCAAAACTTATACGAGACCGTCGTCGGCGTGCTTGGCGATCAGGCAAGCAAAGTCATTTCAGCTTTGGGCGAGATTACCGTCGAGTGTCTGCCCGAGCACTATATTTCAGTCATGACCGCATTGCGCGACCATGAAGAGTTGCATTTCGAGCTTCTGGTCGACTTGTGCGGTGTCGATTACAGCACTTACAAAAACGAAGTATGGCAGGGCAAGCGCTTTGCCGTCGTCAGTCAGCTGCTTTCCGTTAAAAACAATCAACGCATCCGCGTACGAGTCTGGGTTTCAGACGACGACTTCCCCATAGTCGAATCCGTAGTCGATATTTACAACAGCGCGGATTGGTACGAACGCGAAGCCTTCGATATGTACGGCATCATGTTCAACAACCATCCGGACCTGCGCCGCATCCTGACCGATTACGGTTTCGTTGGACATCCGTTCCGCAAAGACTTCCCGATTTCCGGCTATGTGGAAATGCGTTACGACGAAGAGCAAAAACGCGTGATTTACCAACCTGTTACCATTGAGCCGCGCGAGATCACGCCGCGTATCGTCCGTGAGGAGAACTACGGTGGCCAATAAATTAAGAAACTACACCATCAACTTCGGCCCGCAACACCCTGCGGCGCACGGCGTATTGCGTATGATTTTGGAGTTGGAGGGCGAAACCATCGTCCGCGCCGACCCACATATCGGCCTCCTGCACCGCGGTACTGAAAAACTGGCTGAAACCAAAACCTATCTGCAAGCCCTGCCCTATATGGACCGCTTGGACTACGTTTCCATGATGGTCAACGAGCAGGCGTATTGCTTGGCAGTAGAAAAACTTGCCGGTATCGATGTGCCTATCCGCGCCCAATACATCCGCGTGATGTTCGCCGAAGTAACGCGCATCCTCAATCACTTGATGGGCATCGGTTCGCATGCCTTCGACATCGGCGCGATGACCGCCATCCTTTACGCCTTCCGCGACCGCGAAGAGCTGATGGACTTGTACGAAGCCGTTTCCGGCGCGCGTATGCACGCCGCCTACTTCCGTCCCGGCGGCGTTTACCGCGACCTGCCCGATTTCATGCCTAAATACGAGAGCAGCAAATTCCGTAATGCCAAAGTATTGAAGCAGCTCAACGAATCCCGCGAAGGTACCATGCTCGACTTTATCGATGCCTTCTGCGAACGTTTCCCGAAAAACATCGACACACTCGAAACCCTCCTGACCGACAACCGTATTTGGAAACAGCGTACTGTCGGCATCGGCGTTGTCACTCCTGAGCGTGCCATGCAAAAAGGCTTTACCGGCGTGATGTTGCGCGGTTCAGGCGTGGAATGGGACGTGCGTAAGACACAGCCTTACGAAGTGTACGACAAAATGGATTTCGACATTCCCGTCGGCGTCAACGGCGACTGCTACGACCGCTACCTCTGCCGTATGGAAGAAATGCGTCAATCCGTGCGCATCATCAAACAATGTTCCGAGTGGTTGCGTGTCAATCCGGGTCCGGTCATTACCACAAACCACAAATTCGCTCCGCCCAAACGTACCGAAATGAAAACAGGTATGGAAGACCTGATTCACCATTTCAAACTCTTTACCGAGGGTATGCACGTTCCCGAGGGCGAGACCTACACCGCTGTCGAACACCCGAAAGGTGAGTTCGGCGTTTACATCATTTCAGACGGCGCAAACAAACCCTACCGCCTGAAAATCCGCGCACCCGGCTTCGCCCATCTGCAAGGCATGGACGAAATGGCAAAAGGCCACATGCTCGCCGACGTCGTTGCCATCATCGGTACGCAGGACATCGTATTCGGGGAGGTTGACCGATAATGTTATCCGCAGAATCTTTAAAACAAATTGATATTGAGTTGGCAAAATATCCTGCCGACCAACGCCGATCCGCCATTATGGGTGCATTGCGTATTGCCCAGACCGAAAAAGGCTGGCTCGCTCCCGAGACCATCGCCTTTGTCGCAGACTATATCGGCATCTCGCCTGCACAAGCCTACGAAGTCGCTACTTTCTACAATATGTACGACCTTGAGCCTGTCGGCAAATACAAACTGACCGTTTGTACCAACCTGCCCTGCGCCCTGCGCGGCGGTATGGCTACCGGCGAATACCTCAAACAAAAACTCGGTATCGGCTACGGCGAAACCACACCCGACGGCAAATTTACCCTTGTCGAAGGCGAATGCATGGGTGCATGTGGCGACGCTCCGGTTATGCTGGTCAACAACCACAGCATGTGCAGCTTTATGACCGAAGAAGCGATTGACAAGAAACTTGCCGAACTGAAATAAAAGGCCGTCTGAAAACAACGGCTGCAACCGATACGAAAACGAACAGGCACACCAAAAATGGCTATTTACCAATCAGGCGTGATTTTTGACCAAGTGGATACCGCCAATCCCGATTGCTGGACATTGGACGAATACGTCAAACGTGGCGGCTATACCGCCCTGCGTAAAATCCTGTCCGAAAACATCTCGCAAACCGATGTGATTGACGAAGTCAAAACCTCCGGCTTGCGCGGTCGTGGCGGTGCGGGCTTCCCGACCGGTTTGAAATGGAGCTTTATGCCCCGTTCCTTCCCGGGCAAAAAATATGTGGTTTGCAACACCGACGAAGGCGAGCCGGGTACATTTAAAGACCGCGACATCATCATGTTCAATCCGCATGCCCTGATTGAAGGCATGATTATTGCCGGTTACGCGATGGGTGCGAAAGCCGGCTACAACTACATCCACGGCGAAATTTTTGAAGGCTACCAACGTTTTGAAGCCGCTTTGGAGCAGGCGCGTGCCGCAGGCTTTTTGGGTAAAAATATTTTGGGTTCGGATTTTGAATTTGAACTCTTCGCCCACCACGGCTACGGCGCATATATTTGCGGTGAAGAAACCGCATTGCTCGAATCGTTGGAAGGCAAAAAAGGCCAGCCGCGCTTTAAGCCGCCATTCCCTGCTTCGTTCGGCCTGTACGGCAAACCGACTACCATCAACAATACCGAAACGTTCTCCTCCGTCCCCTTCATTATCCGTGACGGCGGACAGGCATTTGCCGATAAAGGTATTCCGAATGCAGGCGGTACCAAATTGTTCTGTATTTCCGGTCATGTCGAGCGTCCGGGCAACTATGAAGTGCCATTGGGTACACCGTTTGCCGAAGTCCTGAAAATGGCGGGCGGTATGCGCGGCGGTAAAAAACTCAAGGCCGTTATTCCCGGCGGTTCGTCCGCGCCAGTTTTGCCTGCCGATATCATGATGCAGACCAATATGGACTATGACTCGATTTCCAAAGCTGGCTCGATGCTGGGTTCCGGCGCGATTATCGTGATGGACGAAGATGTGTGCATGGTGAAAGCCCTTGAGCGTCTGAGCTACTTCTACTACGACGAGTCTTGCGGTCAATGTACGCCTTGTCGTGAAGGTACGGGCTGGCTCTACCGCATCGTCCACCGCATCGTAGAAGGCAAAGGCCGCATGGAAGACTTGGATCTGCTGGATTCTATAGGTAACCAAATGGCAGGCCGCACCATCTGCGCCCTTGCCGATGCCGCCGTCTTCCCTGTCCGCAGCTTTACCAAGCATTTCCGTGATGAGTTTGTGCATTACATCGAACACGGCGGACCGATGAAACCGAATAAGTGGTGCTAAGTTTTCAGACGGCCTCTATTTGAATAATGTAATCTGCTCGAAGAGATTCGAGTGAGGTCTTTGTATTTTTTCATTATGAATTGCCATGTGCAATCCTGTTTAAAAGGGATCGTAGTGAATGCACCAATTTGATTAAATTTTGAACTGAAAGATAGTTAATATGAAGATAAGAGAGATCTTAGGTGTTTCAATGGCGGTTTTATTATTGGCCGGTTGTGCATCATCTGCTGCCCCAAACTATATTAATGGTCGTTATTATATGGCCGGAGACTCAGCTTGTGCGCGAGTGCGTGTAAATCAATATGGCAATCTGGATTGTTATAATTCAAAAGGCGAATATACAGAATCAAGAAGCCCTATTTCTGAGATGCAAGCAAAAGCTTGGTATGACTATAGAAATAGCCCAAGTGTATCGAATGGAGGTGGCTACAATCCCCCTCGTCACACGTTCTGTAATAACTATGCAGGAATGGTAATGTGTAATTCTTTCTAATGTAATTTATACGAATATTATACAAATATTTAGTAAAGAATTATTTATTAAATACCCGTAACTAGGAACGAACCATGTTACAAATCGAAATCGACGGAAAACAGGTATCTGTGGAGCAGGGCGCGACGGTGATTGAAGCCGCGCACAAGCTCGGTACTTATATCCCGCATTTCTGTTACCACAAAAAACTTTCCATCGCCGCCAACTGCCGTATGTGTTTGGTGGACGTGGAAAAAGCCCCCAAACCCCTGCCCGCCTGTGCCACGCCGGTTACAGACGGCATGATTGTGCGTACGCATTCGGCAAAAGCCCGAGAGGCGCAAGAAGGCGTGATGGAGTTTCTGCTCATCAACCATCCGCTTGATTGTCCGACCTGCGACCAAGGCGGCGAATGCCAGTTGCAGGATTTGGCGATGGGCTACGGCAAAAATACCAGCCGTTATACCGAAGAAAAACGTTCTGTCATCGGCAAAGACATGGGTCCTTTGGTTTCCGCCGAGGAAATGAGCCGTTGTATCCACTGTACCCGTTGCGTCCGTTTCACTGAAGAAATCGCCGGCGTGCAAGAAATCGCCATGGCCAACCGCGGTGAACACTCCGAGATCATGCCTTTTATCGGCAAAGCAGTGGAAACCGAATTGTCAGGCAACGTCATCGATTTGTGTCCTGTCGGCGCATTGACCAGCAAACCGTTCCGCTTCAACGCGCGTACTTGGGAATTGAACCGCCGCAAATCCGTTTCCGCCCATGATGCTTTGGGCAGCAACCTGATTGTGCAAACCAAAGACCATACCGTCCGCCGTGTGTTGCCGCTGGAAAACGAAGCCATCAACGAATGCTGGCTGTCCGACCGCGACCGTTTCGCCTACGAAGGCCTGTATCACGAAAGCCGTCTGAAAAACCCGAAAATCAAACAGGGCGGCGAGTGGATGGACGTGGATTGGAAAACCGCGTTGGAATATGTCCGCAGCGCGATTGAATGTATCGCCAAAGACGGCAACCAAAACCAAGTCGGTGTTTGGGCCAATCCGATGAATACGGTTGAAGAGCTGTATCTGGCCAAAAAACTCGCCGACGGTTTGGGTGTTAAAAACTTTGCCATTCGTTTGCGCCAACAAGACAAACGTCTTTCAGACGGCCTTAAAGGTGCGCAATGGTTGGGACAAAGCATTGAGTCTTTGGCTGACAACGATGCCGTATTGGTAGTCGGTGCGAACTTGCGCAAAGAACAGCCGCTTCTGACCGCCCGCCTGCGCCGCGCCGCCAAAGACCGCATGGCTTTGAGCGTATTGGCCAGCAGTAAAGAAGAATTGTTTATGCCGCTTCTGTCTCAAGAAGCCGCACATCCCGACGAATGGGCAGGCCGTCTGAAAAACCTGTCTGCGAATGCGGAACACGCCGTTACCGCCAGCCTGAAAAACGCTGAAAAAGCAGCGGTGATTTTGGGCGCGGAAGTGCAAAACCATCCTGATTACGCCGCGATTTACGCCGCCGCGCAAGAGCTGGCAGACGCGACCAGCGCAGTGCTGGGCATCTTGCCGCAAGCCGCCAACAGCGTTGGTGCGGATGTCTTAAATGTAAACTCCGGCGAGAGCGTTGTCGAAATGGCAAATGCGCCGAAACAGGCAGTCTTGCTGCTCAATGTCGAGCCTGAAATCGATACGGCGGACGGCGCAAAAGCCGTGGCCGCGTTGAAACAGGCTAAAAGCGTGATGGCGTTTACGCCGTTTGTCAGCGAAACGCTGCTGGACCTGTGCGACGTATTGTTGCCGATTGCGCCGTTTACTGAAACATCAGGCAGCTTCATCAATATGGAAGGCCGTATGCAATCTTTCCACGGCGTGGTACAAGGCTTCGGCGATTCGCGTCCGATGTGGAAAGTGTTGCGCGTATTGGGCAATCTGTTTGACCTGAAAGGTTTTGAATACCACGATACCGCTGCGATTCTGAAAGATGCGCTGGATGTAGAAAGCCTGCCGTCTAAACTGGATAACCGCAGTACATGGACAGGGGAGAGCGTTCAGACGGCCTCAAACCGCCTTGTCCGTGTCGGCGGCGTCGGTATTTATCACACTGATTCTATCGTACGCCGTTCCGCACCGTTGCAAGAAACCAGCCATGCCGCCGTGCCTGCCGCGCGTGTAAATCCGAACACATTGGCACGCTTGGGCCTGCAAGACGGACAAACCGCTGTCGCCAAACAAAACGGCGCAAGCGTATCGGTTGCCGTCAAGGCCGATGCCGGTTTGCCTGAAAACGTGGTGCATCTGCCGCTGCATACCGAAAATGCCGCGCTGGGTGCGTTGATGGACACTATTGAACTGGCGGGAGCTTGATCATGCAAGAATGGTTCCAAAACCTCTTTGCCGCAACGCTCGGTCTGGGCGATTTGGGTATCACCGTAGGCTTGGTGGTATCCGTCATCGTCAAAATCGTGATTATCCTGATTCCGCTGATTCTGACCGTTGCCTACCTGACATATTTCGAACGTAAAGTCATCGGCTTTATGCAGCTTCGCGTCGGTCCGAACGTAACCGGTCCGTGGGGTCTGATTCAGCCGTTTGCCGACGTGTTCAAACTCTTGTTTAAAGAGGTAACCCGTCCGAAGCTGTCAAACAAAGCCCTATTCTATATCGGCCCGATTATGTCGCTTGCCCCGTCTTTTGCAGCATGGGCAGTGATTCCGTTCAACGAAGAATGGGTGCTGACCAACATCAATATCGGCCTTTTGTACATCCTGATGATTACCTCGCTGTCGGTTTACGGCGTGATCATCGCGGGCTGGGCTTCCAACTCTAAATATTCGTTCTTGGGCGCAATGCGTGCTTCCGCACAAAGCATTTCCTACGAGATTGCCATGAGTGCCGCACTGGTGTGCGTTGTGATGGTATCGGGCAGCATGAACTTCTCCGACATCGTTGCCGCACAGGCCAAAGGTATTGCCGGCGGTTCGGTATTCTCTTGGAACTGGCTGCCGCTCTTCCCCATCTTCATTGTCTATCTGATTTCCGCCGTTGCCGAAACCAACCGCGCGCCGTTTGACGTGGCAGAGGGTGAGTCTGAAATCGTTGCCGGTCACCACGTTGAATATTCCGGCTTCGCATTCGCACTGTTCTTCCTTGCTGAATACATTTTCATGATTCTGATTGCCGCGCTGACATCGCTGATGTTCCTCGGCGGTTGGCTGTCCCCCTTCCCGCAAAGCTGGGGCTTTATCGGTACGCCTTCCGCATTCTGGATGTTCGTGAAAATGGCGGCGGTGCTGTACTGGTATCTGTGGATCCGTGCAACCTTCCCGCGCTACCGTTACGACCAAATCATGCGCCTAGGCTGGAAAGTGCTGATTCCGATCGGCTTCGCCTACATCGTGATTTTGGGCGTGTGGATGATTTCACCGCTGAATTTGTGGAAATAGGGCAGGGAGGCCGTCTGAAAGTTTTCAGGTAGCCTATAACCCAAATTTTTAACCGTTTCAAACCGAGAGAACCTAATGAAAGCTCAATGCCTGTGTGGCGCAGTATCACTGGAAACCGCCGAAAACCGCGAACTCCACGCCTGCCATTGTGGAAAATGCCGCGTATGGGGCGGCGGCGCGTCTTTTACTTTGGCCGCCCAGTCGCCTGAAATTACAGGCAGCGAACACATTGCGCATTATCAGTCGTCCGAATGGGCGCAACGCTGTTTTTGCAAACACTGCGGCACACATCTGTTTGTGAAAGTTGGCAACGATTATTACATCAACGCCGGGCTGTTTGCCGACAACGCGGGCTTTGAAACCACTTCGCAAATCTTTATCGATTGCAAAGCTCCGTATTACGACTTGGCCAACGATACCCCGAAGCTGACCGAAGCAGAGTTTTTAGAAATGGTGGGCGCGGCAGGTTAAAAAACCGCTTTCAGACGGCCTGTAAACAGAACAATCCGAAAAGAGCATCCGAAAATGGCTAATTTAGTAAAAACCTTCCTGCTGGGCGAATTGGTGAAAGGCATGGGCGTAACGCTCAAAAACTTCTTCGCCCGCAAAGACACGATTTACTTCCCTGAAGAAAAAACGCCGCAATCCGTGCGTTTCCGTGGCCTGCACGCGCAACGCCGTTATCCGAACGGCGAAGAGCGCTGTATTGCGTGTAAATTGTGTGAGGCAGTTTGTCCGGCAATGGCGATTAACATCGAATCGGAAGAACGCGAAGACGGCACCCGCCGCACCAAGCGTTACGACATCGACCTGACCAAGTGCATCTTCTGCGGTTTCTGCGAAGAGGCCTGCCCGACCGATGCGATTGTGGAAACCCATATTTTTGAATACCACGGCGAGAAAAAAGGCGACTTACACATGACCAAGCCGATTCTTTTGGCCATTGGCGATAAATACGAAGCTGAAATCGCCAAACGCAAAGCCGCTGACGCGCCGTATCGTTAAGGAGCAGACGAATGACTTTTTCCGCGATTCTGTTCTATATTCTTGCCGCCATCGTTTTGTACGGTGCGGTTCGTACCGTCACCGCTAAAAACCCTGTTCACGCCGCTTTGCATCTGGTGCTGACCTTCTGCGTGAGCGCGATGCTTTGGATGCTGATGCAGGCTGAGTTTTTGGGCGTGACGCTGGTGGTGGTTTACGTCGGCGCCGTGATGGTGTTGTTCCTGTTCGTCGTGATGATGTTGAACATCGACATTGAGGAAATGCGTGCCGGTTTCTGGCGTCATGCGCCTGTTGCCGGCGTGGTCGGCACATTGTTGGCGGTTGCCCTGATCCTGATTTTGGTCAACCCGAAAACTGACCTGGCCGCATTTGGCCTGATGAAAGACATTCCGGCCGATTACAACAATATCCGCGATTTGGGCAGCCGTATTTATACCGACTACCTGTTGCCGTTTGAGTTGGCGGCGGTATTGCTGCTGTTGGGCATGGTGGCCGCGATTGCGCTGGTTCACCGTAAAACCACCAATCCGAAACGTATGGATCCAGCCGACCAAGTTAAAGTACGCGCCGATCAAGGCCGTATGCGTCTGGTGAAAATGGAAGCGGTTAAACCGCAAGTCGAATCTGCCGAAGAAAGCGAAGTTTCAGACGGCCTTAAGCCGGAAGGGGAGGGTAAAGCATGATTACTTTGACGCATTATCTGGTATTGGGTGCGCTCCTGTTCGGTATCAGCGCAATGGGTATCTTTATGAACCGCAAAAACGTGCTGGTATTGCTGATGTCCATCGAGCTGATGCTTTTGGCGGTGAACTTCAACTTTATCGCCTTCTCGCAATATTTGGGCGATACTGCCGGACAAATTTTCGTATTCTTCGTACTGACCGTTGCCGCTGCCGAATCTGCCATCGGTTTAGCGATTATGGTGCTGGTGTACCGCAACCGACAAACAATCAACGTTGCCGATTTGGATGAGTTGAAAGGGTAATCATGAACGATATGACTTTATATTTGATAATTGCCCTTGTACCTTTGGCAGGCTCGCTGATTGCGGGTTTGTTCGGCAACAAAATCGGACGTGCCGGCGCGCATACGGTTACGATACTCGGCGTGGCGGTGTCTGCCGTGCTGTCGGCTTATGTGCTGTGGGGATTCCTCAATGGCAGCCGTACCAAGTTTGACGAGAACGTTTATACCTGGCTGACAATGGGCGGCTTAGATTTCTCCGTCGGCTTTTTGGTCGATACGATGACGGCGATGATGATGGTCGTGGTTACCGGCGTGTCGTTGATGGTGCATATCTATACCATCGGCTATATGCACGACGAAAAAGTCGGCTACCAACGCTTCTTCAGTTATATCTCTTTGTTTACATTCAGCATGTTGATGCTGATTATGAGCAACAACTTCATCCAACTCTTCTTCGGCTGGGAAGCTGTGGGCTTGGTATCGTATCTCTTGATCGGTTTCTATTTCAAACGTCCAAGCGCAACATTTGCCAACCTGAAAGCCTTTTTGATCAACCGTGTCGGCGACTTCGGCTTTTTGCTCGGTATCGGCTTGGTGCTTGCCTATTTCGGCGGCAGCCTGCGCTATCAAGATGTATTCGCTTATCTGCCTAATGTTCAGACGGCCACTATCCAACTGTTCCCCGGTGTGGAATGGTCTTTGATTACTGTAACCTGTTTACTCCTGTTTGTCGGTGCGATGGGTAAATCTGCACAATTCCCGCTGCATGTCTGGCTGCCTGATTCGATGGAAGGCCCGACACCGATTTCTGCATTGATTCACGCCGCAACCATGGTTACCGCCGGTCTGTTCATGGTATCGCGTATGTCGCCGATTTATGAGATGAGCAGCACTGCGCTATCTGTCATCATGGTAATCGGTGCGATTACTGCTCTGTTTATGGGTTTTTTGGGCGTGATTCAAAACGACATCAAACGTGTGGTTGCGTATTCCACCCTGTCGCAACTGGGCTACATGACCGTGGCTCTGGGCGCGTCTGCCTATTCCGTAGCAATGTTCCATGTGATGACCCACGCTTTCTTTAAAGCCTTGTTGTTCTTGGCCGCAGGTAGCGCGATTATCGGTATGCACCATGACCAAGACATGCGCCACATGGGTAACCTGAAAAAATACATGCCGATTACTTGGCTGACCATGCTGATCGGTAACTTGTCGCTGATCGGTACGCCGTTCTTCTCCGGCTTCTATTCCAAAGATTCGATTATCGAAGCAGCGAAATACAGCACCCTGCCGGGTAGCGGATTTGCTTATTTCGCCGTCCTCGCCAGTGTGTTCGTTACCGCGTTTTACGCGTTCCGCCAATACTTTATGGTGTTCCACGGCGAAGAAAAATGGCGCAGCCTGCCCGAACACCATTCAGACGACCATGGCGAAGAACATCACGGCTTGGGCAAAAACGACAATCCGCACGAAAGCCCGCTGGTCGTTACCCTGCCTTTGATTTTGCTTGCCATTCCGTCCGTCATCATCGGCTACATCGCCATCGAACCCATGCTCTACGGCGATTTCTTCAAAGACGTGATTTTTGTTAATGCCGACGCGCATCCGACCATGCACATCATGAAGGAAGAGTTCCACGGCGCATTGGCAATGGTGTCTCACAGCCTGCATTCGCCTGTACTCTACCTCGCTATTGCAGGTGTATTGAGCGCATGGCTCCTGTACGTCAAACTGCCGCACCTGCCTGCGAAAATTGCACAGACATTCCGTCCGATTTACGTTTTGTTTGAAAACAAATACTACCTCGACGCCCTGTATTTCAACGTCTTCGCTAAAGGCACGCGCGCATTGGGTACTTTCTTCTGGAAAGTCGGCGATACCGCCATTATCGACAACGGTATCGTCAACGGCTCTGCCAAACTGGTCGGCGCGATTGCCGCGCAGGTACGCAAAGTCCAAACTGGCTTTATCTACACCTACGCCGCCGCTATGGTATTCGGCGTATTGGTACTGCTCGGCATGACCTTCTGGGGATTGTTCCGATAAGAATAAGGTTTCAGACGGCCTTAAACCTTCAGACCGTCTGAAACGAAGAAATATCCACATAAACACATTTTTATTTTAACCACAG
The DNA here is from genome assembly GCF_001815375.1 of Neisseria sp. HMSC065C04. Taxonomy (NCBI): domain Bacteria; kingdom Pseudomonadati; phylum Pseudomonadota; class Betaproteobacteria; order Neisseriales; family Neisseriaceae; genus Neisseria; species Neisseria sp. HMSC065C04. The sequence continues at coordinate 114,640 of NZ_KV820422.1, forward strand.
GTTAACCACTATGTTTCCCAACTACCTACTCAGCTTGGCAATATGGATACCCATCGCCGCAGGTGTGCTGGTTTTGGCGACCGGTAAAGACAGCCGTGCGCCGCTGGCGCGTGTGCTTGCCTTCATGGGTGCGCTTGCCGGTTTCTTGGTAACGCTGCCCCTGTTTACCGGTTTCGACCGTTTGAGCGGCGGCTATCAGTTTACCGAGTTCCACGAGTGGATTCCGCTTCTGAAAATCAACTATGCATTGGGCGTGGACGGTATTTCAGTGCTCTTTATCATCTTGAATGCGTTTATTACGCTGTTGGTGGTATTGGCCGGTTGGGAAGTCATTCAGAAACGTCCGGCGCAGTATATGGCGGCATTCCTGATGATGTCGGGTTTGATTAACGGTGCGTTTGCCGCGCAGGATGCGATTCTGTTTTATGTGTTCTTCGAGGGTATGCTGATTCCGCTGTACCTGATTATCGGTGTATGGGGCGGCCCGCGCCGCGTCTATGCGTCGGTCAAGCTGTTCCTCTATACGCTGATGGGTTCACTCTTGATGCTGGTTGCCATGGTTTACCTGTACTATCAAACAGGCAGCTTCTCTATTGTCGATTTCCAAAACATTAAACAGATTCCGCTGGGTGTACAACAGCTTTTGTTTGTGGCGTTCTTCCTGTCATTTGCCGTAAAAGTGCCGATGTTCCCTGTGCACACTTGGTTGCCGGATGCCCACGTTGAAGCGCCGACCGGCGGTTCGATGGTATTGGCGGCAATTACGCTGAAACTGGGTGCATATGGTTTCTTGCGCTTTATCCTGCCGATTATGCCGGACGCGGCTCGCTATTTTGCCCCCGTGATCATCGTATTGAGCCTGATTGCCGTGATTTATATCGGTATGGTGGCTTTGGTGCAAACCGATATGAAAAAACTGGTGGCGTATTCTTCCATCAGCCATATGGGTTTTGTCACTTTGGGCATGTTCCTGTTTGTGAACGGCCAACTGAATGATTGGGCATTGAAAGGCGCAATCATTCAAATGATTTCCCACGGTTTTGTGTCCGCCGCGATGTTTATGTGTATCGGTGTGATGTACGACCGCCTGCATACCCGCAATATTGCCGATTATGGCGGCGTGGTCAATGTGATGCCTAAGTTTGCGGCGTTTATGATGTTGTTCGGTATGGCTAATGCCGGTCTGCCTGCGACTTCCGGCTTCGTGGGCGAGTTTATGGTGATTATGGGTGCGGTTAAAGTGAATTTTTGGGTAGGCGCGTTGGCCGCCATGACCTTGATTTACGGTGCATCTTATACTCTGTGGATGTACAAACGCGTTATTTTTGGTGCGATCCACAATCCGCACGTTGCCGAAATGAAAGACATCAATTGCCGCGAATTTGCGATTTTGGCGATTTTGGCGGTTGCTGTTTTGGGCATGGGTCTGTATCCGCAAGCGTTTATAGAAGTAGTGCATCAAGCGGCAAACGATTTGATTGCCCATGTGGCACAAAGCAAGATTTGAGGTGTGTAAATGAACTGGTCTGATTTGAATTTAATGCCCGCCATGCCCGAAATCGTGCTGCTTGCGCTATTGGGTGTCGTATTGCTGGCAGACTTGTGGATTTGCGATAAAAACCGCTATCTGACCCATCTGATGAGTTTGGGAACGGTCATTGTCGTGGCTGTCACCCAATTGGCAGTATGGGAACAGGGCAGTCTGCTTACGTTTAATGGAATGTATATTGCAGACGGCATGTCCCGTTTGGCAAAATTGGTGTTGTATGCGCTGACATTCAGTCTGTTTATTTACAGTAAACCGTACAATCAAGACCGCCAAATCTTTAAAGGCGAGTTTTACACCCTCTCGCTGTTTGCTCTGTTGGGTATGAGCGTCATGGTCAGCTCGGCACATTTCCTGACTGCGTATATTGGTTTGGAATTGTTGTCTTTATCACTGTACGCCATGATTGCCCTGCGTCGCGATTCCGGTCGATCTGCCGAGGCTGCGCTGAAATACTTTGTATTGGGCGCATTGGCCTCCGGTCTGTTGCTCTATGGTATTTCCATGGTGTACGGCGCCACCGGTTCTCTTGATTTTGCTTCCGTCTTGGCCTCTGCGGCCAATGGGCAGGCTAATCAATGGCTGCTGAAATTAGGTGTGGTATTTATTGTGGTTGCCATTGCATTTAAATTGGGTGCGGTTCCATTCCATATGTGGGTACCCGATGTGTACGATGGCGCGCCGACCTCTGTTACCGCCTTTGTGGGTACGGCTCCGAAAATTGCCGCCGTTGTCTTCGCATTCCGTATCCTGATTACAGGTATGGATACCATACATTCAGACTGGGCGCCGATGTTGGCCATTCTTGCAGTTGCTTCTTTGGTGGTCGGTAACCTTGCAGCCATCATGCAAACCAATATCAAACGTATGCTTGCCTATTCCACCGTATCGCACATGGGCTTTATCCTGTTGGCGTTTATGGCAGGAGCGGTCGGCTTTACCGCAGGTTTGTATTACGCCATTACCTATGCTTTGATGGCGGCAGTCAGCTTCGGTGTTTTGATGGTATTGTCCACCAAAGACATTGAGTGTGAAGACATCAAAGACCTCGCAGGCCTCAACCAACGCCATGCATGGTTTGCCTTCCTGATGCTGCTGTCCATGTTCTCTATGGCAGGCATTCCTCCGCTGATGGGCTTTTACGCCAAATTCGGCGTGATTATGGCGCTCTTGAAACAAGGCCATGTTTGGTTGTCCGTATTTGCCGTCATCATGTCGCTGATTGGCGCGTTCTACTACCTGCGCGTGGTCAAAGTCATCTACTTCGATGCGCCTGATCATGACCAGCCGGTCGGCAGTAACTATGCCGCTAAATTTGTTCTGACGGTCAATGCCTTCTTGCTGCTCCTGTGGGGTATCATGCCGCAAACCGTTATCGACTGGTGTGCCAAAGCATTGGAAAATACCCTGTAAGCTTTAAACAAAACCAACGGCGGCTGTTCCAAAGTCGCCGTTTTTGTTAGGATTCGCATCTGGGTGAAATATACCCAAAGTTCAGACGGCCTCAAGCCTTCTGACAAACATTGGGCGGGTATCATCAAGAGATTGAATATTCCACGGATAATGATGGGCAAGAATGCCCATTTAACATGTTAAAATCACACGTAGGCCGTCTGAAAACAGAAAGACCACCATGACCGCATCCATGTACATTCTTTTGCTGTTGGCACTTATCTTTGCCAACGCACCCTTTATTACCACTAAATTCTTCGGCATCATCGCCCTGAAACGCAAACACATCGGCCATCACTTGATCGAATTGCTGGCGGGCTTCCTTCTTACCGCGATCCTCGCCTATATCCTCGAATCACGCGCCGGTGCCGTGCATGCCCAAGATTGGGAGTTTTACGCGACCGTGGTTTGCCTCTACCTGATTTTTGCCTTCCCATGCTTTGTATGGCGTTATTTTTGGAATGAGCGAAATAGAGAGTAGGAATCGGATTTGAATAAGGAAAAGGCCGTCTGAAAGATTTTCAGACGGCCTTT
>NZ_KV820422.1:118271-214219 GCF_001815375.1 Neisseria sp. HMSC065C04
AAGGCCGTCTGAAAGATTTTCAGACGGCCTTTTTATATCAAGTAAGGATTGTTTTAGGGATGAGCTTTGGAACATTGACCTGAAGTTGCCATATTCAGTTTCATAATGGCAGCTTTGGCAATATCTTCAGAAATTTCAGTTGCTGCCGGCATTGGTATTGGCCGCTTCAGGTAACAAGAAACCTTTGTTTTGCAAGTCGCCTAAGCAATTAACAACAATATCTTTAGTTACAGAGATAAATGCCTGATCCAGATTGCTATGGGGAGTCAGCTCTTTTGGTGTGGAGGTTAAACCAATAGTAGTCACAATAGCGTGATTAAATTCGGAACGGTTTAATTCTTTTTTGCCATCTGAGTAGCTACAGTAGAATTGATAGTAATCCTGAACTGTACTGCCTGCTAATCCGAAAGTCAGACCTGTTTTTATACCGTTACCTACTGCACCACCAATATCGGCGATATTGTTGGCATGGATTTTCAGGCTGTTTTGGGCTTGCGGGTCTACTGTTACAATCTTTGTTCCGTTTAGTGCAATTTTGGCAGCTTTTGTTAGAGCCGGATTTACTTTAGGGAAAGGCTTACCATTACGCTCGAACTCTCCCTCTAAACGTATAGGATAAGGTTGGTTTGGTACTTTCAAATCACTTTGTTTATATTTTTGATATTCGGTTGAAGTATAAGGATGTGGTACAACACAGGCAGAAAGCGCTAATGTTGAGCATAGAATGAGTAGTTTGTTCATAGATATTCTCCAGTTAATTTGCATTTATCTGTTCGTTTTCAGGTGAATTAAATAACGGATTCGAATAAAACCAATTATAACGTAATACAGTTTTTATACAAATTTTGCAAACTAATGTGAGAATTTGCATAGGAAGACAGGTTATTATATTGGACCGACCTTGCGAACTTCATTACTTTAGAGAGAAGGTTTCCGATAGTGATGGTAGATAGATATTGAGGGAGAGTTAACTTTAATTACCAAGAGTACAATCTGTTAGCTTTTGAGTTATTAAGATTAGATGCCGATTGAAAATGATAGGGAGATTTCTGCTTGGGTCAGTCGGCAAATAAATCAAGCCAAAAGGCTGAGTTGATGTAGTTGCTTGAAACAATAAAGGCCGTCTGAAAGATTTTCAGACGGCCTTTATTTTGTTTGATGTTAAATATCGGTTAGAAAACAAGGCTGTTGGGGCGTAAAGCCTTGTCGTGAGGGCGGTTTAACGGTACTATTCTCGGTTAATCCTGTTTTATTCCTATGAAATTGAAAGTATAAGATGATTAATGATATTCAAAAGACAGCTGAAGGCAAAATGCAGCGTTCTCTGGAAGTATTGAAAGAAAACTTGGCTAAGGTGCGTACCGGCCGTGCGCATACCGGCCTGCTCGACCAAGTGGAAGTGGAATACTGGGGCAGCATGGTGCCTGTGAGCCAAGTGGCAAACGTAACGCTTTTGGATGCGCGTACGATTGGTGTGAAACCTTTCGAGAGCAATATGGCTTCAAAAGTCGAGAAAGCGATCCGTGATTCCAACTTGGGCCTGAACCCTGCTTCTGTCGGCGATTTGATCCGTGTCCCTATGCCTATGCTGACTGAGGAACGCCGTAAAGATTTGATCAAAGTGGTACGCGGCGAGGCGGAAGAGGGTCGTGTGTCTATCCGCAATGTGCGCCGTGATGCAAACGACCACATCAAAAAATTGTTGAAAGACAAAGAGATTTCTGAAGATGAAGCCCGCCGCGGCGAGGAAGCGGTTCAGAAGTTGACCGACAAATACATTGCTGAGGCAGACAAGCTCTTGGCGGCCAAAGAAGAAGATTTGATGGCGATTTAATCCTGTGTGCAAACCGTTCAGACGGCCTTTGGACGGTTTGCTCCCTGAAAGGCAGACATGAAAAGCAGTACGCAGACGATTTTGGAACACTCTGCCATCCCCCGACATATTGCCGTGATTATGGACGGCAACGGACGTTGGGCAAAGAAGCGTTTTTTTCCCCGTGTGATGGGGCATAAGCGCGGCTTGGATGCGTTGGAGAACATGGTGAAGCATTGTGCTGAGCTGGGTGTGCGGTATTTGACCGTGTTTGCTTTTTCGACTGAAAACTGGCGACGCCCCGAGGAAGAGGTTTCTTTTCTGATGGGGCTGTTTTTGCAGGCTTTGCAAAAGCAGGTGCGCCGTTTGCACGATAACAATATGCGCTTGAAAGTCATCGGCAGCCGCGAGCGGTTTAACGCTGAAATCCTGAAGGGGATTGAGGCGGCAGAGGCGTTGACGGCAAACAATACCGGTTTGACTTTGAGCATTGCCGCCGATTATGGCGGCCGCTGGGATATTTTGCAGGCGGCAAATCAGTTGATTGCCGAGGGTGTAACTGAGATTACGGAAGAGGCGTTGTCGCGCTATTTGATGTTGGGCGATGCACCCGAGCCGGATTTGTTTATCCGCACCGGCGGCGAGACGCGCATCAGTAATTTCCTGCTGTGGCAGATGGCGTATGCGGAATTGTATTTTACGGATACGCTGTGGCCTGATTTTAATGAGAAATCGTTGAACGAGGCGATTGCTTCGTTCCAAAAACGGGAACGCCGCTTCGGGCGGACTTCCGAACAGCTGCCGCTTGAGCAGCAACGGGGTTGAGAATTATGTTGAGACAACGGATTTTAACGGCGCTGTGGCTCTTGCCGCTGATGCTGGTCATGCTGTTTTATGCACCTATGTGGCTGTGGGCGGCGTTTTGCGGCCTGATTGCCATGTTGGTTTTGTGGGAATATGCCCGCATGAGCGGCTTGGACAAGCTGAAAATCAATCATTATTTGGCGTCAACGCTGGTGTTCGGCGTGATTGCCTATGCCGGCGGTTGGCAGTTGCCCAATTTGGTTTGGTGTGTCGTATTGGCGTTTTGGCTGATTGTCATGCCTTGGTGGCTGAAAGCGAAATGGAAACTAAACGGCGGCTGGCAGGCTTACACGGTCGGTTGGTTGTTGGTGATGCCGTTTTGGTTCGCATTGGTTTACCTGCGTCCTCAGCCTGAAGACGCACTGTCTTTATTGGCGATTATGGGCTTGGTATGGGTGGCCGATATTGGCGCGTATTTCTGCGGCAAATCGTTTGGCAAGCGCAAAATTGCGCCGACCATCAGCCCGGGTAAAAGCTGGGAAGGTGCGATCGGCGGCGCATTGTGCGTTGCCGTGTACATGACCATCGTATGGAAAGCCGGTTGGCTGGCTTTTGAAGCCGGTTGGTTAAAAACTATTTTGATCGGCTTGATTCTGACCGTTGTCAGCGTGTGCGGCGATTTGCTGGAAAGCTGGCTCAAACGTGCGGCCGGTATCAAAGACAGCAGCAATCTGTTGCCGGGACACGGCGGCGTGTTCGACCGTGTGGACAGCCTGATTGCCGTTATCAGCATTTATGCCGCCTTTGTATATTTGTTTTAAACCGCCTGTCTCACATGGTTGGGGGAGCTGATTATGTCCGAACAAAAACAGATTTCATCTTTATCGATCTTGGGCGTATTGTTGGCACTGGGATTGATGGCTGCAGCGTTTATTTTGGGCGTGCAGTTTAAGAATCTGCGCCAACCGGGGACAATCACCGTAAAAGGTTTGGCGGAGAAAAACTTCCAATCCGACAGCGCGACGTGGAATACGGGCGTGAACGCGCACGGCGAGAGCTATCAGGAAGTTTTGGATTTGCTGACGGCAAGACGCAAGAAGCTGTCTAAATTTTTGGGCGAGCAAGGCTTTACGGCGGCTGAAATGAAAGTGGGCCTGCCCGAAGTGTCGCGCGTTTTCAATGAAACCCGTGACGAACTGGGCAACGTAACCCGCACGCCCAACGGCTACGACGGCGATCTCAATATTGTGGTCAACACCAAAAAACTGGACAAAATCCAAGCCGCCCAGCGCGCCATTTTGAATTTCCGTGCGCAAAACGAATTCATCCGTTTCGACAATCCGCAATATTTGCTGGGCAATTTGGAAACCATCAAACGCGATTTGATTACGCAGGCGACTGAGGATGCGCAGAAACGCGCGGCCGAATTTGCCAAAACCGGCGGCGGCAAAGTGGGCGCCATGCGTTCTGCTTCGCAAGGTTCGTTCAACATCTATGCCGACACCGGCAGCAGCGAGGACGACGAGTACGGCGGTTCTTACGATAAAAGCACCGTCGGCAAACAAGTCCGACTGGTTGTTACCATCGAATACGGCATTGAGTAATTCTTTCAGACGGCCTGTTTAGCCGGGAGGTAAAAGGCCGTCTGAAAATTGGAAACGGCAAAGAAATCTATTTCAAACACAATGAATACCGTTTGCACAGCACACAAAGAACACACCATGACACAACAAGTTCTGACCATATTAGGCAGTACCGGCAGCATAGGCGAAAGCACTTTGGACGTTGTTTCCCGCCATCCCGAAAAATTCCGCGTGTTCGCGCTGGCAGGGCATAGGCAGGTGGACAAGCTGGCGGCGCAATGCAAACAGTTCCGCCCGGAATATGCCGTTGTCGGCGATGCCGGCCATGCCGCCGAGCTGGAAAAGAAACTCAAACAAGAAGGCATCAGTACGCAGGTTTTATATGGTGCTCAAGCCCTGATTGATGTGGCTTCGGCCGATGAAGTCAGCGGCGTGATGTGTGCCATTGTCGGCGCGACCGGTTTGCCCTCGGCTTTGGCTGCCGCTCACAAGGGCAAAACCATTTATCTGGCCAACAAAGAAACGCTGGTGGTTTCCGGCGCATTGTTCATGGAAACTGCCCGTCAAAACGGCGCCGCCGTCTTGCCGATTGACAGCGAACACAACGCCATCTTCCAAGTATTGCCAAGGGATTACACAGGCCGTCTGAATGAGCACGGCATCAATTCGATTATCCTGACTGCATCGGGCGGGCCCTTCCTTAACACCGATTTAAGTACATTTGACAGCATTACGCCCGAGCAGGCGGTCAAGCATCCGAATTGGAGCATGGGGCGAAAAATTTCCGTCGATTCCGCGTCAATGATGAATAAGGGCTTGGAATTGATTGAAGCGCATTGGCTGTTTAACTGTCCGCCGGAAAAACTGGAAGTCGTCATCCATCCGCAATCCGTGATACACAGCATGGTGCGTTATCGCGATGGTTCGGTATTGGCGCAGTTGGGCAATCCCGATATGCGTACGCCGATTGCTTATTGCTTGGGCTTGCCCGAACGCATCGATTCCGGCGTGGGCGAGTTGGATTTTAGCGCATTGTCCGCGTTGACCTTTCAAAAGCCTGACTTTGATCGTTTCCCATGTTTGAAACTTGCCTATCAGGCCATGAATGCAGGCGGCGCCGCACCTTGCGTGTTGAACGCCGCAAACGAAGTGGCCGTGGCCGCTTTTTTAGATAAACGCATCAAGTTTACCGATATTGCCAAAGTCGTTGCCCACTGCCTTGCCCAAGATTTTTCAGACGGCCGTCACGATATCGAAGGCCTGCTGGCGCAAGACGCGCAAACACGCAGGCAGGCAGAAGCCTTTATCGGCAAACAATAAGGCTTCAATGACAGGCCGTCTGAAACGTCAACCGCTTGGCATTTAGGCAGACAAAATGGAACAACTGCCTTTATAATCGGTTTTCAGACGGTCTTATCCGTTGATTATCACATTTCATACAGGGGATTTTTTTGCAAACCTTTTTAGCCTTTATCGTCGCCATTCTGATTTTGGTCAGCCTGCATGAGTTCGGACACTATATTGTTGCCCGCTGGTGCGGCGTTAAAGTCGTGCGCTTTTCCGTTGGCTTCGGTAAGCCCTTTTTTACCCGAAAACGCGGCGATACCGAGTGGTGTCTTGCCCCGATTCCGCTGGGTGGTTACGTTAAAATGGTCGATACGCGCGAAGGAGAGGTGGCGGAAGCAGATTTGCCCTACGCTTTTGACAAGCAGCATCCGGCCAAGCGCATCGCCATTGTCGCCGCCGGCCCTTTGACCAATTTGATTTTGGCCGTTTTGCTTTATGGTTTGAGCTTTTCCTTCGGCGTAACCGAGTTGCGCCCTTATGTCGGCATGGTCGAGCCTGCCAGTATTGCCGCCAAAGCAGGTTTTCAGGCAGGCGATAAGATTGTATCGGTCAACGGAATCGCCGTAAAAGACTGGAGCGATGCGCAAACCGAGATGGTATTGAACCTTGAAGCCGGCCCTGTAAAAGTTGCTGTTCAGACGGCCTCAAATACCCAAGCCGTCCGCATAATTGATGCTGCCGGCACGCCTGAAGCAGGTAAAGTTGCGAAAAACCAAGGCAACATCGGCCTTTTGCCTTTTAGAATTACTAACCGCATCGGCAAAGTCTTGGCCAAAAGTCCGGCCGAAAAAGCAGGTTTGAAGGAAAACGACAAACTGCTGACCGCCGATGGGAAGCCCATCGAAAGCTGGCAGGCATGGACGGAACTCTTCCGCGCCAGCCCCGGTAAACGAATCGAGCTGACTTACGAGCGCGACGGCAAAGTGCTGGCAACCGCTATCCGGCCGGACAGCGTCGAGCAGTCGGCAGGAGTGTTGGTGGGTAGAGCAGGGCTTGCTGCCCAAGCGGATAAAGAGTGGGATAAAACCATCCGCTACCGTTATACGCCTTCCGTTGCCCAAGCCTTTGAATTGGGTTGGAACAAAACCGTCAACTATTCGTGGACGACCCTCAAATTTTTCGGAAAACTGGTTACAGGCAATGCCTCTTTGAACCATATTTCCGGCCCCCTGACCATTGCCGATGTCGCCGGACAATCCGCCAAACTCGGATTGCAGAGCTACCTCGAATTTTTGGCCTTGGTCAGCATCAGCTTAGGCGTGTTGAACCTTTTGCCCGTACCCGTTTTAGACGGCGGACATCTGGTTTTCTATACCGCCGAATGGATACGCGGAAAGCCTTTGAGCGAGCGCATACAGGCAGTTGGCCTGCGCTTCGGACTGGCAGCCATGCTTTTGATGATGGCTGTGGCTTTCTTTAATGACATCAACCGTTTGTTTGGATAATTTATGAAACTGAACCAGATTGCTTCCGCTTTAATGGTATTGAGCCTGTCGCCAATGGCATTGGCTGACTTTACCATTCAGGACATCCGCGTCGAAGGCCTGCAACGCACCGAGCCGAGTACCGTCTTCAACTACCTGCCCGTTAAAGTCGGTGATAATTTCAATGATGCGCGCAGTGAAGAAATCATCAAAAAACTCTACGCAACCGGTTTCTTTGACGATGTACGCGTCGAAACCATGGACAATCAAGTCCTGCTGACCGTGATTGAGCGGCCGACCATCAGCTCGCTCAATATTACCGGCGCGAAAATGCTGCAAAACGATGCCATCAAGAAAAACCTTGAAGCATTTGGTTTGGCGCAATCCCAATACTTCAACCAAGCAACGCTGAACCAAGCCGTTGCCGGTTTGAAAGAAGAGTATTTGAGCCGTGGCAAACAGTCTGTCCAAATCACTCCGACCGTAACCAAACTCGCCCGCAACCGCGTGTCTATTGATATTGCCATCGAAGAGGGCAAATCTACCAAGATTACCGATATTTCATTTGAGGGCAACGAAGTTTATTCCGACCGCCGTCTGATGAAACAAATGTCCCTGAGCGAAGGCGGCATGTGGACTTGGATCACCAAGAGCAACCAGTTCAATGAGCAAAAATTTGCTCAGGACATGGAAAAAATCACCAATTACTACCAAAACAACGGCTACTTCAACTTCCGTATTTTGGATACCGACATCCAAACCAACGAAGACAAAACCAAGCAGACCATTAAAGTAACCGTCAGCGAAGGCGACCGCTTCCGCTGGGGCAATGTACGCATCGAAGGCGATACGCTGGAAGTGCCGAAAGAAGATTTGGAAAAACTGCTGACCATGAAGCCGGGCAAATGGTACGAGCGCGCGCAAATGTCCAATTCGCTCGAAGCCATTCAAAACCGCATGGGTCAGGCAGGTTACGCATTCAGCGAAATCAATGTCCAACCGATTCCAAATGCAGAAACGCATACCGTTGATTTTGTGTTGACCGTTCAACCGGGTCGCAAAATCTATGTGAACGAAATCAACATTACCGGCAACAACAAAACCCGTGATGAAGTCATCCGCCGCGAGTTGCGCCAAATGGAATCAGCGCCTTACGATTCTGCCAAACTGCAACGTTCTAAAGAGCGCGTTGAGTTGTTGGGCTACTTCGACAACGTTCAATTTGATGCGGTTCCTGTGGCCAATACGCCCGACCAAGTTGACCTGAACATGAGCCTGACCGAACGTTCTACCGGCTCGCTCGACTTGAGCGCAGGTTGGGTTCAGGATACCGGTTTGGTAATGTCTGCCGGTGTGGCTCAAGACAACCTGTTCGGTACGGGTAAATCCGTTGCCCTGCGCGCTTCCCGCAGTAAAACCACAGTAAACGGCTCATTGTCGTTTACCGACCCATACTTCACACCTGACGGCGTAAGCTTGGGCTACGACCTTTATGGTAAGACTTACGACCCGCGTAAAGCTTCTTCCAGCGCGAAACAATATAAAACCACAACTTTCGGCGGCGGTTTGCGTATCGGTATTCCAGTTACCGAATATGACCGTGTGAACTTCGGTTTGGCCGCAGAGCGTCTGACCGTGAACACCTACAAAGGCGCGCCTAAACGCTATGCCGACTTTATCAACCAATACGGTAAAGGCAACGGCAACGGCGTGGGTAACTTCAAAGGCTGGTTGTACAAAGGTACCATCGGCTGGGGCCGCAACAAAACCGACAATGCCTTGTGGCCGACCCGCGGTTACCTGACCGGCGTAAACGGCGAAATCGCTTTGCCGGGCAGCGACCTGCAATACTACACCCTGACCCACAACCAAACTTGGTTCTTCCCGTTGAGCAAAGATTTCACGTTGATGCTGGGTGGCGAAGTCGGTTATGGCAACGGCTACGGCAAAACCAAAACCATGCCGTTCTTTGAGAACTTCTACGGCGGCGGTTTAGGTTCTGTCCGCGGCTTTGAAAGCGGTACGCTGGGCCCGAAAGTCTATGACGAATACGGCGAGAAAATCAGCTACGGCGGTAACAAAAAAGCCAACGTTTCCGCAGAGTTGCTCTTCCCGATGCCAGGCATTAAAGACTCTCGTACCGTCCGTCTGAGCCTGTTTGCCGATGCGGGCAGCGTGTGGGATGACAAAACCTACAACGACAGCAGCAGCAATTCTTATTACACCAATGGCGCGCTCCAAAACGTGTATGGCGTAGGTACAACGCACAAATCGACATTCAAAAACGAATTGCGTTACTCTGCCGGTGCTGCCGTGACCTGGCTCTCTCCGCTGGGTCCGATGAAGTTCAGTTATGCTTATCCGATTAAGAAAAAAGAAGGCGACGAAATCCAACGCTTCCAATTCCAACTCGGTACGACATTCTGATGATGTTTAGGCCGTCTGAAACCGGGTTTGTCCGTTTCAGACGGCCTCATGGCAGATTGGCGGCAAGCTTATTGCAAACCGCCCGTTTGTTTTCAAGCAAGGATTTTTATCATGAGTAAAATAGCCGACACCCTCCGTGTCCTCGCCGTAGCCCTGCCGGGTTTCGCGCTGTTGCCGCAAGCGGCGGCGGATGGCGTGCAGAAAATCGGTTTTATCAATACCGAGCGCGTTTATCAGGAATCCAAGCAGGCGCAAAGCATTCAGATGACTTTGGAAAAAGAGTTCAAAAGCCGTCAAACCGCCTTGCAAAAGTTGCAACAGGAAGGCGAGGCTTTGGAGCGAAAACTGAGCGGCGACAAGCTCAGCGACAGCCAAAGGGAAGCGGAAACCCAAAAGTGGCGCAATCTGGTACAGAAATTCCGCAAGGAGCAGGCCGAGTTGGCAGAAGACTACAATCTGCGCCGCAATGAAGAATTCGCCGCGCTCCAGCAAAATGCCAACCGCGTCATCGTCGATTTAGCCAAGCGCGAAGGTTACGACTTCATCTTGCAGGACGTGATTTACGTCAACGGCCGTTACGACATTACCGACAGCGTTATCAAAGCCCTAAATGCTCACTGACTCTGCTCGGCAGCGAATGTGATATATAGACAAACCTAAGGCCGTCTGAAACCCAAACCGGCATCTTTCAGACGGCCTGACATCTTGACGGCAGATTATCATGACTTCACAAGCATACACCCTGTCCCAAATCGTTTCCCAACTCGGCGGCGAATGGAAAGGCGAAGACATCGCCATTACCGCCGTCCGTCCGTTGGATCAGGCGCAGGCGGAACACATCAGCTTTTTGGCCAATCCGAAATACAAAGCCGAAGTACACGACAGCCAGGCAGGCGCAGTGATTGTGTCGCCGAAAGCCGCAGACGAATTTGCAGGCCGCAACCTGATTGTGGCTGCCGACCCTTATCTTTATTTTGCCAAAGTGGCACGATTGTTCTCGCCGATTGTCAAAGCACAGGGCGGCGTACATCCGACTGCCGTTGTCGAGGCCAGCGCCAAAGTGCCGGCAAGCTGCGAAATCGGCGCGAATGCCTATATCGGCGCGAATGCCGTATTGGGCGAAGGCTGCCGTATTTTGGCCAATGCCGTTGTCCAACACGATTGCACGTTGGGCGATGAAGTCGTGTTGCATCCCAACTCCGTCATCTATTACGGCTGCACTTTGGGCAACCGTGTCGAAATCCACAGCGGCGCCGTCATCGGCGCGGACGGTTTCGGCTTGGCCTTTGCCGGCGATTCATGGTTTAAAATTCCGCAAACCGGCGCAGTCACGCTGGGCGATGATGTGGAAATCGGTTCGAACACCAATATCGACCGCGGCGCAATGAGCGATACGACCGTCGGCAACGGCACCAAAATCGACAACCAAGTCCAAATCGGCCACAACTGCAAAATCGGTTCGCACACCGTTATCGCCGCCAAGACCGGTATTTCCGGCAGCGTCACCATCGGCAATTATTGTATTATCGGCGGCGGCGTCGGCACGGTCGGACACATCGAAATCGCCGATAAAACCACCATCGGCGGCGGTACATCCGTTACCCACAGCATTACCGAAAGCGGCCAGCATCTGGCCGGTATTTTCCCGATGTCGGGCTACAAAGACTGGGCGCGCAATGCCGTTTATATCCACCGTTTGAGCGAAATGAACAAACGCCTCAAAACGCTGGAGAAACAGCTTGCCGACAGCGACGAAGCCTAAAGGCGGCGCAAACAGTCCGCGCCCCCGCATCCGAATACGTTTAAACCCAATACAAACAAGGAAAGACGAACATCATGGACGTACAACTCCCGATTGAAGCCAAAGACATTCAAAAACTTATCCCACACCGTTATCCGTTTTTGCAACTCGACCGCATTACTGCGTTCGAACCGATGAAAACCCTGACTGCGATTAAAAACGTCACCATGAACGAGCCGCAGTTCCAAGGCCACTTTCCCGACCTGCCCGTGATGCCCGGCGTGCTGATTATCGAAGCCATGGCGCAAGCGTGCGGCACACTCGCCATCCTCAGCGAAGGCGGCCGCAAAGAAAACGAATTCTTCTTCTTCGCCGGTATTGACGACGCCCGTTTCAAACGCCAAGTCATCCCCGGCGACCAACTGGTTTTTGAAGTCGAGCTGCTGACCAACAAACGCGGTATCGGCAAATTTAACGCCGTTGCCAAAGTCGACGGCCAAGTTGCCGTTGAAGCCGTGATTATGTGCGCCAAACGCGTGGTGTAAGAATGGGACAGGCCGTCTGAAAGTTCAGACGGCATCTTGCAGGCAATACCTGTATCAGACAGCAAGGAGACAGCATGACCCTTATCCATCCGACCGCCGTCATCGACCCTAAAGCCGAACTTGACTCCAGCGTCAAAGTCGGCCCATACAGCATCATCGGCCCCAATGTGCAAATCGGCGCGAATACCGAAATCGGCCCGCACGTCGTTATCAACGGCCATACGACCATTGGTGAAAACAACCGCATTTTCCAATTTGCCAGCCTCGGCGAAATTCCGCAGGACAAAAAATACCGCGACGAGCCGACCAAGCTGATTATCGGCAACGGCAACACCATTCGCGAATTTACGACGTTCAACCTTGGTACGGTCACAGGCATCGGCGAAACCCGTATCGGCGACGACAACTGGATTATGGCCTACTGCCACCTCGCCCATGACTGCGTGGTCGGCAACCATACCATCTTCGCCAACAATGCCTCACTCGCAGGCCACGTTACCATCGGTGACTACGTCGTCTTGGGCGGCTACACGCTGGTGTTCCAATTTTGCCAAATCGGTGACTACGCCATGACCGCGTTTGCCGCCGGCGTACACAAAGACGTACCACCGTACTTCATGGCTGCAGGCTACCGTGCCGAACCGGCCGGCCTCAACAGTGAAGGTATGCGCCGCAATGGTTTTACCGCCGAACAGATTGCCTCCGTCAAAGATGTGTATAAAACCATTTACCATCGCGGTATTCCGTTTGAAGAGGCCAAGGCAGAGATTCTGAAACGCGCCGAAACCCAAAGCGAATTGGCGGTATTTAAAGACTTTTTTGCACAATCCACACGCGGCATTATCCGTTGATTGATGGATTGAAGGCCGTCTGAAACTTTTTCAGACGGCCTTTGGATTGCAAAAATCCGCGCAGTAGGGCAGTTTCCTGTCTGTTTGCCGCTGATGCCGTCTGAAAACGGGTGGGCAAATGACCGCCCCAAAATCTTTTAGCTTCCGAACCTCAACAGTATGAATTCCAATTCTTCCCCCCTTATCGCCATCAGCGTCGGCGAAGCTTCCGGCGACTTGCTCGGCGCACACTTAATCCGTGCCATTAAGGCGCGTTGCCCGAACGTGCGGTTTACCGGCATCGGCGGCGAGCGCATGAAGGCGGAGGGTTTCGAGAGTTTGTACGATCAGGAAAAGCTGGCGGTGCGCGGTTTTGTTGAGGTCATCAAACGCCTGCCGCAGATTTTGAAAATCCGCAAAGGGCTGGTGAGCGATTTAATCCGCCTCAAGCCGGATGTGTTTATCGGCATCGATGCGCCGGACTTTAATCTCGGCGTGGCGGAAAAACTCAAGCAGGCAGGCATTCATACCATTCATTACGTCAGCCCGTCGGTTTGGGCGTGGCGGCGCGAACGGGTCAATAAAATCGTGCATCAGGTCAACCGCGTGTTGTGCCTGTTTCCGATGGAGCCGCAGCTTTATATCGATGCCGGAGGCAGAGCTGAGTTTGTCGGCCATCCGATGGCGCAAACCATGCCGGTGGAAGCGGATAGGGCGGCGGCGCGGCAGAAACTGGGCGTGCCTGCGGACGTGCCCGTGTTTGCCATCTTGCCCGGCAGCCGTGTGAGCGAAATTGATTACATGGCGGCGGTGTTTTTTCAGACGGCCTTATTGCTGCTGAAACGTTATCCGCAGGCACAGTTTTTACTGCCTGTAGCGACGGTCGCAACGCGCAAACGCATTAGCGAAATTTTGGCGCAGCCTGAATTTGCTGCCCTTCCCATCACGCTGACCGACAAGCAGTCGGATACGGTTTGCACTGCTGCCGACGTGGTATTGGTCACCAGCGGTACAGCGACTTTGGAAGTGGCCTTGTGCAAGCGGCCTATGGTCATCAGCTACAAAATTTCGCCGCTGACTTATGCGTATGTGAAAAACAAAATCAAAGTGCCGCATGTCGGTTTGCCCAATATTCTGTTGGGTAAAGCCGCCGTTCCCGAGCTGCTGCAACATGATGCCGTCCCTGAAAAACTGGCGCAGGCCGTGGCAGACTGGTATGACTGCCCTGAAGCCGTAGCCGCGTTGGAACAGGATTTCCACGCCTTGCATCTGCTGTTGAAAAAAGATACGGCGGCATTGGCGGCGGCGGCAGTATTGGAAGAAGCCGGATTTTCAGACGGCCTGAAAGACAAGTAAGGAAAATACATGAATTTATTGGGAGCATTGGCCAAGGTTGGCAGCCTAACGATGGTGTCGCGCATTTTGGGTTTTGTACGCGATACGATTATTGCCCGTACGTTTGGAGCAGGTACGGCGACGGATGCGTTTTTTGTTGCGTTTAAACTGCCCAATCTTTTGCGGCGTATTTTTGCAGAAGGCGCATTTGCCCAAGCCTTCGTACCGATTTTGGCGGAATACAAAGAAACCCGCTCGCCCGAAGCCACGCAGGCGTTTGTGCGTCATGTGGCCGGTATGTTGTCGTTTGTGTTGGTCATCGTTACCGCGCTGGGCATACTAGCCGCGCCGTGGGTGATTGTTGCTAACGCCCCTGGTTTTATCAATGAACCTGATAAGGTTCAGCTTTCCATTGATCTGCTACGGGTTGTATTTCCTTATATTTTTTTGATTTCACTATCCTCTTTTGTCGGCTCGATCCTTAATTCCTATCATAAATTCGGTATCCCCGCTTTTACGCCGACATTTTTGAATATTTCCTTTATCGTTTTTTCCCTGTTTTTCGTGCCGTATTTCAATCCGCCCATAATGGCTTTGGCATGGGCGGTATTTGTCGGCGGTGTGTTGCAGCTGGTGTTCCAACTGCCTTGGTTGGCGAAACTGGGCTTCTTGAAAATGCCCAAACTCAGCTTTAAAGATGCGGCGGTCAACCGCGTGCTGAAACAGATGGCACCGGCAATTTTGAGCGTGAGCGTGGCGCAGATTTCCTTATTCATCAATACCATCTTCGCCTCGTTTTTGCAGTCCGGCAGTGTGTCGTGGATATATTTTGCCGACCGACTGATGGAATTGCCGACCGGCGTTTTGGGTGTGGCACTCGGCACGATCTTGCTGCCTACCTTGTCCAAACACGCTACCAGTCAGGATACCGAACAGTTTTCTGACCTGCTCGACTGGGGTTTGCGCCTGTGTATGTTGCTGGCGCTGCCTGCCGCAGTCGGTCTTGCCGTGCTGGCTTTCCCTCTGGTTGCAACTTTGTTCATGTATCGTGAGTTTACGCTGTACTCCGCACAAATGACTGAACAGGCGCTCGTTGCCTACTCCCTCGGCTTGATCGGGATGATTATGATTAAAGTGTTGGCACCCGGTTTTTACGCGCGCCAAAACATCAAAACTCCCGTTAAGATCGCCATTTTCACACTGATTTGTACGCAGTTGATGAACCTTGCCTTCATTTCGCCGCTCAAACACGTCGGCCTGTCTCTCTCCATCGGTTTGGGTTCGTGTTTAAACGCAGGTTTGCTGTTTTACCTCTTGCGCAAACATGGTATCTATCAGCCCCGCAAAGGTTGGCCGGTGTTCTTGGTTAAAATAACCATCTCTTTGGCCGTCATGGGCGGCGGTTTGTGGGCGGCGCAATATTATCTGCCGTTTGAATGGGTACACGTCGGTGGTTTTAAAAGGGCAGGACAACTTTGCGTCCTGATTGCCTTGGGTGGCGGTCTCTACTTCGTTTCCCTCGCCGCGCTCGGCTTCCGTCCGCACCATTTCCGCAGGGTGGAAAAATAAGCAGCAGGGCGTATGTTGCTTGGTTTAAAGACTAATCACTAAAAAGGCCGTCTGAAACATTTTCAGACGGCCTTTTCTTGCTTTACGTTTTAACTGTAAAGCTTCGCCCCTTTTTTGACGAACTCAATCGCTTTTTCTTCCATGCCCTGCCGTTGGGCTTTTTGCTTGTCGGCGTAGTCGCGTACTTCCTGCGTGATTTTCATCGAGCAGAATTTGGGGCCGCACATTGAGCAGAAGTGGGCGATTTTCGCGCCCTCGGCTGGCAGGGTTTCGTCGTGGAAGCTTTCGGCGCGTTCGGGGTCGAGGCTTAAGCGGAATTGGTCGCGCCAGCGGAATTCGAAACGCGCTTTGCTCAGGGCGTTGTCGCGCAACTGTGCGCCCGGCCAGCCTTTGGCGAGGTCGGCGGCGTGGGCGGCGAGTTTGTAGGTGATGATGCCGGTGCGCACGTCTTCTTTGTCGGGCAGGCCGAGATGCTCTTTCGGGGTAACGTAGCAGAGCATGGCTGTGCCGTACCAGCCGATGTTGGTCGCGCCTATGCCCGAAGTGATGTGGTCGTAGCCGGGGGCGATGTCGGTAACGAGCGGACCAAGGGTGTAGAAAGGCGCCTCAAAGCAGTGTTGCAGCTCTTCGGTCATGTTTTCTTTCACGCGTTGCAACGGTACATGGCCCGGGCCTTCGATCATGACTTGGACGTCGTGTTTCCACGCGTTGGCGGTCAATTCGCCCAAGGTGTGCAGCTCGGCAAATTGGGATTCGTCGTTGGCATCGGCAATGCAGCCGGGGCGCAGGCCGTCGCCGAGGCTGAACGATACGTCGTAGGCTTTCATGATTTCGCAGATTTCGTCGAAATGCGTGTAGAGGAAGTTTTCCTGATGATGGGCGAGGCACCATTTCGCCATGATGGAGCCGCCGCGCGATACGATGCCGGTGAGGCGGTCGGCCGTCATCGGCACATAACGCAGCAATACGCCTGCGTGCAGGGTGAAATAGTCCACGCCTTGTTCTGCCTGCTCGATTAAGGTGTCGCGCACCAAATCCCAAGTCAGGTCTTCGGCGATGCCGCCGGTTTTTTCCAAAGCTTGGTAAATCGGCACGGTGCCGATGGGGACGGGCGCGTTGCGGATAATCCATTCGCGCGTTTCGTGGATGTGTGCGCCTGTGGATAAGTCCATAATCGTGTCTGCGCCCCAACGCAGCGACCACACCATTTTTTCGACTTCTTCGGTCAGGCTGGAAGTGACGGCGGAGTTGCCCAAGTTGCCGTTGATTTTGACGCGGAAGTTGCGGCCGATAATCATCGGTTCGAGTTCCGGATGGTTGATGTTGGCAGGGATAATTGCGCGTCCGGCGGCGATTTCTTGACGCACGAATTCGGGCGTGATTTGGTCGGGATGGGTCGGGATATTCGCACCGAAACTTTGCCCTGCGTGTTGTTTCAAGAGTTTGGCGTATTCAGGCCGTCTGAAAAGCTCGTCCAGTTTCATGCGTTCGCGTATGGCGACAAACTCCATTTCGGGCGTAATGATGCCTTGGCGAGCGTAGTGAAGCTGGGTTACGTTACGTCCTGCTTTGGCGCGGCGCGGGCGGGTGATTTGGTTGAAACGCAGATGGGCGGTTTTCGGATCGTGTGCGCGCTCGGTGCCGTATTCGCTGGAAAGCTTGGGCAGGATTTCGGTGTCGCCGCGTTCGTCCAGCCATGCGGTGCGGACGTGCGGCAGCCCTTGTTTTAGGTCGATGTGCGCCGCCGGATCGCCGTATGCGCCGCTGGTGTCGTACACCGGAATAGGCGGATTGGCTTCCGTACCTTGCGCCGAGTAGGTGTCGTCCTGACGGATTTCGCGCAAAGGCACGCGGATGTCGGCGCGGCTGCCCGGGATATAGACGCGGTCGGAATTGGGATATTGGAAGCGGATGCCGATGTCTTCGCTCAAGTCGGAAAAACGGCGCGCCTCATCGCCGGTTTTTTTAGCGGTAGTCATAAAAAATTGCTCCTGTTTCTCGGTTATGAAATGGAAACAGGGGCATTGCTTTTTTTCAGACGGCCTTTGGATATCTTCAATCAATCGTCTAAAATCACATTTGCCGAAACTCCCCACGCAGGTATTATCCTGTTCGGGTGTAAAGGGTATTTCTCAGCCGCTCGGTTTGAAAGCAGCACCCCTGTTTCTTTATTAACGAAAAATTAAACCATGCGGACGGTTTTTTGTAAAGCGGCGTTTTTCGCATTTTCTGTCAAAAACGCTTGACAGCGATTCCGTCTTTCCGTATAGTTACAACTTCTGACGCGGGATGGAGCAGCATGGTAGCTCGTCGGGCTCATAACCCGAAGGTCGTAGGTTCGAATCCTGCTCCCGCAACCAAATATAAAAATCCCCTGCAATCGCAGGGGATTTTGCTTTATGCGGCATTTATTGCGAATTGCGGATGAATTGATGGAAAGGCCGTCTGAACCATTGGGTTTCAGACGGCCTTTTGCTGTCTTGCGGTGGGGTTTGGGTAAAAATACGACAGGCCTTTTTTCAGACGGCCTCTTTCTATTTGGGCTTGTTGTCGTTGCGCAGGTGTTCTTTGAGGCGTTGCAACTCTTTTTTGTCCAACCATTTATTGCGCGAACGTTGCAACAGAATCACCAATGCGGCGATTTCGTTACGCATATTGGTGCTGAGCCAGAGGAAGCCTTGCCAGTCGTAATGCAGGCGGGCGGCCGGTTTGCTTAGTTCAGTATTGAGCGAAGTATCGATGCGGATACGGCGGGCGTAGTGGCCTTTGATGAGGCGGACGGTCAGGCGAAGCTCGCGTTGGAGTTGGTTGAAATGGCGGTCGAGCAGGCGGATTTCGCTTTCGTTGAGC
Organism: Neisseria sp. HMSC065C04; assembly: GCF_001815375.1. Taxonomy (NCBI): domain Bacteria; kingdom Pseudomonadati; phylum Pseudomonadota; class Betaproteobacteria; order Neisseriales; family Neisseriaceae; genus Neisseria; species Neisseria sp. HMSC065C04. Next base: position 136,540 of record NZ_KV820422.1, read on the forward strand.
GTGGGCGCGCGCAGTTTGGCGGCGGTGGTCAGGAGCAGCTCGGTGGTGTTGACGATTTTGCGGTGGGCATGCTGCATGGCTTCCATCATATTGTTGCTGATGTGGCTTTCGCCGGATGTGGCGGCCAGATGGCTGCGGCTTTTGACCATACGGGCGTTGATTTGGCGCATTTTAATCATGTTTTGCTCCAAACGCTCGCGCGTCATGCGCTTGCCGTTGCTGATTTCGGCAATCATTTTGGCGCAGTCGGTGAGGTTGTCGGCAAGCATGAAGCGCCACATGAGTGTGGAGCGCAGGGGCAGGAGTTTGGCGGCGGCAATGGCTATGGTGGCACCAATCAAAACGTTCATGGCGCGCATCAGGCCGCTGTCAAGCCAATGGTGGCTGCTGTCGCCGATGAGCATGCACATGGTCAAACCGGCAAGCATGGCGACATAACCGTTTTTGCCGACCGCAGACCAACCGGCCACTGCGCTGGCGGCACCGATAATCAGATAGAAGAAAACGCCGTCTTGCAAATAATGCTGGTTCAACCATAAAACGGCCAAACCGACGCCCAAACCGATGGCTGTGCCGAGCATGCGTTCGACTGCTTTGGAGTAAATCGCGCCTTGGAATTGCAGCATGCCGAGGACGACAAAGACGGTCATGCCGATCCACTCGCCGTGTTGCAGATGGAAGACTTTGGCCAACAGAGTGGAGAACACGATCGCCAAGCCGAGGCGGAAGGCGTGGATATGGCGGCGATAGCGGTAGCGTTCGTAGGCGTTGAGCCAGCGTTCGGAAAAATGGAGGCGTTCGGATTGGGCAGGCATGTTGTAAGACGTATGGGTATGTGGGGATGTAAATTATAACTGATTGGTAAAGCAGATGAAATTTGAACTGCTTCCCAACGGTTTGAACTATTGCAGATTTTATCTGCCGCAAGCGGATATAATGGCGGATTTGAATCAGACAGGCGGTGAAGAAATGGCGACGGTTTTAAGTGCAGGCGTGGACGAAGCGGGGCGCGGCCCTTTGGTCGGCAGCGTATTTGCGGCGGCAGTGATTTTGCCGGAACATTTTGACCTGCCGGGTTTGACCGACTCAAAAAAACTGAGCGAAAAAAAGCGCGATATGTTGGCGCAGATGATTAAGGAACAGGCTATTGCGTGGAGCATTGCCTTTGCCGACCCCGACGAAATCCTGCAACTGAACATCCTGCACGCAACCATGGCCGCGATGAAGCGCGCAGTCGAGGGGCTGTCGGTCGCTCCCGACAAAGTGTGGATAGACGGCAACCGCGTGCCGAAAGATTTGAATGTCCCTGCCGAAGCCGTGGTCAAAGGCGACAGCAAAATCATCGAAATTTCCGCCGCTTCGGTTTTAGCCAAAACCGCGCGCGATGCGGAAATGTATGAATTGGCGAAACGCTATCCGCAATACGGGTTTGACCGCCACAAAGGCTACGGCACGGCGCAACATTTGGCCGCCTTGAAACAATACGGCGTCTTGCCGGAACACCGCCGCGATTTTGCACCGGTCAAAACCTTATTGGCACAAGGCAATCTGTTTGAAGAATGAAAGCACATTAAAAGGCCGTCTGAAAGATTTCAGACGGCCTTGTTTTTGGAAAAGTATTATTTCAACGCAGCCAAACACTCTTTAATCAACTCAGGGCCGCGATAAATCAAACCGCTGTACACCTGAACCGCACTGGCGCCCAAGCGGATTTTTTCTGCCGCGTCCGCGCCGTTCATAATGCCGCCGACGCCGATAATCGGCAGTTTGCCGTCAATGCGTTCTGCCAAAAGTTTCAACACCTGATTGCTTTTCTCGCGCACGGGCAAACCGCTCAAGCCGCCTTGTTCGCCTGCGAGCGGATGGCTGCCCAAGCTGGATTTGTCGATGGTCGTGTTGGTGGCGATGATGCCGTCCATCTCTACGGATTTGACTACATGGGCGATGTCGTCGATTTGCGCCTCGTCCAAATCCGGCGCGATTTTAACCGCCAGCGGCACATATTTGCCATGCGCGGCCGCCAGTTGCGCCTGTTTGTTTTTCAAGGCTTCCAGCAATGCGCTCAACTCGTCGCCGCCTTGCAAGGCGCGCAGGTTTTTCGTATTGGGGGAGGAAATATTGACCGTGATGTAGCTCGCGTGGGCGTAGGCTTTTTCCAGGCAAATCAGATAATCATCGGCCGCGTTTTCAATCGGCGTAACGGCATTTTTACCGATGTTGATGCCCAAAATGCCTTTAAAGCGGCTGTTTTCAATGTTGCGGATCATCGCGTCGATGCCGTGGTTGTTGAAACCCATGCGGTTGATGATGCCTTGGTGTTCGGGAACGCGGAAAAGGCGCGGCTGCGGATTGCCCGGCTGCGGCTTGGGCGTTACCGTGCCGATTTCGACAAAGCCGAAACCTAAAGCGGCAAACGCATCGATACACTCGCCGTTTTTGTCCAAACCTGCCGCCAAGCCGACCGGATTGGGTAGCTGCAAACCCATCAGCTCGGTTGGTCGGGTGTGGCTGTCCACCTTGGGCAGCAGGCCGAGTTTTTCGATAGAACGCAAACTGTTGAGCGTGAAATGATGGGCCTTTTCTGCATCGAAACGGAACAGGATAGGGCGGACGAGTGAATACATGGCGGCGGCTTTCTGAACGGTTGATGAATTTGGCGTTATTCTACCTGAAACCGACAAACTGCCCCAAACGTCTGTATCGATATGATTTGACGTCAAATGAAAATAAATAGGGTTTTTGCGTGTAGTCGGATAGTTCATTAAAATGGTAAGAGAGAGGCTTTTCAGACGGCCTGATGGATGTATCAAAAGGCCGTCTGAAAAGTTTTGATTTGATTGTTTACCTGATACAGGAATATTTTTATGAAACAGGCGGTTGATCCTTATGCGAGTTTCCGTGAACTGACGCTGCGGGGAATGATACTCGGCGCGTTGATTACGGTGATTTTTACGGCATCCAATGTGTATTTGGGCTTGAAGGTGGGCTTGACTTTTGCGTCTTCGATTCCGGCTGCGGTAATTTCGATGGCGGTTTTGAAGTTTTTTAAAGGCAGTAATATTCTGGAAAATAATATGGTGCAGACTCAGGCTTCGGCCGCGGGGACGCTTTCCAGTATTATTTTTATCTTGCCGGGTTTGCTGATGGCCGGTTATTGGGCGGGCTTTCCGTTTTGGCAGACTACGCTGCTGTGTATGTCCGGCGGTATTTTGGGCGTGATTTTCACTGTGCCTTTGCGTTATGCGATGGTGGTGAAGAGCGATTTGCCTTATCCGGAAGGCGTGGCAGCGGCTGAGATTTTGAAGGTCGGCGACCATGATGCGGACCAGCAGGAAGGCGGCAGCGGTATCAAGGAATTGGTGTCGGGCGGCGCTCTGGCCGGTTTGATGAGCTTCTGCGCAAGCGGTTTGCGCGTGGTGGCGGACAGCGCGAGCTTTTGGTTTAAAGGTGGCGCGTCGGTGTTTCAAGTGCCGATGGGCTTTTCTTTGGCCTTGCTGGGCGCGGGCTATTTGGTCGGACTGACTGGCGGTATCGCGATTTTGCTGGGTATCTCGATTGCCTGGGGCGTGGCCGTGCCTTATCTGTCGGCGCATATTCCGCAACCTGCCGATATGGAGATGATTCCTTTTGCGATGTCTTTGTGGAAGGAAAAAGTCCGTTTTATCGGCGCGGGTACAATCGGTATTGCGGCTATTTGGACGCTGTTGACTTTGATGAAACCAATGGTCGAGGGTATGCGCCTGTCTTTCCGCAATTTCGGCGGTGCGCAGATGACCGAACGCACGGAACAGGATTTGTCGCCTAAGGCGATGATTGCCTGGGTGTTGGCGATGATGCTGGTGTTGGGCGTGTCTTTCTTCCACTTTATCGGCGACTCGCATATTTCCGGCGGTTTGGCTTGGCTGTTGGTGGTTGTATGTACGCTGCTGGCTTCGATTATCGGCTTTTTGGTGGCCGCGGCTTGTGGTTATATGGCCGGTTTGGTCGGTTCGTCCTCCAGCCCGATTTCGGGTGTGGGCATCGTCTCTATCGTCATTATTTCGTTGGTGTTGTTGCTGGTCGGCGAATCCGGCGGCTTGATGGCTGATGAGGCAAACCGCAAATTTCTGCTGGCGTTGACGCTGTTTTGCGGTGCGTCTGTGATTTGTGTGGCTTCGATTTCTAATGACAACCTGCAGGATTTGAAAACGGGTTATCTGGTAAAAGCGACGCCTTGGAAGCAGCAGGTTGCGCTGATTGTCGGCTGCGTTGTCGGTGCATTGGTGATTTCGCCTGTGTTGGAGCTTTTGTATGAAGCCTACGGCTTTACCGGCGCGATGCCGCGTGAAGGCATGGATGCGGCCCAAGCCCTTGCCGCGCCTCAGGCAACTTTGATGACCACCATCGCCCAAGGTATTTTCTCGCACAATCTGCAATGGGATTATATTTTCACCGGCGTGGGCATTGGCGTGGCGTTGATTGCGGTCGATTTCACATTGCGCAAATCTTCCGGCGGCAAGCGCGCTTTGCCGGTATTGGCCGTGGGCATGGGCATTTACCTGCCGCCGTCTGTGAATATGCCGATTGTAATCGGCGCGGTATTGGCGGCTGTGTTGAAATCCGTCATTGCCCGCCGTCAGGAAAACCGTGAAGGCCGTCTGAAAAATGCGGAACGTATCGGTACGCTGTTCTCTGCCGGTTTGATTGTCGGCGAGAGCCTGATTGGTGTGATTATGGCGTTTATCATCGCCTTCTCGGTAACCAACGGCGGTTCGGATGCGCCTTTGGCCCTGAACCTGGAAAACTGGGATACGGCCGCCAAATGGCTGGGCTTGGCGTTTTTTGTTTTCGGTATGTTCGTGTTTGCACGCCGCGTGTTGAAAGCAGGACGTTAAGTTTGTAGGTTGAGAAAAGGCCGTCTGAAACCCAAAACATTGGGGTTTCAGACGGCCTTTTCAGTGGAAATTTGTTTGGAATGATTTTAGGAAGTTTGGGTATAATTGTTGCGGGGCTGGTAGCAAAAAAGCCCCATTGCAGTGGGGCTTTGTGCTGAAACCGCCCTAGAAAGGATGGTTTCAATCATGAAACATACCACTCGCACGGGTCGTTCATGGCTGAGACTGCGGACAGTCGTTAGGATTATCTTAACCCTGTTCCTGCTCTTAGTCAATTAAACGGCTGAAAACAAAAAACTGTTTTTCAGTTTCCGCCTGTTTGTCATGAACGGGCGGTTTTTTATTGTTTAACGCTGATTCAAACAATCTGCAATCGCTTTGGCAATTTTGGCACTGGCACCTTGATGTTGCGAAATGAATTGCTCGGTGTGGTTGATCAGCTGTTGGCGCAGCGTTTCGTCGTCGAGGTATTGGCGCGTGGTTCTGTACCAGGTTTCGGCGGTTTCGACGCGGACGGCGGCTTTGGCTTCGACTGCGCCTTTGCAGGCTTGGGCGAAGTTGTAGTTGGAGTAGCCGAAGAGGGTGGGGACGCGGCAGGCGATGGGTTCGATGATGTTTTGGCAGCCGGCATCAACGAGGCTGCCGCCGACGAAGGCAATGTCTGCGCTGAGGTAGTAGGCGGCAAGTTCGCCCATGCTGTCGCCTATCCAAACCTGTGTATCGGGGGAAACGGGTTGTCCGTCGCTGCGTTTTTGCACGGTATAACCAAGCGATTTGGCGGTATCGTAGGCCGTCTGAAAGTTTTCAGGGTGGCGCGGGACAATGACCAGCAAGGCATTGCCGCGGTAGCCCTGCCATGCTTTGAGGAGCAGCTCGGCTTCGTCTGTGCCTTTGTACACGCGCGTGCTGGCGCAGACGACGACGGCTCGTGCGCCGATGCGTTCTTTAAAGGCGGCGGCAAGCGGGCGCGAGTCGTTGGGGGGCGCGATGTCGTATTTGGTGTTGCCGCAGACGTGGACGTTGGACGCGCCGATGAGGTGCAGGCGTTCGGCATCGGCGGCGGTTTGGGCAAAGCAGCCGGAGAGGCTCTGCATGGCAGGCTCGACCAGTTTGCGGATTTTGAGGTAGCCGCGTTGGGATTTTTCGGAGAGGCGTGCATTGGCCAAAAAGAGGGGAATGCCTGCTTTTTTGCAGCCGTGCATCAGGTTGGGCCAGATTTCGGTTTCCATCAAAATGCCGCAGATGGGGCGGTGTTCGGCTAAAAATCGGGCAACCCATTCGGATTTGTCGTAGGGCAGGTAACGGCATTGCGCATCGGGGAACAGGGATTGCGCGGTGGCGCGGCCGGTCGGCGTCATTTGGGTAATCAGAAACGGCGAGTCGGGAAAATGGCGGCGCAATGCCTGCACCAAAGGTTCGGCCGCACGCGTTTCGCCGACGGATACGGCGTGTATCCAAATCGGGCGTTGCACGGGATTGGGATACGCCTGCCCGAAACGCTCGTCCCAATGCTCGAGATAGGCTGGGGATTTGAGGGCGCGGCGGCGCAGGTGGCGGCGGATCAGGAAGGGGGCGAGGTGCCACAGCGTGGCGTAAAGGCGGCGTATCATGCTTACGGATCTTGTGTCGGAATAGGCCTATTTTATCGGAAACTGAAACGGAAGATATAGCTTTGATGTGGGTTTTACGCAAAGGAAACAGGCCGTCTGAAAGGTTTCAGACGGCCTTTAATGCAGGCATAAACGCTTTTACTTCACTTGCGCCATGTATTTTTTCAGACGGCCTTTGCTTTGCATGGCGCGGTTTTCCATTTCATCGACAACGGCTTGCGCTTTGGCTTTGTTCACCGGTTTGCCGACCTGAATCACGCCGCTCATGTTCATCATGCGGTGCGGCGGGCAGGTGTAGACGTACACGCCTTCTTTGTCGAGTTTGAGGGTGAAGTCTTTACCGTCTTCGGAGAGGAAGTCGGCAACGCCGTCGGGCAGGGCTTTGCTTTGCACCCAGTGTCCGCTGTTGGCGGCTTTGAAGGTTACGGTATCACCGACTTTGGCGTTGACATAGCCGGGTTCGAACACCATGCTGCCGTCTTTGCCGTTGTCGAGCATTTTGACTTCGTGGTTGGCGGCGTATGCGCTAAGGGACGCGGTCAGCATCAGGAGGAAGAGGGATTTTTTCATGGGGGAGTCCTTTTTGTGAAGAGTATAAAATGGTTGCGGGGCTGGTTTCTTGGTGGCAGATTTCTCAGCTAGGATTGCCGCATCGGGCGGATAACGGGCAGGCCTTTGCTGTCGTATAAAAGTTCGATATCCACCTTGTACAGCCTGCCTATCATGTCCGCCTGCAACACGTCCTGCGGCGCGCCCTGCGCCTGTACTTTGCCTTCGCCGAGCAGAATCACGTCGTCTGAAAACTGCGCGGCGAGGCTCAAATCGTGTAACACCATCAGCGTAACCAGATTGTGTTCGTGCGTGTATTGCACTACGCGTTCCAAGAGATTCAACTGGTGGTGCATATCCAGCGCGCTGACCGGTTCGTCCAGCATCAGGATTTCGGGGCGGCGCAGCATGACTTGGGCAAACATCACGAGCTGCCGCTGTCCGCCGGAAAGCCGCATGACGTCGCGGTGCGCCAGATGGCCGATGCCCAGCTCCGCCATGATACTTGCGGCTTCGTGCAGCAGTTCATCGCCGACGTGCATGTGCAGCGCGTCCATGCGGCCGAGCAACACGACTTCCAGCGCGGTCAGCGAGGCTTCGGCGGCGGTGTCCTGTGGCATATAGCCTATGCGTTTGCGCCAGCTTTGCAGGTGGATTTTGCTCAACACTTCGTCGCCGTAGCGGATGGTGCCTTTGTGCGCGACTTCGCCGAAAATCGTTTTCATCAGCGAGGATTTGCCCGTACCGTTGGGGCCGAGCACGGAATAGACTTTGCCTTGTTCCAGCGTCAAATCGATATTGTCGGCGACCACATAATCGCCGCGCCGGATGTGTACGTTTTCAAGTTTCAACATTTCAGACGGCCTATCGTTTCGTTAATACAATCCAGAAGAAGAACGGCACGCCGACAAACGACGTAACAATCCCCACCGGAAACAGCGCGCCCGGGATAATCACCTTGGACAACACGCTGGCGACCGATAAAAACGCCGCTCCCGCCAGCATCGCGCCGGGCAGGAAGAAACGTTGGTCTTCGCCCAAAAGAATCCGCGCCACATGCGGGGCAACCAAGCCGATAAAGCCGATCACGCCGACAAAACTGATGGCCGTCGCCGTCATTACCGCCACCAACACCAGCGTTTTCAGGCGCAAAAATTGCAGATTGATGCCCAGTCCGACGGCGCGTTCTTCGCCCAAGCGCAGCGCAGTCAGCTTCCACACATCGCGCGAAAGCAGAAACACGCATACCGCCGTAACCGCCGCCGTAACGATGACTGTTTCCCAAGTTGCCTTGGTCAGGCTGCCGAACAGCCAAAACAGAATCTGCTGCGAAATCTCAGGCGCGGCGATAAACTGAATCAGCGACAGAATCGACTGAAACAGAAACAACAGCGCAATCCCCACCAGCACCAACATCGCCGAGTTGAAGCGGCGTGCCGAGGCAAACAGAAACAAGATGCCCGAAGCCAGCATGGTCATCACAAACGCACCGATGGGGACGGCGACCGTTTCAGGCAGCCCGAAACCGCCGAACGCAATCACCGCCGACGCGCCCAAACCCGCCGCCGCCGCCAAACCCAGCGTATAAGGGCTGGCCATCGGGTTGTTCAACAACGTCTGAATCTCCGCACCGCCGACACCCAAAGCCGCGCCGACCACCAGCGCCATCACCGCAATCGGCAGGCGCAAATCCATCACAATCAGGCGGTTCATTTCATCGACTTCGGGTTTGCCCAGCAAAACATTGACCACTTCGCCGACGGGCAGCGTGTCCGTCATCGCCGGGCCGGTAGCGATGTCGAATAGGAAACTGACCGCCGCGATGACTAAAAACATCAACACAATCAACCAACGCTTGCCTTCCAACTTGCGCTGGTTTTTCACAATCTCGGCGACAACCGAATCATTCATGTTTCAAACCTTTAAAAAAGAGTGTTGTGAAAGGGGAGAAACAGGTTTGCCTTTTTCTTCCGCAAAAATTTCAGACGGCCTTCCGATTTAAAAGGCCGTCTGAAAATCTAAATTACCTTATTGTCCTTTCGGATAGAGGTAGAACGTGCCGTTCGGTACGACGGGCAGGTTTTGGCGGTAGAAGTCCAGATAGGTCTTCTCAGGGTTGAAATCCTTAAACAACTGCGGATAAATCGCTTTGGCCATAAACTGAATCGATGCGCTGTCGGACAGCGTGCGCGAGTTGGCGTGGTAGGCGGCATAGAGGCGGTTGTTTTTAATCGCAGGCAGGTTGGCCCAGCCGGCGCGTTTGGCAAAGCCTGCCAAGCGTTTTTCCGCTTCGGCTTTTGGAATGCCCCAGCCCATGGCCATGGCGGCAGGATTTTTCTTCAATTCGGTTTCGCGGCCGGTAATCACGATCACGTCGGGTTTGGCGGCGAGGACTTTTTCAGGATTGATCGGGCCGTAGAATTCGACCGAAGAAGCGGCGATATTGTTGCCGCCGACCAGTGTCGCCATCGAACCCCACATGCTCTTGCCGAAGGTAACGCTGTGTTCGGCAGGGCCTTTGTTGCCGAACTCGATATAGACTTTAGGCTTGGGTAGGTTGGCTTTTTGCACGCGCGCTTGGATGGTGTCGGCAACGCGTTTGTAGTCTGCCGCCAGTTTGTCGGCTTTTTGCTGCTGGCCGGTCAATGTACCGATGAGTTTGGTCGATTGGACGTGTTTGGCCACTGTTTGCGCGTTGTAGTCCAACACGACGATGGGGATGCCGGCCTTGTTGATGCGGTCGAGATCGGAACCCAAAGCCTTGTATTGCCATTCGGCCAAAACCAGCAAATCGGGTTTCAGCGCCAATACTTTCTCAATCGAGAAAGTGCCGACTTCCACTTCGCCCACGTCGGTCAGCTGATTCAGTTTAGGCACGGCTTTGCTGAATGCTGCCCAGCTTGGCGGCGCCCAGTCGGCCCAAACTGCTTTGGAGAAACCGACGACGTTGTCCAGCGCGGTTTTGCCGCCGATGGCCATGTAGTCTTGGTAGTAGAAGCCCAACACCACGCGCTTGGCAGGCAGGTCGACAGTTACCTTACGGCCGAGGATATCGGTCAGCTGAACGGGTTTGGCAAAAGCGGATACGGAGCCGACTGATAAAGCGGCGGCGGCAATCAAAGCAGAAAGTTGCGTAAATCTCATGAATCATTCCTTTAAAATATGATGATAATTACTATCTTTTTATAAATTTACAAGGTATTGAATCTTTTTTCAAGTGAATGTAGGGATAGACATATTTCGGAATAAAAAGTTTCATCATTAAAACGAAGGGATAGTGTTTATATAGGGCTTGGGTGTACTGAAGACCTAGTGAAAAGGAATGATATGGGGTGCCTAAATCCATGGTGGGCAGTAGCTGGAATGGATCGGTAAAGGGTTTTTATTGCAAAAAAATAAAAGGTATTCGGTTGAAAACAAGGCCGTCTGAAACCTTGCAATCAGGGTTCAGACGGCCTTTGGTGTGGGCATAAAAGTTTTATTTCACTTGCGCCCTATATTTTTCAGACGGCCTGTAAGCAGTGTTTGGGAAAAGTGAAAAAGGTTGGTTTTTGAAATGGCGAAATAGGGAAGAAGAGGACTTGAGGGAGAATCTGGCATAAACTAAAAATGGGGACGAATAAAAAGGGCGTGTATCGAAACACGCCCTTTTTAGAGATTCAGACGGCCTGTGATTCCGCCTGTTCGCTTTGGTTGAGGATTTTAATCAGTTTTTCGGCTTTTTCCGGGTCTTCGCAGCGCAGGATTTTGGCGGCATCGTTTTCGAGATGGCCGGTGTGGCTGTGCAGGATGATGTTTTTAACCGAAAGCAGGTTGTTGGGGTTCATGGAGAAGCGGCGCAGGCCCATGCCGAGCAACAGTCGGGTGAAGACGGTATCGCCGGCCATTTCGCCGCAGATGGACACGCCTTTTTCCATGCGGTTTGCGGTGCGGATGATGTGTTGCAGCGTTTTGAGGACGGCAGGGTGGCCGGGTTGGTAAAGGTGGCTGACGCTGTCGTCGCCGCGGTCGACCGACAGGAGGTATTGAATCAGGTCGTTGGTGCCGATGGAAACGAAGTCGACGAGCTTGAGGATGCTGCCGACGGTCATGGCGGCGGACGGGATTTCGATCATGCAGCCGATGCTAACCGGGCCGAAGGTTTCGCCGCGTTCGGTCAGTTGGCGTTGGGCCGTATCCAGATGGATAAGGCATTGGCGTACTTCGGAAATGGATGTAATCATCGGCCACATCATACGTACGGGGCCGTGGGCGGCGGCGCGGAGGATGGCGCGCATTTGGGTGCGGAACATGACGGGCTCGGCGAGGCACAGGCGGATACCGGTCAGGCCGAGTGCGGGGTTGAGGCTGCCGTTGGGCGTGCTGTTTTGGCCGAACCAGCGCGGATTTTTATCGACGCCCAAATCGACAGTGCGGATGGTGATGTTTTTGCCTTTGAGTTTTTTGACGATGCCGGCATAGACTTCGTATTGTTCGTCTTCGGTCGGCATGTTGTCGCGGTTGAGGTAGAGGAATTCGCTGCGGAACAGGCCGACGCCGTCTGCGCCGAAGTTGTGCAGGGCTTTGATGTCTTCGGCGGATTCGATGTTGGCCAAAAGTTCGATGTTGATGCCGTCGGCCGTGGTGGCGGCGGTTTTTTTGATTTTGTTGAGTTCGCGCTTGTGGCTGCGGTATTCGCGGGCGAGGCGGCGGTATTCGTTGAGGACGACTTCGTCGGGATCGATGATGAGGACGCCGTTGATGCCGTCGACGATGACGATTTCGTTTTCGGTGATGAGTTTGCGGGCGTTATGCAGGCCGATGACGGACGGGATGTCGAGGCTGCGGCCCAAGATGGCGGTGTGGCTGGTCGGACCGCCGGCATCGGTCACGAAGGCGGTAATGTGCTGCTCTTTGAACAATACGGTATCGGCAGGCGAGAGGTCGTGCGCGATGAGGACGGTGTCGTCAAACAGGTTGCCGGCGAGGTTGATTTCGTTGCTCTGACCGACAAGGTTGTTGTGGATGCGGCGGACGACTTGGAGCATGTCCTGTTTGCGTTCGCGCAGGTAGTCGTCGTCGATGCTGTCGAACTGGGCGGCAAGCTTGTCGCTTTGCAGTTTCAATGCCCATTCGGCGTTGATTTTCTGCTCGCGCAAAATGTCGATGGGTTCGCGCGAGAGGGTGACGTCGGTCAGCAGCATCAGGTGTAGGGAGATGAACGCGCCCAATTCGGTCGGGGCGTTTTCGGGAATCGCGCCGCGCAGCTGTTCCAGTTCTTTGCGCGTGGCTTTGATGGCGTTGTCGAAACGGGCAACTTCGGCATCGAGTTTGTCGGGATCAATGTCGTATTGGGGGACTTCCGTTGTGCCGCGCGTGATGAGGTGGGCGTGGCCGATGGCAATGCCTTTGCCCGCGGCTACACCGTGTAGGACGATGCTCATTATTCGCCCTCGCCGAAGTAGTCGTTGATGAGGTCGGTCAACGCCTGCATGGCGGCGGCTTCGTCTGCGCCTTCTGCTTCCAGCTCAATCACGGTGCCTTTGGCGGCGGCCAGCATCATCAGGCCCATGATACTTTTGCCGTTGACGCGGTTACCGTTTTTGGTGACCCAGACTTCGCTTTGGAATTGGGAGGCGGTTTGGGTGAATTTGCTGGAAGCGCGCGCGTGCAGGCCGAGTTTGTTGATGATTTCGATTTCTTGTTTGAGCATGGATGTCCCCTAAATGTAATGTTCGTAAAGTGAATGTTTTCAGACGGCCTTAGCCGTGTTCTTTGCACATCAGGTCTTCAGGTGCGGATGTAATGGCGAAAATGCCCCGGATGGCGGCTTCTTTGACGGTTTCGGTGAAGTCGGAGAGGTTTTCGGCTTGTGATGAGTATTGGATGGCTTTAATCATCATCGGGGCGTTGAGGCCGGTCAGGATGGCGGATTTGTTTTCGCGCACCAGCCGACGTGCGGCGTTGCATGGGGTTGCGCCGAAGATGTCGGTCATGATCAGCACGCCGCGGTTGTTGGGAAATTCCTGCAACGCGGCGATGGCGTTGTTGATGATGTCGTTTTGGTCTTCATTGGGCTGAACGCCGAGAATACGGACGTTTTCGGGAAATCCGTTGGGGAAGAAATGGTGGGTCAGCCCTTGGTAGGCTTCGCCTATGGTTTCGTGCGTGATGATAAGCAGGCCGATCATGATGTGTTCCTAGTGTTGGTTTGAGGCCGTCTGAAAACCTTTCAGACGGCCTTGGTTTTATTTGTTGTTTAAGGCGTAGATTTCGCCGAGGTTGCGCCAGCAGCCGGCGGCATCCATGCCGTAGCCGAAGACGTAGCGGTTGGGCACGTCCAAACCGATATAGTCGGCTTGGGTCGGTTTTTCTTTGTCGATCAGTTTGTTGGCAAATACGGCCGCACGGCAGCTCGCCGCGCCCATTTCCAACAGTTTTTCTTGAATGGCGGCCATGGTGTGGCCTTCGTCCAAGATGTCGTCCAAAACGACGACATGACGGCCTTTGATTTGCTCGGGGTCGGGCATGCGTTTCCAGTTGAACGCGCCGCCCGCGAGTTTGTCGCCGTAGCGGGAAACGTGGACGTAGTCAAAGTCAAGAGGGAAGCGCAACAGCGGCAGCAGCTGTCCTGTAAACACCACCGCGCCACCCATGACAGGCAAGAGCAGGGGATATTTGTCGGCCAAGTCGCGGGTGATGTCGTCGGCAACTTTTTGCAAGGCTGCGCGGCATTGTTCTTGGTCAAACAGCAAGTCGGCGTTGTCCAGCATGGCTTGGGTTTCAAGGCGTTTGGTTTCTAAGTCGGTCATGATAGGTCGTGTTGGGTACGGTTAAAAACAAATTATATAGCGGATTCAATCAATTTTCGATACAGGCCGCAATGGCGCATGGGAAGGGAGGAAATTGAAACCGAACGCGTTCAGACGGCCTTTTGTCCTTCCGCTTCGTCCACCAGCAAAAATGCCGCCAAAGCCAAAGCGGTCAATACCGCCGTCAACACCATCGCCCGTCCGTAATTGTCCGCACCGGCGCGCCCGAGATAATCGTAAATCAAGGTGGTCAGCGTCTGCCATTCGGGGCGCGACAGGAACAATGTGGCTGCAAATTCGCCGATACACGTTGCCGAAGCCAAAGTCAGGCCGCGCCGCAAAGCCGGTTTCAATAAAGGCGCGGTTACATAACAGGCCGTCTGAAAACCGTTTGCGCCCATAGTGCGCGCCGCCGCCGCATAATCTTTGGGCAAACCGTCCCACGCGGCCAGTACGTCTTTGGCCACAAACGGATACGCCAACAGCGCGTAAGTCGCCGTCAGCAGCCACAGCGAAGCCGTCCACTGCGGATAGAGCAGCAAAACGCCAAATGCGATGCACACGGGCGACACCATAAACGGCAAAAACATCAGCGCGCGCAACCACGCCATTTGCCGTGCCGCCGCCGCATACAGCACGCCCAAAACCGTCGCCGCCGCCACGGCTGCCGCAGAGAAACGGATCGTGTTCCACGCAGCCGCCCACGTTTGTGCTTCCAGCAAAACCGCCCACGAAGAGCCTGCCGCTGCCGCCTTGAGCCACACCGCCGCCAAAGGCAGCAGGCAGCACAGCACCAACATGGCCAATACCGTTGCCGTCAGCCATTTTTCCCAAGCCCGTACCGGCGCGCGCGGAGGCAAAGGCGAGACTGATTTATCCACCGCCACGCGCTTGCTCCAATACGCGTACAAACCGCCGGCCGCCGCCGTAGCCGCCAGCACCAGCCACACCAACACCGACGCACGCGCCATGTCCAACTCATACGCCACCAGCCGGTAGATTTCCACTTCCACCGTTGCAAAACGCTCGCCGCCGAGCAGCAAGGCCAGTCCGAAGCCTGAAAAACAATATAAAAACACCAGGCACGCGCCGCCGGCGACCCATGCACGCACCACCGGCCATTCGACCCAGACAAACCGCCGCCACGCGTCCGCGCCCAACGATTGCGCCGAAAGCAACCGCGCCTGCGGCACGCGTACAAATCCCTGATACGCCGAGCGCACCAAAACCGGCAGGTTGAAAAACACATTGCCGTAAATCAGCAGCCACGGCGTGTCCTGCCAACCTGCCACCAGTATGCCGTGTGCGCCGAATAAGGCGAGTACACCCATGCCCGCCACCAAAGTCGGCATCACAAAAGGCAGCATCAGCAGGCGCAAAACCGTGCGCCGTCCGGCAAAGTCCATCCGCGCCAGCACCCATGCCGCAGGCACGCCCAAAGCCGTGACCAAGACGCAGGTCAATACCGCCTGCGCCACCGTCCAGCCCAAGCGCAGGCGCATATAGTCGTCTGCCACGACTTCCGCCCAAGCGCCTTCGCCGTCGTAAAACGCCAGCGACAGCAAAGGCGCGGCCACCATGACCGCCAAGAAACCCAAAGGCAGTAGCAACAGCGCACACCGCCGAATCCAAACCTGCATCGATGCGTACCCGAGAATAAAAACGCCTATTTTAGCCCGAGTTCGGCATAGAAGGTGGTATTCCTGCCCTTGTTTTCAGACGGCCCGGGTAGTTGAACGGATAAAATCGTTGTTTCTTTAAAATTTTCAAATATTTACGAAATTTCTTCAAAAAGGCAACAAAATTGGTTGGGCATTTTTGATACAATCCGCCGCTTCAAAAAATCAAATAAATCAAAAACAAGGAAACATTATGACCACTACACGTCCCCAAACCTACGATACCGTCTCGCGCGCATTGCACTGGCTGACCGTACTCGGCTTCATCGGCATCCTGACCACCATCGCCATCTGGACCATTTATGACGGCGAAGAATGGGTCGGCGCACTCTTCGGCGTGCACAAATCCATCGGTTTCATCACGCTGCTGGTGATTATCGTGCGCATTGTTTGGGCCTTGATCAATGCGTCCAAACGTCCTGCCGCTGACAGCTTTGCCGCCAAAGCCGGCCACCTTGCCCTTTACGTCCTCATGCTTGCCGTTCCCGTTATCGGCATGATCCGCCAATACGGTAGCGGCCGCGGCCCGTTGAAAGTATTCGGTGTCCAAGTGATGCAGGGTTCGCCTGAAAAAATCGAATGGATGGCCAACCTCGGCAATATGGCGCATGGCAAACTCGGCTGGCTGCTCTTCGCGCTGGTCGCCGGCCACATTGCCATGGTCATCGTCCACCGCCTTCAAGGCCACGACGTTTTGTACCGCATGATCGGCCGCCGTTCTTAAGTATAAAACGGTAAACAGACAAGGCCGTCTGAACACAGTTTGACCAAGCAAAAACTGTTTTCAGACGGCCTTTTTGTATTTGTGTTAATCTGCAAAAGTAGGGCAGGCATTTTGCCTGACTGTTGTCTAAATACTGTAAACCATACCGAGAAACACCATGACTGCTCCCATCCTCGCCATCACTTCCGGCGAACCGGCCGGCATCGGCCCCGACATCTGCCTTGATTTGGCTTTCGCCGACCTTCCTTGCCGCCCCGTTGTTTTGTGCGATAAAAACCTGTTGGCGCAAAGGGCCGAACAGCTCGGCAAATCCGTCATCCTGCGCGATTTTCAAGCTCAAGCGGCCGATCCGTTGCCCAAGGGCGAACTCGAAGTTCTGCATATTCCTTTAGATGCCGAATGTCGGGCGGGCGAACTCAATCCTGCCAATGCCGCGTATGTGCTCCGGCTGCTGGATACGGCGTATCAAGGCATTTCAGACGGCCTGTTTGCCGGTATGGTGACTGCGCCGCTGCATAAAGGCATCATCAACGATGCCCACGCAGGCAACGGCTTTTTCAGCGGCCATACCGAATACCTTGCCGAAAAAAGCCATACCGAACAAGTCGTCATGATGTTGACCGGCGGCGGCCTGCGCGTGGCGTTGGTGACCACCCATCTGCCGCTGAAAGACATTTCCGCCGCCATCACGAAGCCTTTAATCGAGTCGGTTGTCCGCATTCTTGAACACGACCTGCGTCATAAGTTCGGCATAGCCAAACCGGTCATCCTCGTTACCGGCCTCAATCCCCACGCCGGCGAAGGCGGCCATTTGGGACACGAAGAAATCGACACCATTATTCCGGCGCTTCATGCCCTGCAGGCCGAAGGCATAGACGCGCGCGGCCCTTATCCGGCCGATACTGTGTTCCAACCCTTCCTGCTCAAAGATGCCGACGCCGTCCTCGCCATGTATCACGACCAAGGGCTGCCGGTGCTCAAATACGCCGGTTTCGGCGAAGGCGTGAACATCACCCTCGGCCTGCCCTTTATCCGCACATCCGTCGATCATGGTACTGCCTTGAACTTGGCAGGCACAGGCAAAGCTGATTCCGGCAGTTTGATTACCGCTGTCCGCGCCGCGCTTGATATGGCGCACAATATGCAGAAGCAGGCCGTCTGAAGCGTGGAGGTTTAATCGTTTGCAGGCGTAATGTGTTCCCATAAAAGCATCATCAGGGAGCATCTGCCTGCTGATTTGATGAAGTCGATGGATGTTTGGACAATAATCAGCGTTTTATTTTAAAAACGATATAAAAAAGGCCGTCTGAAGCCCCATGTTTTGGGTTTCAGACGGCCTTTTGGTTTTTTGGTTTACCAAATTTCAGACAAAGTTTCTTTGACTTTGGCCTTCACTTCCGCACCGAAGCGACGGCTGAGCATTTTGCTGAAATCGTCTTGCGGCGTGTAGTTGACCAGCTCGGGGGCTTTGACAACATCGCGGGCAACGCTGTAAATGCTACCGAAGTCGTCAATCAGGCCGACCTGTTTGGCTTCTTTGCCGGTGTAGATGCGTCCGCTGAAAACATCGGGATACTGTTTGTCTTTCAACCTTGCACCGCGGCCGAGTTTGACGGCTTTGATGAATTCTTGGTGGATATCGCCCAACATGGTTTCCCAAATTTGGGTTTGTGCCGGGGTTTCAGGCGTGAAAGGGTCGCCCATACCTTTGTTGCTGCCGGCGGTTTTCAGACGGCGTTTGACACCGGCTTTGTCCATCAGGCCGGTAAAGTCGAAACCGCCGCCGATCACGCCGATGCTGCCGACAATACTGGAAGGGTCGGCGTAGATTTTGTCGGCTGCGGCGGCAATGTAGTAGCAGCCTGAAGCGCACATGTCTTCGGCAACGAGGTAGACAGGGATGTCTTTGTGTTCGGCTTTGAGGCGGCGGACTTCGTTAAAGGCCGTGTTGGACACAACAGGCGAACCGCCGGGGCTGTTGGCGCGGATGATGATGGCCTTGGCATTGCCGTTTTCGTAGGCAGCTTCCATACTGTCGCGCAGGATTTGGACTTGGTCGTCGATGTCGTTGCCGATTTCGCCGGTCAGGTCGATAACGGCGGTGTGTTCGCTGCGGGCTTGGATGCTCGTGGTTTTTCCTTCTTCTTCCGCAAGGCCGAAAATCAGGCTGAGGAAGATGAGGACGGCGACGCCACGCCAGATATTGCGCCAAATGCGGGCGCGGCGTTGTTCTTGGTAGGCGGCGAGGAGGACTTCGCGCAGGGTGTTGCGCTCCCAGTTGTCGACGGGGGTGGAGGCTGAAGAGGGTGTGTTTTGGGCATCGCCTTCACGGTGGATTCGGTATTGCATGATGTGATGTGCTTTCTTGTAGGCCGTCTGAATGTTCAGACGGCCTTATCGGTTTTAGTTGATGGAATAGCCGCGCAGGTATTGCGTACGTTCGCGGGTCATGCGGGTTTCACACTGCAGGCGCAGGTATTCTGCTTGTGCGGCGCTGTCTGCGGACGCGGCTGCTTGTTGGCAGTTAAGTTTTTTGCTTTGAATCCAGGCGCGTTGCTCGCCAAGGATTTGTTGTTTGACATCGCTGTCCATACCGCCCCAGAGGTCGTTGATCTCGCCGTCCGCCTGACGGTTTTGCGCGCGCGCGTTGTCAAGTTCGCTTTGGCTGAGGCCTGGCGGCTCGTTGCGTTGGGTTTCATGGTCGGGGCGCAGGACTTCGTAATCTGAATCGTCGCCGTCATCGGTCAAACCGACGGCTTGGCTGGCGGCGTTGTTTTCAAGGATGTCTTGCGGATTGAGGGTGGGCGGCTCTTCCGTGTTTTGGTTTTGCAGCAGCTTGATGGCCTGCTCTTTGGATACAGGCTTGCCGTCTATCATAACAATGCTTTTCACGCCGTAGGGCAGCAGGGTGGCGGAAAGGGTTTGGGCGGTGGAACTCAGGGTATTGTCTTCGAAAACCGGTTTGCCGTCTTTGTCGGGGGTATAGAGCAGGGTGGTGCTGAACGTGTTGTTTTCAAAGGTCAGGTTGCTGCCCATCAGTTTTTGTTCGAGCATGTCGGACAACGGGGTACTGCCGTAAATCAGTGGGCTGTTGTCTATGGCCATCTTGAGGATGGTGTCGGGAATGCGGATTTTGAGGTTGGCACGGCAGATGGCTTTGCCGTCGTCTTCGGTTTCTTTGGGGTCTTCAAGCAGGGTTTCTAATTCGAGGCCGGCGGCAATGATTTTGTCGGCATCGACGAATTGGCGGTTGTCATTGCGGGCAAAGGAGCGCGCTTGTTGTTTGAGGGTGTCTTCGATGGTGGTACGGATGTTTTGCAATGTGGCCGGTTGGGCGCAATCAAGCGCGGCTTTCGGCTCTTCTTTGCTGCATGCGGCAAGCAGAATCGTGCTTAAAATCAATACGGAAGCGGTTTTTTTGTACATGGGTACTCCTGAAGATGACGGCCTTTCAGACGGCCTGACGTGCTTATCATAACAAAAGCACTTGCAGCAAGTAAATGCGGCAAGTGCTTTTCTATGTCAGACGTATCAGCCTTTGAGGACGCTGATGAAGCCGGAGAGGATGGCGGCGTTGAGCAAGTCAACGAAGAACGCACCTACCATAGGCACAATCAAGAAGGCTTTGTGAGACGGACCGAAAGTTTGGGTAATGGACTGCATGTTGGCAACGGCGGTCGGGGTGGCACCCAAACCGAAGCCGCAGTGGCCGGCTGCCAATACGGCAGAGTCGTAGTCGCGACCCATGAAGACGTAGGTAACGAAGGTTGCGTACAGAATCATCACAACGGTTTGTACAGCCAAGATGATGGTTACCGGGCCTGCCAGACCGGTCAATTCCCACAGTTTCAGGTTCAGAAGAGCCATGGACAGGAAGAGGGACAGGGAGGCGTTACCGAATACGTCGATGGCACGGTCAAACATATTGACTTTGAAAGCGGCAGTCAGGACGTTGCGGATGACCACGCCTGCAAACAGACACCATACGAATTTAGGCAAGTCGAAGAAGGCTTTGTCGTAGCCGTCGACAATTTCGGCAAAAGCCAAACATGCGGCAAACATCGCGAGCGTTTCGACAGCGGAGTCAGCCGTAATCAGGCGGGTGCGCTGTGCTTGTTCGAAGATGTCATCAGTAGCATCGTTGTCGTCGGATTTGGCAGTTTTGACGATAGGTTTACGGCCCATTTTGTTGATCAGACGGCGTGCAACAGGACCACCGATCAAACCGCCGAATACCAGGCCGAATGTTGCGGAAGCCATGCCCAAGCCGGTTGCGCCGGTCAGGCCGAATTTGCTTTCAAAGTCAGGACCCCATGCACCGGCGGTACCGTGACCGCCGGTCAGGGTAATCGAACCGGTAATCAGGCCAATCAGCGGATCCAAGCCCAATGCGCTCGCCAAGCCGACACCGACAAAGTTTTGGACGATGATGAATGCACCCACCACGGCGGTAAAGATAACTAAAGGCAAACCGCCCGCTTTCAAACGGGAGAAGTCGGCGCTCAAACCGATGGATGTAAAGAAAATAAGCATGAACGCATCTTGCAGCGGTTTTTCAAATTTGAAGCTGACGCCGTAGGCTTCGTGCAGGGCGAACAGGACGATAGCGGCAATCAAACCGCCGGCGACCGGCTCGGGAATATTGAAGTCTCGTAAGAATTTGATTTTTTGAACCAGAAATTTACCAACCAGCAACACGAGCGTGGCGGCAATCAGTGTGTAATAACTGTTGAATTCCCATTCCATGTTGTTTCACCTCCTAGAAATGTTTTTCCGAGCATCCGTTTTTGTTCCGGATGTAGTGTGTTTCAACGCTTGGCGTTATCCGCCGAGTGTCATGGTATTGATGCGCGGACAAGGCGTTTTCAGAAAGAAATGAAAACAATGACGTGTCCGTGAAAAATAACTGGCAAATATTAGGGGAATAGTTAAAGATTGTCAAAAAATGCGAGTGTAAATATTTTCAGACGGCCTTTTGCCCGATGGCATGGTGCACTTCGCGGCGCCATTGTTCTAATAGGGATGTTAATGATTCGGCCGAAGTGTGGCCGTTGCTGATGGCGGCCTGCAGCCAGTAGCAGGCGGTCGGAACATGGCAGCTTACACCTTGCCCGTGATAGTAAAAACAGGCGAGGTGGTATTGGGCGGAAGGGTGGTTTTGTTCGGCAGCGATGGCGTACCAGTGGGCTGCCGCCCGAGGGTCTTGCGCCGTACCGAGGCCGTAATGGTAGATGCGGCCTAAGGCTGCCGCCGCGTTTTTATGGTGGAACTCGGCAGCATCCATGTAATTTTTGCGCGCGGCATTGTAGTCGGCGTGGCGGCCGATGGCGTGGGCTTGTGCTTCTGCCAAACGGTATGTGGTTTCGGTTTGTTGCTGTTGCAGGGCGGCTGTTTTGATTTGTTCGTATTGTTGCGGATGGTACAGCGCGGCGTCGCTGATGAGTTTTTGTGCCGCGGCGGCAGAACCCAGCGCGGCGGCACGGTGGTAGTAGTCGTGCGCGATATGGTTGTCGGCTTTGATGCCGAGTCCGTAGCGGTAGAGGTCACCCATGATTTTCAGCGCTTCGGGATGGTCTTTCTCTACAGCAGCTTTGGCATAGCGCGCCGCTTGGAACGGGTCGCGTTCGGAAAGTTCGCCGGTCAGGGCGTATTGGGCCAGCTTGGCCTGTGCTTCCGCTTGCTCCTTATCGGCGGCACGACGATACCATTCTAAGGCTTCGGGTTTTCGTTGGGCGGCAAGAAGGTCGGCCAGCAGGGTTTGTGCGGCGATATGGCCGGCTTGCGCGGCTTGTTCGAGATATTGTTCGGCTTGTGCGTGGTTGGGGCTGACACCTGTGCCGTAGAAGTAGATTTGACCGAGTTGCCAGCAGGCGGCAGTCACGCCGAGCGCGGCCGCTTTTTCGTATTGTTCGATGGCTGTCGCAACGTCGCCTTGGCGTTGATGATGGCGTGCCAGATGGTAATACGCAGGCGCAGCATATCGGGCAGCGGCAAGCTTCGCCCAGTAGAGCGATTGTGGATCGTTGCGTTGCGCGTGGTAACGCATGAGGATTAATTGGGCTTCAAGATGACCTTGCTCACCCAGCCAGGCGTAGTCGTTAAGAAGCTGTCCGGTCGAGGTGCCGTTGTGTTCGCGTTGTTGCAGCAGGGTAAAGAGTGCCTTGGGGTGGCGTTGGGCTGAGGCGGCTTCCAACCATGGGAGTGCCTGTTCCGGATGACCGTTTTGTAGCAGATGATTGCCCAATACAAAAGCAGCTTCCGTATAACCCTGCTCTGCGGCCTGTTGCAGCAGGGGCAGGGCTTGGGCAGTATTGGATTGTTCCAAAAGGGCGGCGGCTTGCCGGTAGAGGATATCAGGAGCGGCGGTCATGGTTTCCGGGCGGATATAAAGTGGAAGACGGATGCTGCGGCATATGGGCGGCGATACCGGTTGAGGGCTTTGTAAAAATTTTGCTCGGCATAGTTTTGTAGAGTGTATTGCCTTGCTGGCTTATCTTTAGGATGCTTGGCTTGTTATATTGTTTTGCCTGGGGATACATCCATATTTTGTGCGTTACAAAGGGCTCAGGTTGAGTCGGTATGCGCTCATGACAGCTCGGTCATTATACTGTTTTTGTAATTTATTGTTAATGATAAATGCAGGTTTTTGTGTTTTATTTACATGGCAGTAGCTAAGGTATTGATTGTTTCAGGCCGTCTGAAATGTTTTCAGACGGCCTGAACTTTTCCTTCACTAAGTCAGGTTGCTGGTGTAGAAGAGTCGGAGGTGTTTTTGTTGGGGAAAAACACCTGACTGTAGAAGTTGCCGTTAATTTGGGTTACGTTGAGGTGGTACATACGGTAGGCATGGAACAGCTCTTTGTCAGGCGGTGTCGGATGATTCCAAAATTCTGCCAAGGTATTTTGGTCAGTCATGCCGGGAATATCATAATAGGCACGGCCGAGAACCTTAACTGGCATATTGTGAATTAGGCCGGACAGACCGCTGGTGCTGTTGATGGTGACCATGCCGAGGCCGTGGCGCAGGAAAACGGGCAGGGGGACATCATGGACGTAAGTCACGCGGCCTTTGAGTTCGGGGTGTTCTTTGATAAAGCGTTTAATGTCGCGCCAGTAGTCGATAAAGCCACGATCCATCGGATGATGTTTGATGATGAGGTTGGTATCGGCAGGCGCGTGCTCGGCGAATGAGCTCAAAACATGGAGCAGGAAGCTGCGGACGCTGGGAAAGTCGCAATGGATACGGACTTGGCTGTCGTTGAATACCTGCAGGGGAACAATAAAAAACTTGCCGTATTTGCCTGCTTCCACACGTTTGGCGATTTGAATGTCTTCAATATAGTAGTTCAAACGCTTGAGGATGGAGAGCGACCACAGTTTGAGGTAATGGCCGGCATTGGGCGCGCGGTGGTGGATGTAGTCGGGATATTTGCGTGGATTGCGGAACAATTCGATATAGTAACGGATGGCGTTTTTTGCCATGGGCGTAAACCCGCCGCGTACCGGCGTTGGCGCTTTGTATTCTTGCTGGGCAAGTTTAGGGAATTGCTCAAGAAAAAAGTCGGCACGGCGTGGCAGAGGGGAAAATGCGTTGACGCCGTCTTTTTCTAATGTGATGTAGTAGGGGCGGAAATAGCCTTCTTCAAACGCCCAGAAACTGGCTTGGTTTTCGTTTGCAATGCGTTTTGCAATGACGTGATAAGGGCGTGTGTCGCCAAAGCAGACAACCGCCTGGATGTGATGTTGAACGATGTATTCTTGCAAAAATTCAGGAAAGGCATCGTAGCTGTTGTTAAAAACAACGGTATGCGCTTGAGTGGGCGGATAAAAATAGTCGTCGCCTGCATTAAAGTTGAATTTATGTACGGTTTTACCGTTTTCAGTAAGCCAGTCGGCAAAGCGCAGAAAAAAATCGCCGACAGGACCTTGAAGCAGCAGGATATTTTCTGCGCTTTCGAGCAGGTTTTGCAGGTTGTTTTGGAGGACGGTCTGTTTCATGTCGCAATGTGGTTTTGTTTTTTATGTAATAGTTTTAGGTTGAACTTTCAAGCATACGCCAAGAGAATTAACGATGCAAAGGCAACGATGCCGCAACAGAGGCAAGTTCATGACGTATTGTTAATTTAGATGGTGTTTATTTGAAAGATCGATATAGTTGTTTGATTTTACACAATTTTTTAGCAAAGTACCCACGATGTAATCCGTTGTTGTTTTTTTGCATATTTTTTTGTCGTATCAGGATTTGGGCAGCAGTTTCCGCATTGATGGCCTGATGGGTTTCGGGATGGATATAGTCGGGGTAGTGGATGAGCGTGCCAGCAATCAGCTGCCAAAGCTCAAGTCTGCGGCTACGGCGCGGAATGGGGAGCAGATCTTGGGTAAGCCCCCAGCCTGCGTAAAAAGGCAGGCCGTAGCAGCTGACTTTTTTACCGCGCAACAAGGCTTCAAAACCGGTCAGCGAAGTCATGGTATGAACTTCGTCTGCGTATCGGAGACAAGTCAGGATGTCGGTTTGTTCGGCGGTTTGGTCGACATATCGTGCCGTATCTTCAGGAGAGATATGGCCGATGCGGTTACCGCTGACTACATCGGGATGCGGTTTGTAGATGATATAGGCATCGGTATTGCGTTCGCGTACGGTACGGAGCAGATCCAGATTGCGATAGATTTGGGGCGAACCGTAGCGGATAGATGCATCATCTTCAACCTGGCCGGGAACGAGGATTACGGTTTTGTCGGTTGACGGGGCGGCGAAGTCTGAGCTGCCGACGTTGTATTTGCTGATGTGGTTTTCGGTCAGCATTTTTTGCAGTTTCAAGGCCGTCTGAAAGTCTTGGTCGTCGAAGTTTTGGTTTTGGAGGATGTGTTCAAGACGGGACGGGGTTTCGGCATTGAAATAAATGCCCATATCGTCGGTAACGAGCGACAGCGGCGGGACTAAATTAGAACCAAGCCCGACCGAGCGGATAAAGCCGTCTTCCATGCGCAGCAGGGGGATATGGTGTTGTTCGGCAAAACGGACGATGGCCTCTTTGCCGTTACCCCAAGCAAGGATGCGTGCATCGTCGGACAGTTTGACCCCTGCCAGTTTTTGGGTGGAGGAGATAAATTTCAGACGGCATGAGGGTACGTTAAAGAACGGTTTGGCAACCGCGCGTTTCCACAAAGACATGCCGACGCAATACAACTCGCCACGCAATTTGTCGTTTTTGCGTTTGACCGTCGCCAGATAGTCGATGACATCAAAGAGGCTGCCTGCTTCTCCGGTATTGGGGTTGAGGTAGCGGCTGTATTGCAGATAGGCCGCGGCGAAGAGTTGTAGCAAGTTGCGGGGAGCGCGGCTTTGGGTTTGAACAAGGCGGTTGATTTCAGGATGGCGGTCGTCGCTCACGCCCCATCCGGCATACCACGGCAGGCCGAAGGTGGTCAGCGGTTTGCCGCACAAAAGCGCCTCAAAACCCATTTGTGAGGTAACGCAATAAACCTTATCGACGTTTTGCAACAAAGAAATCGGATTGATGTCTTCTGCCAAAAGATGGACGCGGTGTTGCTGCGCCAGTTGGGTCAGATAGCCTTGTTTTTTGCCGCACAAAACATCGGGATGGGTTTTGACCCAGATATCGGCTTGCGGGTTTTCATTCAAGGCCGTCTGAAACATCAGTTCAAACGTAGAGGCGTCTGCGCCGCCATATTGGATGGCCATATCGCCGAAGGTTTGGTCGATGATGAGGACAGTTTCAGGCTTGGATGGGGAACGTAAAGGATGATCGTCTGAAAGCTCGGGCGCGTGGTTGTATTTGGACAGGTGGTGTTGCAGGATGAAATTCATCGCCTGCCGCGCCTGAGCCAAGGTTTCAGACGGCATGGTCTCGGCGGCAAGAATCAGTTGTTCCAAACGTGAAGGGCGCGTGGTGTCATAGTAGATACCGATGTCGTCATAGACGATGGAGTAGGGCGGATAACCGGAGACGCCCAGTCCGAGCGAGCGTAAAAAACCGTCTTCCAAAGCAATAAAGGGAAGCTGGTGTTCGGCGGCAAAAGCACGCGCTTTGTGTGTCGTCGGGCGCAAACCCCAGCCGACCACAGCCTCTGCACCTTTTCCGTCTTTGCAGATATGAAACTCAGGCAATAGGGTGGAGAGATGGGGGATTTTGCGGATGCCGCGAGAGGGGATGTAGGCGTTTTTCACAATGCGTTTTCGTCGATTATTGTTATTAATAGATTGTAGGCCGTCTGAAAAGAGGAACATTCTTTCAGACGGCCTGAATTATTTTTAAAACGTTACGGCTTCGGCCAATACTTTGCCTGCCAAGTCTTTAGGCGACAGGTTCGGCTCGCCTTGCAACGGCCAGTCGATGCCGACGGTCGGATCATTCCAAATCAGCGAGTGTTCGGCTTTGGGATTGTAATAATCCGTACATTTATAGACGAACTCGGCTTCATCGCTCAGTACATAGAAGCCGTGAGCGAAACCTTCGGGTACCCACAGTTGGCGTTTGTTTTCTGCGGACAGAATCTCGCCTACCCATTTGCCGAAAGTGGGGGAGTCTTTACGCATATCGACGGCTACGTCGAATACTTCGCCGACAACCACGCGCACGAGTTTGCCTTGTGTGTTTTCAGTTTGATAGTGCAGGCCGCGCAATACGCCTTTACTGGATTTGGAATGGTTTTCCTGCACGAAGGTGCGGTCGCAGATTTGGGTTTTGAACCACTCGTCGCGGAAAGTTTCCATAAAAAAGCCGCGCGAGTCGCCGAAGACTTGGGGCTCAAGCAGTTTTACGTCAGGAATGGCGGTATCAATGATGTTCATCGTTTTATCTTTCATCTAAAGGCCGTCTGAAAAGTTTCAGACGGTCTCAAACATTATTTTTTCAACAGGCGCAGCAAATATTGACCGTATTGGTTTTTCGCCATCGGGCGCGCCAGCTCTTCCAGTTTTTCATCGGAAAGCCAACCGTTGCGCCAAGCGATTTCTTCCAGACAGGCGATTTGCAGGTCTTGGATGTTTTGCACGGTTTGGACGAATGAAGCGGCTTCGTGCAGGCTTTCGTGAGTGCCGGTGTCCAACCATGCGAAACCGCGTCCCAAAAGTTGTACCGACAATGAACCGTCTTCCAAATACATTTGGTTGAGGTCGGAAATTTCCAATTCGCCGCGGGCGGACGGTTTGATTTGTTTGGCGAACTCGACGACGCGTTGGTCGTAGAAGTACAAGCCGGTTACTGCCCAATCGGATTTGGGCTGTTGCGGTTTCTCTTCGATAGACAGGGCGTTGAAATTTTCGTCAAATTCGACTACGCCGAAACGCTCGGGGTCTTTGACCTGATAACCGAATACGGTTGCGCCGTGGGTCTTGGCGGCGGCCTGTTTCAATGTTTGCGTAAACGATTGGCCGTAGAAAATATTGTCGCCCAAAACCAAGCAAACATTGTCGTTGCCGATAAATTCTTCGCCGATGATAAATGCCTGTGCCAAGCCGTCCGGACTGGGTTGCACGGCATAGCTGATGGAAATGCCGAAATCGCTGCCGTCGCCGAGCAGGCGTTTGAAAGAGGCGTTGTCTTCGGGCGTGGTGATTACCAAAATATCGCGGATTCCTGCCAGCATCAATACGGACAGGGGATAGTAAATCATGGGCTTGTCGTACACGGGCAGCAGTTGTTTGGATACGCCGCGCGTGATGGGGTAGAGGCGCGTGCCGCTGCCGCCGGCAAGGATAATGCCTTTCATGGGTTTTCTCCTGAGTAGTATGTGTTTGCGTGATTTTCAGACGGCCTAATATGGGAACAGGCCGTCTGAAAACTTATTTTCCGGTGCCTAAACGCTCCAAACGATAGTTGCCGTTCAATACGTTTTGCCACCAGGTTTTGTTGTCCAAATACCATTGCACTGTTTTGCGGATGCCGGATTCGAACGTTTCCTGTGGTTTCCAGCCCAGTTCCCTTCCGATTTTGGCAGCGTCAATGGCGTAGCGCACGTCATGGCCGGGGCGGTCTTGTACGAAAGTAATCAAATCTTCATAACGCGCCACGCCGGCAGTTTTTTCAGGAACAAGCTCTTCCAGCAGGGCGCAGATGGTTTTGACGACTTCAATATTGGCTTTTTCATTGTGGCCGCCGATATTGTAGGTTTCGCCGACAACACCTTCGGTAACAACCTGATACAGCGCGCGCGCGTGGTCTTCGACAAACAGCCAGTCGCGGATTTGCATACCGTCGCCGTACACAGGCAGAGGTTTGCCGTCAAGCGCGTTCAGAATCATCAGCGGAATGAGTTTTTCCGGGAAATGGTAAGGGCCGTAGTTGTTGGAGCAGTTGGTTACGATGGTCGGCAAACCATAAGTACGCAGCCATGCGCGGACGAGGTGGTCGCTGGACGCTTTAGAAGCAGAGTAGGGGCTGGACGGCGCGTATGGCGTGGTCTCGGTAAACAAATCGTCTGTGCCGTGCAAATCGCCATAGACTTCATCGGTAGAAATATGGTGGAAACGGAAGGCTTCGCGCTTTTCAGACGGCATTTGTTGCCAATAGGCTCGGGCCGCTTCAAGCAGATTGAATGTGCCGACGATATTGGTTTGGATAAACTCGCCTGCCGAATCGATAGAGCGGTCGACATGGCTTTCCGCAGCCAAGTGCATCACGGCATCAGGCTGGTGTTGTGCGAAGACGCGGTCGAGTTCAGCGCGGTTGCAAATATCCACTTGCTCAAAAGCATAGCGAGGATTATTGGCTACCTCAGTCAAAGATTCCAAATTGCCGGCATAAGTCAGCTTATCGACATTGACGACAGAGTCTTGGGTGTTTTGGATAATATGACGGACAACGGCAGAACCGATAAAGCCCGCACCGCCGGTAACAAGGATTTTTTTCATAAGTTTCAGAGGATAGTTAAAATAATATAAACGGATTATAGCAGACAGAATGTGTGTTTTTCAGATAAAGAGGCCGTCTGAAAACATCTCTTTCAGACGGCCTGTATCAGTTCAACTTAATCATCGTAGCCATTTGGGTTGTTGCTGACCCAACGCCATGAATCTTCCATCATCTGCGCTAAATCACGCTTGGTTTCCCAACCGGTTTGCGCTTTGGTGTAGGCAGGGTCGGCGTAACAAACAGCAATATCACCAGGGCGACGGTCTTTAATTCGATAAGGAATTTTCAGGCCTGAAGCAGTTTCAAAGGCTTTGATCATATCTAGTACGGAATAGCCGTTACCTGTACCTAAATTGAATATATGTACGCCGGACTTGGTTGAATGGCTTTGCATAGCTTTCAAATGGCCATCGGCCAGATCAACAACATGGATATAATCGCGCACACCTGTGCCATCAAGGGTAGGGTAGTCGTTTCCGAATACTGACAACTCTGTCAGTTTACCCGAAGCGACTTGGCAGATATACGGTAAGAGATTATTTGGAATACCATTGGGGTACTCTCCGATTAAACCGCTTTTGTGTGCACCTACAGGATTGAAATAGCGTAGCAGAATCACGCTCCAGCGCGGGTCGGCTTTTTGAATATCAGTCAAAATACGTTCGACCATATATTTTGATGTGCCGTAAGGATTGGTTGTACCTCCTACTGGCATATCTTCGGTAATCGGCGTACGTGCAGGGTTACCATATACTGTGGCAGATGAACTAAATACAATACTGAATACCCCCGCCTTGGCCATTTCTTCTGCCAAAATCAAACTACCCGATACGTTGTAATCGTAATATTTCATAGGTCGTGTATTGCTTTCGCCTACCGCTTTCAAACCGGCAAAGTGCATCACGGTTTGGATTTTATGTTCGGCAAAAATCTTTTGCAGCATAGCACGATCTCGGATATCTCCTTGATAAAAAGGAATATCCTTACCAGTGATTTTTTTTAGACGCGGCAGAATGTTGATGCTGGAATTGCACAGATTGTCGAGAATTACAACATCATAGCCAGCTTCAATCAGCGAAATAGCGGTATGAGAACCGATAAAACCGGTACCGCCGGTGATAAGAATAGTCATTGGTTTTCCTTAATTAAAATTGTGTTTGGAAGTCGTGAAACCGGTTGGCTGAAAATACAAACGCTTTCAGATGGCCTGGTGTAAGTGTTGTCAAAGAGGGATTGCTTTATTTGGTTATTGTATATTTAGTTACCTGAAAAGTAAAAAAATATGGGATAATCACAGTGTTATGCACAGGGTGCAAAGCGTTATCATTTCAATTTTAATAAAAGGATCTTACCATGTCAGTATCTAACGAAGTTTTGGCGTTGATTTCACAAGTTGCACAAAAACAAGTGTCAGCAAATGAAGAATTGTTGTCTACAGGACTTATTGATTCTGTGAGCGCAATGGATTTGGTTATGGCCATCAAACAAAAATTTGATGTTGATTTGCCGTTTGAGCAACTGGTTGATATTTTGGCAAACTCAGCCAATATCATTCAATATGTTGAAAATAATTACAAAGGCTAAATCATGAAACAATTAAATGAATTCCAAAATCTTGATGATTTTTTGGAATACCGTTTCAGCCAAACTTCGGGAAAAGCGTTAGTTAATGATACTCAGGAGTGTTCTTGGGAAGAGTTGCGCGTAAAAATAGCCACATTTATCGAGGCTTACAAAAGCATAGCAGATATTACCAAAAACATTCCTCTGGTGTTGCACGGCCATAAAGAAATTGATTTTGCAGTGGCAATTTATGCCTGCTTATTAAACAAAATCCCTTTTATTCCGGTGGATAGTATTTATCCTGAAAGCCGTCTGAACAATATCTGCCAACTGTCGAAAGCACGCTTTGTATACCGTTCGGCAACGCAAACTTTTGAAAAGCAGACTGACGAAGAAGTAGAGCTGGCTGAAAAAGATTTGGCTTACATCATGTTTACTTCAGGAACAACCGGCGCACCTAAGGGTGTGCAAATCGGTCGTGAAGCTGTATTCAACCTGATGAAATGGATGAAAGAGCAGCTTAATTTAGCCGCACCTAATGTATTCATGAATCAGGCTCCGTTTGCGTTTGATTTGTCAATGTACGAAATCTTTGGCAACTTGGCTTACGGTGGTTGCATTGTCATGAACAGTCGTGATGCTATTTCTAATCCTGCCACCTGGATTGATTTTTTGGCCAAACAACAAATTACTACTTGGGTTTCCACGCCTTCTTTTGCCATGCAGCAGCTGCTTAACCCTAAATGTAGTCAGGCTACTTTACCGAGTTTGAAAGAATTTTTGTTCTGTGGCGAAAAACTTGGCAAACCAGTAGTAAATATGATTTTTCAAAAATTTCCCGGTGTCCGCGTTATCAATACCTATGGTCCGACTGAAGCTACTGTAGCAACAACTTACGTTGATATTACACCTGATATGCTGGCGGCAGAAGAAGAGTTGCCTGTAGGCGTTGCCGTGCTTAATTCCAAATTAGAGATTGTTGACGAAGAGATTTGGATTAGTGGCAATCATGTGATGCGTGGCTATCTGAACAACGAAACTGAAAATGCCAAACGCTTAGTAGTACACAGTGCAGATAACCGCACTTATAAAACAGGTGACTACGGTTTTGAAAGAAATGGATTGTTCTATGTACAAGGCCGTAAAGACGAGCAGATTAAGCTCAATGGCTACCGTATCGAACTTTCAGAAATTGAAGAAAAAATCCTTAACCTTAAGGAATTTGCCTTTGATAATGTGGCAGTAGTGGCGTTGAAGCGCAACACAGGCGCAGTATTGCGTTTGGTGTGTTTCTATACAGCCAAGCAAAGTGCAGATACTCAGGCGATCAAAGACGCATTAGTACAAAATTTACCGTCTTACATGATGCCGTCTGAATTTATTCACATTGATGAAATTCCAGTCAGCACCAACCACAAAACCGACAAAAAAGCATTGTTGGAAAAATATCAACAGGGTTTATAAAATGGATTTATATAAAATTCAGCAAAACATCTTACGAAAAGCCAAGATTGATCCTCAAAAGGTTAACGCTTGGATTTATAACAATCAAAGTATAGTGTTTGATTTTCTGTTGAACGACTATTTTGTCAGCGTCAGTTATACGGTAGTAGGACAAACCTTTAACTTTATTGAGCGTAATAAGAGCAAGGTTTCTCAAATTTCTGGTTTTCCAAAATTTTTGAAATATATTTCAGAAGTCTATGGAAGTTACCCGCAATCGGTTAATCAAGAAAAGACAGTATTGTCTTTTAAATTTGCTGAAGCCGATTGGGCAAAAATTGAGGATAAATTTAGTGAGATTTTAGAAGTTACTTCCATTTATCTTGGCAGCGAACTGTGCTACATCCTGAATGTTGAAAAAAATAAAGGCATTAATTTAGCCGAGTACTTGGATAAGCCGGAAGTTGAATACATTGGTGTTAAAGGCGACAGTAATGAGTTTTTCCTAAGCTATGCTCGGAATCATGGTCTAAGTGATTATGTCTATGAGCTAAATAATAGAGGCTTTTTAGCTGTTGAACACAAAATGGGTGTAAGTGTGTTCCGTCGTGTGAACAAGCACAGTTATAAAGATCTTTTGGCTTATTTCCCAGACTCTTTCCATGAGTTGGAAAATGTTATTTATACTGTTGAAGCACCGAAAGTATTGAGTGCCAACAAGAAAAATCTATTGGTGTTGTTCTCTTATACCAATAAGAGCAATGAGAATATGGTTGACCGTTATTATAGCCACCCATTTCCATTTATCAGCAACAGCATTATGCCAAATACTTATATCATCCGTATGGCTGATGTATCAGACGCGTTTGGCAGTCACGGGTTGAATACAAAGTTTGATGAAAATATCGAAGACAATATCCAGCGTTTCATTAAGAGCCTGATGAATATTTATGGCGTAGATAAGAAAAACGTAGTCATTTGCGGTGCATCATCAGGCGGTACAGGAGCGGTATATCACGGCTTAATTGGTGGGTACAAAACCTTTGCAATCGACCCATTTTTGGGCAACCATAAATACTATGGTGGCAAAGATCCATTGTATCTGCACTCTATCCGTACGCCGATTTTGGAGACTTTCAAAAAGCTACCGGATGTAATTGATCATAACCTTGAAAATCAAGTGGTCATTTCATCGGCTAAGGTATCAGAGTTTTATCCGGATATTAAAGAGCTGAAAGAAGCATTGCCTACAGTTGTATTATGTGAATTTGACTTTGAAAAAATTCAAAAGCACATAGATTTTTCAGGCAACACAGTATTCTTGTCCAATACCATTATCAATAATTTGCTGTTGGACATCCATATCACTGATTCGGACATTAATCTGAACTAAATGCGAAGTAAATAGACAGTAAGTTTAAAATTTACTGTCTATTTTTTTAATATTTGAACCATATTTATCATGTTTGGGGAATGTAATGATAGATAAAACGACTGAAGAATTTCAGCAAGAAATTCTTAAAAATATCAAATTAAAAAATACGTCTGTTGATATTTATTATCAGCAGAATGTGTACTGCAATTTCAAATCTGACCGTGAAACACCATTTTCTGTCAGTTTAAATTTAGTTTGGCAGAAGATTTTCCTGTTTTATCGTAATAAAAGTGAGATAGATAATATCGGAGAAATGTTTCCAAACTTCAGTTTATCTAAGCAGGATGGGGATAATGTATACATTTATGATGTCAGTGCTTTGGATTTTGCCCAAACCTGTGCAGTCTTTATCAAATTGGCCGAACGTGCGGAACAATATTTTTCTGAACGGCCAGTAGTTAACAGCCGTAAAAAAGAAGTGATGTCAGGCAATTATATTGATACTTCCGGAAATAAAATTACTGCACCTGATAATCTGCGAAACTGTCATTTCCAATTTCTAGGAGGAGGTGGGAATGAAGTTGTTATCCACCCTAATGCAAACTTGCGTAATGTGTTTTTGGAATTTTTAGGCAAGGACAGCAAAGTCTATATTGGCGAGAATGTTTCTATGCAAGGCCAATGGTGTTTGGGAGTAGGCTGTACGATTAACATCGGCAGTAAAACTACCAGTACCAATCCGGTTTATATTACTGTTGCCGAACATACAACCTTGTCCATTGGTGAAGATTGTATGTTTGCCACGAATAATCAAATCCGTACTGATGATGCACACCCGATTTATGATGTTCATACTGGCAAACGTTTAAATGTTTCTAAAGACGTTACCATTGGAGACAGAGTGTGGGTAGCCTATGGCGCAACAATTTGGGGTGGTACAAAGATTGGTAGCGGTAGTATTGTTGGTGCATTTTCGGTAGTGAAAAAACATTTTCCTAATAACTGTGTTATTGCAGGCGTGCCGGCTAAAGTCATACGCAAAGATGTATTTTGGGAACGCAATAATGTTTTATACACAGATATAGATGAAGGTAAGGATTTGGCAGAAATGAATCATGTTACCTATATCAATTCAACAGTAGAACTTGATTAGTGCATCTAATAGTAAAGGCCGTCTGAAAACATAAAAGTTTTCAGACGGCCTTTTTTTAAGATAAGACAGAGATTACTCTAAACAAGCCAATTGTTTTTTCAGACACTCAGCCTGTAATGCCTTGTCACCTTTAGCTTCGGCTATTTCAGCTGCCAGTTTCCAATATGTTGCTGTGTCTTGTAGAGAGAGACTGTCAAAATAACGTTGTGCTGCCTGATGGTTTTTCAGACGGCATAAAGCAGTTGTATAAAGATACATTGTTTCCGGTGAGGTTTGTGCAAAATCAGCCAATATTTTGGTGACAGACTCCCAATCTTGGTTTTGAGCAAGTTTTTCAGCTTCATACAAGGCCAAAGACGGATTCTCAGGATATTTTTGGCGCAGTTGAGCCAATAGATATCCTTCGCCGTCGGTGTTGCCGGTAGCATACATTTTTTTCAGATAATCGACTGTTAAATCTTCAGGAATTAAGAGCAGATTTTCTTCAAAGGCACGGTTAAGCTGGGTAAATAGTTTTTCAGAATCACCGCGTAATTTTGCCAGTCTTGCAATGGCGATACGGCAACTTGGATCATTCTGAGTATGGTTTTCAAAAGAAACCAAATACTGATGCGCGCCTTGTAAGTTACCAAGTTTCATGCAGAGGTAAGAAGCCAATAGCTCGGGTTTTAGATAACCTTTTGTGCGATCGTCCAAGCTATCAATATACGTTTTCAGTAAAGCCAATGCTACAAAATAATTCTGCTCCGATAGCTTTTGTGCTACGGTCAACAAAGGTTGATATGAGTCGGATAAGTCTGTACCTATCCGGGCAAACAGTTTTTCAGACAGCCTTTTTGCTTGATGAAACGAGGCTGCAAGTAATGCTATAAGTAAATCATTTTGCATTCCTATATGCTCGTTTTCAGCAAAAAATTCCGCCCCTTTAACGGCATTACCGATATATAAGTCCATTTTCGCATTCCAGTAACCTGCGGTATCGGGATAATCAGGTAACAGGTTTTGCAAAGTATCAAACTGTTTGCTCTCAAATAAAGCGTTCAGATAACGATGGCGATAATCAGCTGTTTCTTCCGCATTCAGACGGCCTGTATCAAGCAGAGTTTGAATACGGCTTGCAGCCAAGTCCCATGCCTGATGATTTTCTGCTTGCTCAATCATATTGACCAGAATCGGTAGGTTGTCGACAGTTTCGGCATGATCAAGGGCGATAATAGCTTGATACACACGTTCGCAGTTACCACCTTTTTGAAATGGGAAGGTAGCACGGATACGTTCAAGATATTTTGGTTTTAAACCCGTTTTGAGAATATTTTCTAGTTCATTAAATGTTTCTTGTTCAGTTAACGTGACTGGCCCAAAGCCAGAACTTTCATAGTCAAACCATCCCCTTTGGAGGGTATGGGCTCCAGAGAAAAATTCTTTTTGATCAAATTGATAATAGATAATAGATTTATTCAGATATGCCATATCAAAGGCTACAGAGGAATAGTCAGTAATTAAAATTGATGATTGGCCAAATAAGGTTTGTATACTTTCTATAGCACTTGATCCTTTCCAAACCTGAATGTAATTAGGAATATCAAAGAAGTCTAAATAAGGCTCAATATTCGGGTGTGGAGCAAATATAACTTCATAGTTAAACTTTTCTGCTAATTGTCTTAAATTTATAGAGTGCAAAAAATTAAACCAATGTTGCGCATAGGAAGTTTTCATAAAATCACTATTTAACGCACGTGTGTTGCTACCGCGACCAATATTTTGTCCTACAATATTGTTTCTCCAAGTAGGCATAATTAGGATTTTTCTACTTTGATCAATATTTTTTGATACTAAACTATCATAACGAGGAAAGCCTGCTAATACTGTTTCTTTTTTTGTTAGCTTATAGCGGCTAGGGTTAGCTATGATTGTTTGATATTCAGGGGTGGCAGTAGTAATAAAACAATGTAGATTAGTTTTAGTATTGAACCATGCAGAAAGGTCGTTTTGGGTGACTCCATGTTGAAGGAAGACGAATTTTTTGCTGTGTTCGTACAAATCACCAAAATAATTGTTAATGTGTTTTTCTAGATGGCTGGAAATGATTTTTTCAGCTTTACGCAAACGTTGTTCGTATTCTCTACCACCAAATTCTACAAGTTTAAAGCCTTCTTGTTCGAGACGGTTCCAGTCAGAGGCGGTTCTGTTGAGTGCGAAATAACAAGTTTGTTCAGGGTGGTTCTGCATCATATAACGATAAAAATGCTCAGCGTTGTCGTCAGCTTTGGTTTCCCTGTCCATCAAGAGCCAACTGCCGTCTGAAAGGTATTTTTCAGACGGCGTAAATAAACCGATAAGTTCATTTAATGCGATGCCGTGCATAAAGGTTTTACCTTTAATCGAAATTCGCATTGCTTTTTTGTTAAGTAGAATATTAATTTTGGCGTTGTCTGCAACATCCCCATAGGGAACCCACAAACGTTTTTCGTAAACAAATAATTGTTCATTTAGCTTATTAATTACGCTTTTTACATAGACAGGAATAAGATCATGTCCATCAGCCTGCACAGAATATGGCTGGTCGAAATAGGTAAAATAGCTGATAAGGAACTGTTTGCGTTCACGATCAATGTTTTCAATATAGGCGATTTGGAATGGTGGCTCGCTCTGTTTGAACATTCCAAGCATACCAACCTTATGGAATAGCCATACCCCTGCTAAGCCAAATTCCATAATATTTTTTTCATCAATATAATTAAAGACTTGCTGCATTAGATCATAAAAATGTGATTTTTGTTTGGTATCCAACAAATCTAGACGTTCAGGTCTATTAAGCAATTGTTGAATATACCAAGCCATATCATATAATGCGGTTTTTTGTATTGAGGAGGGTACATGTCCTAAGCGGTTTTTATAGTTTTGAAGCATAGGCAAGAAACCATACTCAAAAACATTAGAAAACTTTTCTACTTTTTGCCAAGAAGTATCTAAAGTGGATGTACCGCTTTCACGTTTGCGATAGAAATAGACGGCATCTCTGTCAAATACAGCTTTTGCGTTCTGTAAATCTAATAAATAGTCTGCAATAAATTTGCCATCTTCAAAGTTTGGCTTAACATTGTGGTCAAATACCAAATTCTGTTTTTTAATATGGCTGACTCTGAAAAAGGTGGAGGCAGCTGACATATTGATAAATTTATCGAGCTTGGCAACATCAATAACGTGGGTTTTATCAAAACGGAATTTTAAAGGATGATTATCTTTTGTAATATTTTGATTTTCAAAGAAAAAAATCATATTGGTGGCTACGGTTACTGCTGACGGATGTTGGCTAATTTGAGTATCTACTGATTTGAAGTAGTCAGGGTGAAGATAATCGTCAGGGTCAGTAAATACTACCCATTCCGTTTGTGTATGTTGTAAACCTAGATTGCGTGCCGAGGCCTGGCCGCCATTTTCTTTGTAAAAATAATGGATATTTTTGGGAAATTTGGCTTGCCATCGTTTGATGATTTCTGCTGAATGGTCGGTTGACCCATCATCTACTAGAATGATTTGAATGTGTTTTTTGAAATTCAAGCTTTGTTTGACGATACTGTCAAAGTATTCATCAAGGTATTTTTCGACGTTATAAACGGCTGAAACGATTGTAAATTGATTATTACCTTCGTATTTTAAGGGAAGGTATTTTTTGAGTTTCATTACGCGTTTGGCGTACATGTCGCGGAAAAAGAGTTTAGGGTCTCGTAAGAGCTTCCGAAATTTTTTATTGTTCATTTTTTTGACCTTTTATTTTTATTTGGTTTTGAAGTAATTTTCCAGCATTTGAATCAGTTTGTCCTGGTAGTTTTCAATCTGTTGCTGGCTGTGAAAATCGTTGGCACAAAAAGAGTGTGGCTGCCGCCCATTTTTTTTATTTTCCAAGAGCTTGATATATTGGGCAGGCGCTTTGTTGGAGCGGATATTAAAATAATAACATATTTCATTACCTACTGTAGATTTCCTGTTTAAAAACATCAGCCAAGGTACGAGGAAGGTGGCAAGGTTGAGATCGTGGTTAGAACGGAAATGGTTGGATAAAAAGGCTTCAATCTCAGTACGGTAGTGCTGCCAAGCAAATTGAAAGCTGCTTTTATGCAGTGGGATATAGGTGTGTACTAACGGACGGTCGATGTGGCAATCGTAGTGCTGTTGTAATAGTGCGATACAGTTTTTTGAGGCGGAAAGAGTGGGTGTATTGGTTCCTCTTTCAGACATTTGTTTTAGGCTTTTGTCTGCAATAAAAAGTGAAGCAATGCCGTTGGCGTGAAAAAAATGTTCCTTCGGTAATGGTCGGGCAACAAATACATCATCGTTAAAATAGATGAAGTGTTCATTTAGATTGGGAATGTTGTGCAAGTGTGCTTCGATTACATGCGAATTGAAGGTGGGCAGGTATTGCGGGTCAATAATTTGACTGTGATCTATTATGCTGACATTGGGATAGTCGGCAGGATTGAGCCAGTCGGGGCGTTGGTTGTCGGTAATGATGTAGATATGGGTGACCCACGGCAGGAAGGTACGCACGCTGTGAAGTGAATAGTAAAGTTCGTTGTGGTTGCTGAAACGGGCTTCGTCATTATTGTGGAGTGCGTTTTGTTCGGCAGTAGGGCTATGTTGGCGGCGACGTTGCTGCCATTTGGGATCTTGGTTATTTACCCATGTGAAAACGACATCAACTTTAATAGGGGGAAGGTTGATACTATTTTCAAGTTCGGCTAAATACAGGGTGTTGTCGATAATGACCGGTTCGTCAGACTCTGTTGTACGCTGTTCGGCGTTGCGGACAGGGTATCTTTTGTTGAGATAGTCGCGGAAGAATACACCTGGTTGTCGAATCAGTTTTTTAAGTTTTCTCATGACGGTATTCGCTGTAATGTGATGTTTTTGATACTTATGTCAGGTTTTCAGACGGCCTAATATTTCATCAGGTGTTATAATGGTCGTGCTTAATTAAAAGTATAGTGAGATTTAATCAATGTTGAAAGCAGAATGTCTTACCCGCAGGGGCATGTTATTGTTGTGCGTCAGCCTGTTGGCCGCATGCTCTTCTCTTCCTAATTCTGGTCCGAGTACGCGAAATGTTGTTGCTTTGGGGCAACAGCCGGCTACGGCCGAAGTGCCGGAGGTGGAATTGATTGATGTGAATGGTGCGGTGGCTCAGTCACTATATCAAGCGCAAGTTAATCAGTCATTTGCTCAGTTGGGCGATGGTACATCATCAATAGGGGCTATCAATATAGGCGATGTGCTGGACATTACGATTTGGGAAGCTCCTCCGGCTGTGTTGTTCGGCGGGGCTTTGTCGTCTACCGGTTCGGGTAATGCGCAGCAAACGAAGCTGCCTGAACAGATGGTCAGCTCTTCAGGTACGATTTCTGTGCCGTTTATCGGCGATGTGTCTGTCCTTGGTAAAACACCGGTTCAGGTGCAAAACATTATTAAAGGCCGTCTGAAAAAAATGGCGAACCAGCCGCAGGTAATGGTGCGCATGGTGCAAAACAATGCGGCGAATGTATCGGTTATCCGTGCGGGTAATAGTGTGCGTATGCCTTTGACGGCTGCAGGCGAGCGTGTGTTGGATGCGGTGGCTGCCGTGGGCGGTTCGACTGCGAATGTTCAGGATACGAACGTACAGCTAACACGCGGCAATGTTGTCAGAACGATTGCTTTGGAAGATTTGGTAGCGCATCCGCGTCAAAATATTTTGTTGCGCCGCGGTGATGTAGTCACAATGATTACTAATCCAAGCACGTTTACGTCTATGGGTGCGGTCGGTCATACGCAGCAGATTGGTTTCTCTGTGAAGGGCTTGTCTTTGGCTGAGGCTGTGGGACGTATGGGCGGTTTGCAGGATTATCGTGCAGATGCGCGCGGTGTATTTGTATTCCGTTATGCGCCTTTATCCGAGCTGCCTCCCGAGAAACAATCTAAATGGGTTGAAAAGGGTTATGGCGATCGTGCGGAGATTCCTGTGGTCTACCGTTTGAACCTGGCAGATGCGAATTCTATGTTTTGGATGCAGCGTTTCCCTGTGAGGGATAAGGACGTGGTGTACGTATCGAATGCGCCGATGGCTGAAGTACGCAAGTTCTTGTCATTTGTGTTCTCGCCTGTGGTTAGCGGTGCGAACAGTATTAATAATTTAGTGAACTAATGGGGAAAATAATGTCTGAGCAAGTTTCTGCAAATGTGGATGTGAAACCGGAACAACCGGCTCCCGAAAAGAAAAAGGCTAAAAAGTCTTGGTTGCGTAAGATTAATCCGTTGCTTTGGGTAACGGTTATCGTGCCGACTTTGTGTTCCGGTGTGTATTACGGACTATTTGCTTCTGATCAGTTCACATCCCAGTCCAGCTTTGTGGTGCGTTCTCCTAAAAGCCAATCGTCTTTGAACGGCTTGGGCGCTATTTTGCAGGGGTCTGGTTTCTCTCGTGCGCAAGACGATATTTATACCGTGCAGGAATATATGCAGTCGCGTTCGGCTTTGGACGCGTTGCGTAAGAAAATGCCCGTTCGTGATTTTTATGAAAAAGAAGGCGATATTTTCAGCCGTTTTAATGGTTTTGGCCTGCGTGGCGAGGATGAGGCGTTTTATCAATACTACCGCGATAAGGTATCTATCCATTTTGACTCTGTCTCAGGCATTTCCAATTTGAGCGTTACATCGTTCAATGCCGGTGAATCTCAAAAGATCAATGATGCTTTGCTCAAACAGGGTGAGGTATTGATCAACCAGCTGAACGAACGTGCGCGTCAGGATACGATTCGTTATGCTCAGGAAGTGGTCAATTCGGCTGAAGAGAAAGTTAAAGAAGCTTCGGCTCAATTGACAAAATTCCGTGTTTCCAACGGTATTTTTGACTTAAAGGCGCAATCCGATGTGCAAATGGGTTTGGTGTCTAAATTACAGGATGAATTGATTGTTATTCAGACCCAGCTTGACCAGGTAAAAGCCGTTACGCCTGAAAACCCACAAATTCCAGGTTTGATTGCGCGTGAGAAGAGCTTGCGTAAAGAAATCTCGCAACAAATGAAAGCGATTTCCGGCGGTGGCGAGGGTTCGTTGTCCAATCAGGCGGCGGAATATCAGCGCGTATATTTGGAAAACGAATTGGCTGAGAAACAATTGGCTGCGGCGATGACTTCTTTGGAAAGTGCAAAAGCGGAAGCAGATCGTCAGCAATTGTATTTGGAAGTGATTTCCCAGCCGAACAAACCTGACTTGGCGCATGAGCCAAACCGTTTGTACAACATCGTGGCAACGTTTGTCATCGGTTTGATTGTCTATGGCATTGCCGTGTTGCTGACGGCAAGTATCCGTGAGCATAAAAACTGATGAAAGAGCTACATAAAACATCGTTTTTGGAGTCGCTGCTTATCCAAAAAAGGGTAATCGGCGCACTCTTAATGCGTGAAATTATTACTCGCTACGGTCGTAATAACATTGGTTTTTTGTGGTTGTTTGTCGAACCTTTGCTGCTGACTTTGGTTATGGTGTTGATGTGGAAGTTTTTCCGCATGAACAACGTGTCGGCTTTGAATATCGTGGCATTCACGCTGACAGGCTATCCGATGATGATGATGTGGCGTAATGCTTCCAATCGCGCCATCGGTTCGATTGCGGCCAACACAAGCCTGCTGTATCACCGAAATGTACGTGTTTTAGATACCATTTTTGCGCGTATGTTGTTGGAGATTGCCGGCGCCACCATTGCGCAGGTCGTGATTATGTTCGCATTGGTCGTCATCGGCTGGATTGATGTACCGGCAGATATTTTTTATATGTTGTTGGCTTGGCTATTGATGGCAATGTTTGCTGTTGGATTGGGGCTAGTCATCTGTTCGGTGGCGTTTCATTTTGAGCCGTTTGGCAAAGTTTGGAGTACCATCAGTTTTGTGATGATGCCTTTGTCCGGCGTGTTTTTCTTCGTACACAACCTGCCTCAGCAGTTGCAACACTATGTGCTGATGCTTCCGATGGTGCATGGTACAGAAATGTTCCGTGCCGGATATTTTGGTAACAGCGTTACGACTTACGAAAATCCTTGGTATATTTTGTTGTGTAACTTGGTTTTGCTGCTGCTTGGTTTGGCGATGGTGGCGAGATTCAGCAAAGGGGTTGAGCCGCAATGATTTCAGTTGAACACGTTTCCAAGCGCTATCTGACCCGCCAAGGTTGGCGGACAGTCTTGCACGATATCAACTTCAAAATGGAGAAGGGCGAGAAAATCGGTATTCTCGGCCGCAACGGTGCAGGTAAATCGACGCTCATCCGTTTGATTAGCGGCGTTGAGCCGCCGACCACGGGCGAAATCAAGCGGACGATGAGTATTTCTTGGCCTTTGGCATTCTCCGGTGCGTTTCAAGGCAGTCTGACCGGTATGGACAATTTGCGTTTCATCTGCCGGATTTACAATGTCGATATCGATTATGTGAAGAACTTTACCGAAGAGTTTTCCGAGCTGGGTCAATATCTTTACGAGCCGGTTAAGCGTTATTCTTCAGGTATGAAGGCGCGTTTGGCATTTGCTTTGTCGTTGGCGGTAGAGTTTGACTGCTATCTGATTGACGAAGTGATTGCGGTTGGCGACTCGCGCTTTGCCGATAAATGTAAGTACGAGTTGTTTGAAAAGCGCAAAGACCGTTCTATCATCTTGGTGTCACACAGCCACAGCGCTATGAAGCAATATTGCGATAATGCGATGGTACTGGAAAAAGGGCATATGTACCAGTTTGAAGATATGGACAAAGCCTACGAATATTATAATTCGCTGCCTTAAAGCAATTGTTTTTTAAATCAGGCCGTCTGAAATTTCAGACGGCCTGTCCGTTGGAATTCTATTGATGAACATTACTCAAATTCTTTCCCAAGAACTTTCGGCTACGGCCGCGCAAATCAATGCCGCCATTAAGCTTTTGGACAACGGCGCGACCGTACCCTTTATCGCGCGTTACCGTAAAGAAGCCACGGGTGGGCTGGACGATACGCAGTTGCGTCAGCTTGCCGAGCGGCTGCAATACCTGCGCGAGTTGGAAGATCGCAAAGCCGTTGTTTTAAAAAGCATTGAAGAGCAAGGTAAGCTTTCAGACGACCTCAAAGCGCAAATCGAAGCTGCCGACAACAAAACCGCGCTGGAAGACCTGTATCTGCCCTACAAACCCAAACGCCGCACCAAAGCGCAAATCGCGCGTGAACACGGTTTGCAGCCGCTGGCGGACGTGTTGCTTGCCGAGCAGCCGCAGGACGTGGAAGCCGCCGCGCAAGGCTACTTGAACAAAAACGTTCCAGATACCAAAGCCGCGCTGGACGGCGCGCGTGCGATTCTGATGGAGCAGTTTGCCGAAGATGCGGAACTCATCGGCACACTGCGCGACAAGCTGTGGAACGAAGCCGAAATCCATGCGCAAGTCGTTGAAGGCAAAGAAACCGAAGGCGAAAAATTCAGCGATTATTTCGACCATCGCGAACCTATTCGTACTATGCCCAGCCACCGCGCGCTGGCGGTTTTGCGCGGCCGCAACGAAGGCGTGTTGAACATTGCGCTCAAATACCAGCCCGACGACACGCCGATTACCCAGCAAAGCGAATACGAACAAATCATCGCCCGCCGCTTCAAGGTTTCAGACGGCCACAAATGGCTGGGCGATACCGTGCGCCTGACTTGGCGTGCAAAAATCTTTTTGTCGCTGGAACTTGAGATATTTTCCAAACTAAAAGAATTAGCAGATGTAAATGCCATTACTGTTTTTTCTAAAAATTTAAAAGATTTATTACTTACCGCACCTGCGGGGAGAGTATCTATTTTGGGGTTAGATCCAGGGTTTAGAACAGGAGTCAAAGCTGCATTAATTGATGAAACAGGTAAGCTCATAGACACATTTATTTTCTATTTATTTAATGATAAAAAATCTATTCGACAGTTAGTCA
Organism: Neisseria sp. HMSC065C04; assembly: GCF_001815375.1. NCBI lineage: Bacteria > Pseudomonadati > Pseudomonadota > Betaproteobacteria > Neisseriales > Neisseriaceae > Neisseria > Neisseria sp. HMSC065C04. The sequence goes on from NZ_KV820422.1 coordinate 181,127, forward strand.
CTTTTATTAGAAAGTATAAAGTTCAAGTGATTGCTATCGGTAATGGAACAGCTAGTCGTGAAACTAATATGTTAGTTGGAGCAGTTATCACACGTTTGACAACAAGAAATATAAGAAACATAGCAATAGATAAAAATATGCAGTTATCTGATATCGAATGGGCTGTTGGAGAAGACTATATTAACTATCCAATTCACAAAATCATCGTTTCCGAAGCCGGAGCATCGATTTATTCCGCGTCCGAACTGGCGGCGCGTGAATTCCCCGACTTGGACGTTTCCCTGCGAGGCGCGGTGTCCATTGCCCGCAGGCTGCAAGACCCGCTCGCCGAGTTGGTTAAAATCGATCCCAAATCCATCGGCGTGGGTCAGTATCAGCATGATGTCAACCAAAGCCAGCTTGCCAAATCGCTTGACGCAGTGGTCGAAGACTGCGTGAACGCCGTCGGCGTGGACGTGAACACCGCCTCCGCCCCGCTCTTGGCGCGGATTTCCGGCTTAAATCAAACCCTTGCCCAAAACATCGTCGCCTACCGCAATGAAAACGGCGCGTTCGACAGCCGCAAAAAATTGCTGAAAGTACCGCGTTTGGGCGAAAAAACCTTCGAGCAGGCGGCGGGCTTTTTGCGGATTAACGGCGGCAAAGAGCCGCTGGACGCGAGCGCCGTCCACCCCGAAGCCTATCCCATCGTCGCCAAAATGCTGGCGCAACAAGGCATTAGCGCCGCCGAACTCATCGGCAACCGCGAGCGTGTGAAGCAAATCAAAGCGTCCGACTTCATCGACGAACGCTTCGGACTGCCGACCATTCTGGACATCCTGTCTGAGTTGGAAAAACCCGGCCGTGACCCGCGTGGTGAATTTAAAACTGCTAGATTTAATGAAAGAGTACATGAAATCAGCGACTTGCAAGTCGGCATGATACTCGAAGGCGTGGTTTCCAACGTCGCCAACTTCGGCGCGTTCGTGGATATCGGCGTCCATCAAGACGGTTTGGTGCACATCTCCGCCTTATCCAATAAATTCGTCCAAGACCCACGCGAAGTCGTGAAAGCCGGCGATGTGGTGAAAGTGAAAGTGCTGGAAGTCGATGCCGCCAGAAAACGCATTGCGTTAACCATGCGTTTGGATGACGAACCGGGCAGTGCCGTCAAAGGCAACAGACCGTCTGAAACCCGACATCAAGAACGCCGCGACCGCAAACCCCAACGCAATGACGGCGCACCGACTAATTCGGCGATGGCGGATGCGTTTGTAAAGTTGAAGCGTTAAGGTAGAAAACCAACTTGAAGGCCGTCTGAAAAATGATGTTCAGACGGCCTTTATCGTATGGGGCGAATGAGATAATTGGTGGAATGGATATAGTGCTGCGCCCGTTGAATGTTACCGATACATTTTGTAGTAGGTACATACAAATAAGCGTATAGTTCCAAATATCACAAACCCATCATCACAACCTTAGGAGTTCAAACCATGAAACCTGTTTTGTTTGCCGCGCTGATTTCCTGTTTCTCCGTTGCTGCGTATGCGGCCTGTACCGACAGCCAGCAGCAGTGCGTGATTTATAAAAACGGCAACGTCGCGACAGAAGGTGGCTGTACGGTCAGCAAGTGCCAAAGTGCCGATGCGCAAGTGTTGAAATGGAAGTTGAAAAACGGCAAAGGCGTGACCGTTGAAATCGGTAAAAACGGTAAGGTTTTGGTGAACAAGAAACCGGGTGCGAAAGCGAACAACAGCAATGCGTCAGGCATGGGTTTGACATGCTATGCCGCTGATGCGGACAAACGCGAACAGTTTTGCTCAACCAATTATTGATTGGATTGTTGCTTTGATTAAGGGCCGTCTGAAAAGTGTTTCAGACGGCCTTGATGTTTATCCTTCCGATATTTTTTCATTGAGAAAGTCGATAAAGCTGCGCACTTTCGCACTGAGAAATGCCCGGTCGACATAAGTGGCATTCAGTTGATCTGTCCAGATGGTGTAATCGGGCAGGAGTTGGACCAATGTGCCGTCCTTCAATTCCTGCTGAACCGCCCAAAGGGGCTGATAGCCTATGCCTGCGCCTGCTTTAATCAGCTCGCGTATCATCAGCGTGTTGTCGCTGCGGATAACGGGGGAGAGGTGGAGAATGGCTTTTTCTCCGGTGTGGCGGTGGGTAATTTCCCAGTTTTGTTGACTGGTATAGGAAGGCAAGATGGCTTGGTGCTGCATGACGGCTTCGGGCGTATCGGGTGTGCCGTGTTGGGCGAGATAGTCGGGGGCGGCAAGCAGGACGAACTCGATTTTGGCCAGCGGTTTGACGATCAGCGAAGGAGAGGGGGTTTTGGAAACGCGCAAGGCGAGGTCGAAGCCTTCGGCGATGAGGTCGATATGGCGGTTGTCGAGGACGAGGTCGAGTGTAACTTTGGGATAACGCTGGCGGTATTCGGCCAACCATGCGCTCATATTGCCGCCTGCAAACCACAAGGGCATGGTAACGCGCAACATACCTTGCGGCGTGTCGGCGCCGCCTGCCGCTTTTTGGGCAGCGGTGTCCAAGGTATCCAGCGCGTAGCTGCATTGGCGGTAGTATTCTTTGCCTGCTTCGGTTAGGTGGAGGTTGCGGCTGTTGCGGTGTAAGAGCTTGGCTTGAATGGTATTTTCCAGATGGCTGACGTGTTTGCTGGCCATGGCGGTGGAGATATCGAGCTGATCGGCAGCACGGGTAAAACTACCGCTTTGAACAACTTGGCGGAAAACTTTTAGGCTGAATAGGGTATCCATGATTTCTTATTAGGAAACGTTGTATCAATAATTCGAGTATATATCTCTTACTGGGAATTATCTATACTGCACTTATTGAAATTGCTCCATACCTCTTTCAGGTAGCCATTAAAATAAGGATTATTAAGATGTCAGCCCTCAAATCATTCCAACCCGTTGTATTGTCTGTCTTGCGCATTGTTACAGCGTATTTGTTTTTGCTGCATGGTACGGCCAAGTTTTTCAGTTTTCCGATGTCTATGGGCGGTGCGCCCGAAGGCTTGATGCTGGTGGCCGGTATTTTGGAAATTGTCGGCGGTATCTTATTGATATTGGGTCTGTTCACCCGTCCGGCCGCGTTTGTTTTGTCCGGTCAGATGGCAGCCGCCTACTTTATGGCGCACGCGTCTTCTGGTAATGTTTTGTTCCCATTGGCCAACCATGGCGAATCTGCCGTTTTGTTCTGCTTCGTGTTTTTGTATCTGGCAGTAGCCGGTGGCGGGGCGTGGGCTTTGGATAACGTTTTTGGTAAAGATAAAGATTAATTTAAGGAAAAGATCATGACTTATTCTGTTTTGCAACAAGCTGCTGAAACCCGTCGTTCTATCTATGCATTGAACAACACCCTGCCTCTGTCCAATGAGGAAGTAACCAAAATCATCGAACACGCCGTTTTGCATACGCCGTCTTCTTTTAATTCGCAATCTGCCCGAGTGGTTGTATTGTTTGGCGAAGAACATGCCAAAGTGTGGCATTTTGTTGAAGAAGCGTTGCGTGCGGTTGTTCCTGCCGAGCAGTTTGAAGCCACCGCACAAAAACTGAACTTGTTTAAAGCAGGCGCGGCAACAGTTTTGTTCTTTGAAGATCAAGATGTTGTCAAAGGCTTGCAAGAGCAGTTCCCATCTTATGCGGCCAACTTCCCGATCTGGGCGGATCAGGCAAATGCCATGGTTCAATATGCCGTGTGGACAACATTGGCGGCTGCCGGTATCGGCGCCAATCTGCAACACTACAATCCGCTGCCTGATGCGGCCATTTCCAAAGAATGGAACCTGCCGGAAAGCTGGTTGTTGCGTGCGCAAATGGTGATTGGCGGTATCGCGGCTTCAGCCGGTGAAAAGCCTTCCAACCAATCGAAGGCCGTCTGAAAGTATTTGGCGCATAAATGAAATGATGTTTTAAACAAAGGGCGTAATGTTTGCGCCCTTTTTGAAATAGCAAAATAAAAGGCCGTCTGAAAACAGTTTCAGACGGCCTTTTATCTATGCTATGAAATCAACCGCGGCGCCAAGTCGTACCGCCGGCGTTGTCTTCCAGAATGATTTTGTGTTCGTTCAGAAGGTCGCGGATGCGGTCGGACTCTGCCCAGTTTTTATCCGCGCGCGCCTGTTTGCGTCGGGCGATTAAGTCTTCGATTTCTTCGTTGGAGAGGCCGTCTGAAACAGCACCGCCTTGCAGAAACTCAATCGGATCACGTTGCAACAGGCCGATGATGCCGCCCAAGGCTTTCAGGCAGCCGGCGAGGTGTGCGTCGTTGGTTTTGTTCACTTCGCCTGCCAGCTCAAACAACACGGCAATGGCTTCGACCGTACCGAAATCGTCGTTCATGGCGGCGTAGAAGCGGCGAGTGTAGTCGTTGGCGTTTTCAGATAAATCAAACTCAGCCGCTGGTGTGTTTTTCAAGGTGGTGTACAGACGGGTCAGTGCGCCTTTTGCGTCGTCCAGATGCGCGTCGGAGTAGTTCAGCGGGCTGCGGTAGTGGGCGCGCAGGATGAAGAAGCGCACGACTTCGGGGTCGTATTGTTTCAACACTTCGCGGATGGTGAAAAAGTTGCCCAGCGATTTGGACATTTTTTCGCCGTCCACGCGGATGAAGCCGTTGTGCAGCCAGTATTTGACGTGGCTGGCAATACTTTGCCCGTGGTGGGTTTGCGCGTGGTCATGGCCGCAGGTATGCCCTGTCGCGCCGACACTTTGGGCGATTTCGTTTTCGTGGTGCGGGAATTGCAAATCCGCGCCGCCGCCGTGGATGTCGAAAGTATCGCCGAACAGGTTTTCACTCATGGCAGAGCATTCAATATGCCAACCCGGACGGCCATTGCCCCACGGGCTTTCCCATGCCGGCTCACCTGCTTTGGCTGCTTTCCACAACACAAAATCAAGCGGATCACGTTTGAAACCATCCACTTCCACACGCTCGCCTGCGCGCAGGTCGTCCAACGATTTACCTGATAATTGTCCGTAAGCGGCAAACTCGCGCACGGCATAGTAAACGTCGCCGTTAGCGGCAGGATATGCCTTGCCGTTTTGAATCAGGGTTTCAATCATGGCAATCATTTGCAGAATGTTTTCCGTCGCCTTCGGCTCGATGTCGGGACGCAACACACCCAAAGCATCGGCATCTTCGTGCATAGCCTGAATGAAACGCGCAGTCAGATCGCCGATGGTTTCGCCGTTTTCAGCCGCACGGGCGATGATTTTGTCGTCGATGTCGGTAATATTGCGCACATAAGTGAGCGGATAACCGCACTCGCGCAACCAACGGGCAATCATGTCAAACACAACCATCACACGGGCATGGCCTAAGTGACAGTAGTCGTAAACGGTCATACCGCAAACGTACATACGTACGTTTTTAGGGTCGATGGGGGTGAAGGGTTCTTTTTGACGGGTAAGGGTGTTGTAGATGGTGGTCATGGTGTTTGGTATTGGATAAAAAAGTTATGCATTAGGGCATTAGAAGTATGCTTTATTGAAATGGGAAAAACAGATAATTTATTGTTTCTTTGTTGGTAATGTGATTTTTTCAGTCGGCACATTATGCTTTTGTGCATATTCGCACGCAATAGCATGTGATTTTTTTTTCAATGATAATGGTAGTTTAGATTCTGTTAGCGTAGAGTTACCTCTGAGTAAAGGTTGCTCATATTGCGTAGCTAATCCTCCTAAAGAGGTTAGCTGTGGTTGTTGGCAATCTTTGATAATCATATGGGAAGATAAAGAATGGATTTTTCCTCCCTTATTAAAATGCGTAATAACTATTCCACTTAAATAAACAACTGTTTTATTGTTTGGTAGAGTGAGTACGGATTTTTCTAGGCTTTCCGAGAGTAAATATGCAGGTAGATTGTCATGTGTATCAATCAGTATCCAGTTTTTGGGCGTTACAAAAGTATCGCCGTTGGCTTGATATGAATTTGTTTGTGAGATAGTTGAGCAAGCAGCTAATAAAGTTATCGGAATAAAAATAGAAATTTTGTTTAACATAGTTTTCCTTTGTTAAATGGCTTGGGCTGTTATACCTCATTAAGTAATCTTTTTGTATCTTACGATACGGTTGATATGTTTTCAGACGGCCTTTCTATCCAACAGGCCGTCTGAAAACATTTATTCTGCTTTAAACACGCTCATATCCGTTTTAGGTTGCTGCTCGACAATTTCGGCTTTTGCGGCTGCCTGCTCCGCTTCGGCTTTCTCCGCTTCGATGCGTTTTTTCTCGGTCAGGTATTGGTTGATTTGGTGTACCAATTCCTGCGTGCCTTGGTGGGTCAGGGCACTGATTTGGAAGAGGCGCGGGGTTTCCATGTCGAATTGGAAGCGGTCGTCTGGTTTGGGGTAATCCCAGCCGATGGCTTCGAGGAAGGCGGCGGTACGCGCTTGGGCTTCTTCTTCGTCGAGCATGTCGAGTTTGTTCAGCACCAGCCAGCGCGGTTTGTCGTAGAGTTCTTCGTCGTATTTGCGCAGTTCGTTGATAATAGCGAGGGCTTCTTCGGCGGGATTGACGGTTTCGTCGAAGGGGGCCAAATCAACAACGTGCAGCAGCAGGCCGGTGCGCGATAGGTGTTTGAGGAAGCGGTGGCCGAGGCCTGCGCCTTCTGCCGCGCCTTCAATCAGGCCGGGGATGTCTGCCATGACGAAGCTGTGGTTTTCGTCGATGCGCACGACGCCTAAGTTCGGATGCAGGGTGGTGAAGGGGTAGTTGGCGATTTTGGGACGTGCGGCGGATACGGCGGTAATCAGGGTGGATTTTCCGGCGTTGGGCATGCCTAACAAGCCGACATCGGCGAGGACTTTAAGCTCAAGTTGCAGGGAACGGGTTTCGCCTTCTTCGCCGGGCGTGGATTGTTTGGGCGCGCGGTTGACGGATGATTTGAAGTGGATATTGCCCAAGCCGCCTTTGCCGCCTTTGGCGAGGCAGACGCGCTGGCCGTGGTGAGTGAGGTCGGCGACGATTTCGTCAGTGTCGAGGTCGCGGATGAGGGTGCCGACGGGCATTTTGAGGACAATGTCGTCCGCCCCTGCGCCGTAGCGGTCGGAGCCGTGGCCTTTTTCGCCGTTTTTGGCTTGGTAGCGTTTGACGAAGCGGTATTCGACGAGGGTGTTGGTGTTTTCGTCGGCCTCTGCCCAGACGCTACCGCCTTTGCCGCCGTCGCCGCCGTCAGGGCCGCCGCGGGGTACGAATTTTTCGCGGCGGAAACTGGTTGCGCCATTACCGCCTTTGCCTGCGGCGACTTCGATTTTTGCTTCGTCGATAAATTTCATGGTGTTCTCTTATGGGTATTCGATTGTTTCAGACGGCCTTTGTTAATAGAGGAGCTTGGTGTCTGAACGGATAAAATGTTGCTTATTATAAAGGATATTTCGGTTTTAGGCCGTCTGAAATATGGTTTCAGACGGCCTTGGATTTATTGGGCGAGGGCTTGGTCAATTTCTTGATAGAGTTGGGTGAAATTGGGTTCGCCAACGTAGGTTTTGAGGATGTTACCGTTTTTGTCGATCAGGACGGAAGTCGGGTAAACCTGTGTGCCAAAGGCTTTTGCAGCAGTTTTGTCGGCATCGTACATGACGGTGAAAGGAAGCCCGTATTCTTTGACGTACTGATGGACGCTTTCGATAGGGTCGATGGGCTGGGCAATGCCGAGGACTTGGAAGTTTTTGCCTTGATAGTCTTGGGCAGTTTTGATGATTTTAGGCATTTCGCTCACGCAGCCGGGGCAGGAGGGAAACCAGAAGTTGATGAGGGTAACTTTGTCTTTCAAATCGGCATTGGTAATGGTTTTGCCTTGCAGGTCGGGCAGTGCGAAATCAGGGGCGGCTTTGTTGCTGGGAATAAGGACGAAGGCAAGAAGCGCGCCAATCGTGGCAACGACAAGGAGTGTGAGTATTTTTTTCATGATGTAAGGTTTTGAATGGCGTGAGCTAAGGTTTGGGGAACGCTGATGCTGCGGCCGCTTTCGCTGCTGACGGGCATAAGGGTCACTTCGGCTTCGATGGCGGCTTTGCCGTTGGGCAGGGTCGCGGTTTGGCTGAGGATGATGTGGCGTGTGCCGATGTCTTTCAGACGGCCTGTAAAGGTTAAAACATCGCCTTCGAGCGACGGGCGGCGATAGCGGATATCAACGCGTGCAACAACGAGCATGATGCCTTTGAGTTCGGACAGAAGGTCATGCTCTTGAAAAAACGTCCAGCGCGCTTCTTCAAGAAATTCGAGATAGCGCGCATTGTTGACGTGGCCGTAGCCGTCGAGATGGTAGTTGCGGACGGTCAGTTTCATCAGTTGAGATTGATGGGTTGGAACTCTTCGCGTGCGATTGGTTCGTGTTCGAGGTCGGTAATCACGGTGGAGAGTTGGATGTCGAACCATTCGTTGAAAATGTCGGCGTCCAAATCAGGCCATTCGCTTTCGTCTTCGCACCAGTCAGCCAATTCGGCAGCAAAAATATCTTCGAAACGCGCTTCGATTTCGTCCCATACTTCGTCGGCAGTTTCGCACGGGCGAACAAGATAGGAATTGGCATCGGCTTGGATATCTTCAAGCGTCAGGCCGTCCAAGTGATTGCCGGGCAGGGATTTCAACCAGTTCCAAAAAGGATCGAGGGGGATAAGCAGGAAGACGCTGCGGTTGACTTCGTACATGGTGTTTTCCTTGGTTTCTGTATAGTTGAATGATATAGCAAAGGTGGTGGACTGGCTATCTTTTGGGGGATAAAGGCCGTCTGAAAAAATACGATATAAGGTATAGCCAGATAGGGTTTGTTTCCTAAATCTGTTGTGTAAACAACACGGTTATTTTCTGCATCTATATTGGTATGAGGAGAAGATATCAAGTTTTGAATATAACTTTGATACTTTCGGAGGGTGTGTTGGTTTGGTTGATTATATGTGCGACTAGCGAATAGTTTTTATGAGTCAGAGGCTGAAGCAACATCGAAAGGTGATGATAAATATTGGGTTAAATGAATATTTATTGAAATAAGATTTATATGTAATAATGACGGAGAGGAAATATCCTATTATAATCCATCCCTTATCTTTTTCGAGAAAACTCTACTATGAAGCCTATTACAACAGGGGTAATCATCTTTATTGGAAGTGCCATCAGCGCAATCCTATTATACTTTTTTGGCCAAAATCTTGGCATTACGTCGACTATTGCAAAAATTGTGGTCTGGGCATGTGTATCAATTGTGATCTCATTGATACTCCTTACTCCTTTGATTACGAGATTTTTTTGGGCTAGGAGCTCCGATAAATACTCCGGTTTGAAACATTTAAATCCTGAAGATTTAAGTGGGGATAATGGAGAGTCTTCAACTCTGATTGGTATAGCGGAACGTTGGGAGCAGCTACGCCATATTTATTTATTGACTAGACAATATAAAAAACATCGTAAGCCTTGGATTTTCGTTGTAACCCAAGAACCAATGCTCTTGGATAGAGTTTTGCCTAATATTCGCCCGCAACTTTGGGTAGAAACGGCTTCTGCGATTTGGATAGATGCTCAGGCAATGGAACCCGCGAATGGTTGGCAGTATCTGAGGGGTGTGGGAAAACGTCCTGCAGAAGGTATTGTTGAGCTTCAAGGGGAGTTTTCAGTTCAGGAAAATACCGCTCAACTGCTTGAGTTAATGAAAAAACTTGGCTGGAAACTTCCAATTAATCAAGTTCATTTTGTAAATGATGGCAATGAAATGCCATCAGCAGTCAGCCATGCTTTGAAATATGGTTCAACAGTATCTTCAGCAGAGTTGATGAAAGAGTTGGATCAATTTGCTAATCGGTTGGCAGCTGTGGGTACACGATTGATTGAAGCAGATTTAGAACAAACACCCATTGCGAAATTGTCCGCCAAACTGCCGTCACAAACTCAGGCTTTGGCTGATTATATTGCTGCAGAAAAGCGGGGACTGGGAAAACTGGATACTGTTGCAGGTATTTCTTTTATCCAATCAAATCAACCTGAACAATCAGGAGATTTGATTTTCCGTGCATTCAACGATTTATCTGTTTTGGGTTCAGGAAAGAAACTGCGTTTTTCTAAAACGGAAAAAATTTATTTGGGCTTAAGTGCAGTTGCCTTGCTTGTCGGTGGTGCGTTTGCAGTCAGTGCATATAGCAGCTATCAAGAAATCAGCCGTTTGAAGACCGATTTTGAAAGCGTACAGAAAGTAAAATCTCGTGCAGAGAAAGTAGCTACACTTATTCGATTGCAACAAGATATTACAGATTTGGAGTCTCGTCGAAGCTTCTCACAATATGCAGTTAAGTTTTTGGGGTATGAGCATCGACAAGAGCTCTTGGCTGTTGCTTACCGTAAATATAATAATTTGGCAAAAGATGTTATCAGCCGTCCTGCTACTGCATTCTTTGAGAACAAGTTAGATGAATTGGTAATGTTGGAAGGCAGGATTCCTGATGACTTTGAACTTCAGGATAGTGCTTATCAAGATTTGAAAGCATATTTGATGCTGACGTCTCATGTTGAGAAAACAAAAGGCACAAAAGATGCAGAATTCTTAGTAACCAAGTTGACGCAGATGTTGACGACGCAAAATGTGGCGGCGAAAGATGCGCAAACATTGGCACAATTTTTTGTGTCGCGTATGTCACAAAAAAATAATTTGGCAGAGCCTGAACAAACTGAATTGGTATCAAGAAGCCGTCAGGTCTTAGTGGACTGGATAAATCGCGACCAAGGCAGTGAGCAATTGTATAAACGCATTATTCAGGGTACGAATGCCAAGTTGCAAACCATTACCTTAGACAAATTGCTTAATAAGGATTTGAAAGGTATTTGGACTGTTGGAAAACCTTTGCCACGTATATATACGGTTGAGGGTTGGGAAAAATATATTAAGCCGGGACTAGAACAGGCAATTAAAGACAGTAAGAGCAATGATTGGGTATTGGGCGGTAACGTGTACCAAGCCTCGGTAACAGAAGCGGCAATCAATAGCCTGAAAGAACGTTACTTTAAGGAATATGCTACTGCTTGGTATAACATGATGAACAGCATTACATGGCAACCGAGAACAACCAGCTTGGATGCAGTCAATCAGCTTCATGTCTATGCGGATCCTCAACGTTCGCCATTGGTGGCATTATTTAATGCAGTGAAAGAAAGCAGTCAGCTGGATAGCAAGAAAGTTGATGTCAATCCTGCTGTTGCAGATGCAGCTAAACGTGTAGCCGCAAGACAACTGTCTACTCGTTCGCGTAAGGTTGCAGATGCGGTATTGAATTCTCAATCTGAAAATATTAATGCTTTGGAAGATAAGGTAAATGATTATCTGGCAGGGCCGTTAGAAGCGGAATTTGAAACTCTGTTGCAATTGATTGATGCACAAATTAATCCAAAGAGTGATTTGAGTTTGCAGCGTTACCTTGAACGTGTAACTACTGTGAAGCAGCGTTTGATTCAAATGACGGCATCTTCTGATACCGGAGGTGCGGCAAGAACGGCCGTGCAAGGTGTTTTAAACGGTGGTGATAATGAGTTCCTCGACGGCATACAGTACGCACGTTTGATTGAGGCTGGTGTGGGTGACAGATTGTTGCCGTTTGCACGAAATGTTTTTGTATTGCCGTTTAATTCCGTATGGGATTCAATTGCTGGGGTTGCTCAAAAAGACATCAATAATTTGTGGGCAAGCAATTTTGTCAATCCTATGCAGTCTGAACTGGGTGGTCGATATCCATTTGCTCGATCAGAAATCGAAGTTTCGATTCCGGTATTGGCAAAATATTTGGATGTTAACAAAGGTGCACTTAATCAGTTTGTCACAACCCAATTGGCAGGTGTTTTAACCAAACAAGGTAACCAATGGATTGTTGCTCCCGGAAGTGAATTGAAAGTTAATCCGGGATTGCTGCAACAATTGAATAAATTGAGTGCTATTTCTGAAGATTTCTTTGTTAACGGAGAGGGTGGTTATAGCTTTGAGCTGAAGCCGACATCTACTCAAGGTATTGTTCAGTATGATTTAATTATCGACGGCCAGTCTTTAGATTATTTCAACCAACAAACAGAGTGGAAGACATTCAAATGGCCTGGAGATGTCAGCAATGCCGGTCTTCGTATTTCTTGGGAAACTGAGGCAGAAGGTATGCGTAAGACTCAAGAAATTAGTGGTCGCTTCGGTTTTATCCGTATGCTTGAAAAATCTAGGGTTACACCGATTGACAGTGGCACTTATTTAGTCGAATTCCCATTGGAAAAAGACAAATTGATGAGGTTCTATATGAGAACTAATTCCGGTAAAGGACCTTTGGGATTGTTGGAACTGAAGAATATCCATCTGCCGAATAAGATTTTTGAGGTTAAATAATCATGACATTACCCCAATGGGTAAAGCCGATACTTGGTGATGAGGGTACATCAATCACCGATAACAATATTCATCGCTGGCAAGAGTGGCTAGAACCTGTTTCAGACGGCCACCCTTGTGGCGAGGATGTTGCATATGCCGATGATTTTGAGGCTATTAAAATTGAATTGGCCAAACTTTCAGGTATTGATTGCCGATTGATTTTGGATGCTTCTGAACGCTTGTTAAAACGTCAATCTAAAGACTTGAGAGTAGCAACTTATTATATTTTTGCCGCTTTGCGAGATAGGGGGTTGGCAGGTTTTTCAGATGGTTTGGAAATTTTATGTGGATTGCTGCAAAAATTTGATCAATCACTATGGCCGAAAAAGCCGGTACAAAAACGCAATGCATTAAATTGGCTGTCTGGGGAAAGAGTGTTGGATACTCTCAAAGGGACTGAATTATCTAATTCGGTAGACCTTAAGCGGACATTATCGGCGTTAATGTCGTTGCAGCATTATCTTGAGGGATGGGAAGAATCAGTACGTCCCAGCCTGTTTCCGTTATTGCAATATTTTGAAGAGTCATCTGTTCGTTTTTCATCACCTCAGACAAGTACAAGTCAAAGTCAGGAAGTTAGTACACCTATTGACCAGGAAGTTGTACCACAGATTCGTCAAGAGAGTCAGAGGCCGTCTGAAAGTTTAGCTGTCACTCAAGTTAACTCTTCTAAAGCCTTACTCGATCAAGTTAGGATTAATGCCGCCTATTTAAGAGAGCAGGATGATGGATATTGGCCTGCATATAAGATGATTCGCGCTGTACGTTGGGGTGGGCTAAATGGTATCCCGCCTCATCAAAATGGTCAGACTCGTTTGAAAGCTCCAAGGACAGATTTATTGGCAACTTTAAATCGTTTGGTTAATGAGCAGCAATGGCGGGATTTGCTTGATAGAGTAGAAGCGGCTTTTTTAGAAGGCGCTAATCAGTATTGGCTCGATTTGCAATATTACGCGTGGCAAGGACAGCAGGCTTTGGGTGGTTTATATCTTTCTCAGGTTGACTCATCATTATTTGAGCTGAAATCATTACTGACCAGATGTGATGGCTTGACTGGATTAAGTTTTGATAACGGATTTCCGTTTGTTTCAGCCGATACGCTTACGTGGTTGGAGCAAAAGGTTATGCCATCGATGCGCAAGCAGACTAGTAGCCGAACAGTTCAAAAAGCAGTAATAGAATCATCATCTCAGGTAGAAAACCAAGAAAGTCAATGGCAACAGGCTTTGTTAAAAACACAAGAACAAGGTTTGGATGCTGCTTTTGCTTGGTTGGAAACATTACCAGAGTTGCAGTCAGGTGCAGGGCAGGTTAAAAAGTGGCTGATGATGGCCCGTTTGGCTGCAAACAATCAAAAAGCAGATTGGGCATTGAAACTGTTGGAACAGGCTTCACGGCAGATGCAGGTTTTGACAGTAAAAGAGTGGGATAAACATTTTGCATTTGATGTATATGCTTTGTGGTATCAGCTGTTAAATGAAAATTTTGATAAGAAAGATACGGAAGCTACTGGGCAACTTGAATTTTTACGAACTGAATTAATGCAGGCTGATATTGTCCGTGCATTAGAATTAATTGATTAAACATATATTATGTCAGATCCCACATTACGTTATTATGAAGAAGAGATGCGGTATCTCAAGGAAGCAGGGTTAGAGTTCTCAAAAGCTCACCCTGATCGTGCCGCAATGCTGAATTTAGACAGAGTAGGTACACGCGATCCTTATGTGGAGCGCTTGTTTGAAGGCTTTGCTTTCTTAACAGGAAGAATCAGACAAAAACTTGATGATGACTTTCCAGAATTGACTGAGGGTTTGGTCAATATGCTGTGGCCTCATTATCTGAGGATGATTCCTTCTTTAACTGTTTTAGAGTTAATTCCAGATGATAACAAGTTGCAGGGCGGGCAGCTTGTTAAAAAAGGACTATCCGTACAATCTGAGCCCATTAATATTAATGACAGGTTGACGAGATGCCTGTACCGAACTACAGGTGATGTTAAACTCCAACCCTTGAGTATCTTGCATACGTTATTGGATTATGATGCAAATGGTCAAAGTGTCATCAAATTGACTTTTGGTATTCACAGGCAGACGCAGAAAGACAATTTGGATTTTTCTAAAATCAGAATTTATATTTCTGCTGATGAACCAGTCGCTTTCGCATTACGTCATGCCTTGTTAAATCAGGCTGCTCAAATCAGTATCCATCATGCCGAACTACCATCTGGAGGTAATATACGGTTTAAGGCCGTCGGATTTGCCGAAGATGAGAGATTGTGGGAAAAAGTAAATAACAGTTTCAGTGGATATCAATTACTATTGGAATATTTTTGTTTTAAACAGAAGTTTTTCTTTATTGATTTGATTGGTATTGATGCCGAAGAATGGTCGGAACGCATTAATGAGTTTAGTATTAATGTAGTTCTATCCAAACAATATCCTTCAGAGCTTAGATTTCCTCCAGATTGCCTGAAATTAAACTGTGTTCCTGCCATTAACCTCTTTGACATGGAGGCTGAGCCTATTCGGGTGGATCACAAGGCATTTGAATACCCTGTTAAGCCTTTGTTGCATGAAGGTATGGCAGTAGAGGTGTATTCAGTAAATGAAGTGGAAGCTGTAAATCATGAGACAGGCAAGCGCTACTCATATATTCCTTTCTCGTCATTCCAACATCGTGGTGGGTTGATGAAATATGATGCTCCGGAACGGTATTACCATACGAAGGTAAAACGAGGAGTATCTGGAAAGCATGAAACATTTATTATGCTTGGAGGATTGTTGTGGGATAGAAAAGATATTCTGCCTACTGAAACACTTTCTCTAAAAGTAGTAGGGACCAATGGTGCTTTGCCACGTAAGAGTTTGAGGGAAACCCAGATTCAAGACACTGATATAGCCGAGCCCAATATTAAAATGGTAAGAAACCTTACGACTCCGACGTTGTCATGCTATCCTCCAACAGAAGACAGATTTCAATGGCGTATCTTGTCCCATTTGTCACCAAATTATCTATCATTACTAAACGTTGATAGTTTGAAAGGTGCATTGTCGATTTACGATTGGACCGAAGATGAATTGAATAAGCGCAGATTGAACGGGATTGTTGACGTTAAGCATGAAACGGTACAAAGAATCGAGCGTGGTGCAGTTCATCGTGGAGTTCATATTACAGTAACATTTGATTCAACTGCATTTAATGGGGAAGCAGAAATTTATTTGTTCGGAGAATTATTGAACGAATTTTTTGCAATGTATGCTGATTTGAACCTATTTACCCGGTTCAGCATAGTTTCTCTGCCATCCGGGAAAACATATACATGGAAAGACAGCAAAACAACTATCACACGGTTTTAGAAACAGCGCATAAAAGTGCTAAAGAAAATAACGGCAGACAGACACTTCCTCTATGGGAGATTCCCAGAAATAAATCTCATCGCGAAGGTATAGCATCTGAAATTTTTCAAGAGAAATTGGGAGAGTTTATTGTACGCAATGCAGCAACAATGAATTTTTTCCAATTTTGTCGGGTTTTGGAAACGCTTGCCGATAGTGCTGAAGAAAAAGCTGTAGAGTCAATGGTAAGATTCAGAAGGGTGAAGTCTCTATCTTTCCCTTCTGGGGAAATTGCATCGGTAGAATATGATGCGGAAGCCGAGTTACCAACTGTAAGGACAACATTTTTAGGTTTGTATGGCGTAGATGCTGTCTTGCCGGATTATTTCCTGAACGATATTGCAACGCATAAAGACGGTAGTGAAAGCTTAGCCGCATTTTTGGATATTTTTAACCATAGAATTACAACCCTGTTTTTTCAGGCATGGAAAAAATACCGCTATCCGTTTTTGTTTCAAAATGAAGGGCAGGATGATTTATCTCGCTCTCTTCTGCACCTTATTGGGCAGGGGATGGTAAACGGCAAATTTATACATCCTTTGCTAGATAGCAGAATCTTGGGATTGTTCAGTGTTTTTTATCAGCGCACCCGAACAAAAGAAGGTATTATCAGTATAGTTAGATATTTGCTACCTTTTGCAGATGTAACAGTAAAAGAATTTCAGCCTCAGTGGGTAATATTGGAAAAAAATCGTGAGTTGGGGAAAGCCGGTTTGAGATTGGATGGAGGAAGTGCATCTTTAGGCAGTAGAATAAAAGATCATAGTCATCTGATACGTATTGAGATTACACCAGATACATTTGAGAATGCACAACTTCTATTACCAAAACAAACATTACACCAAAAATTACTTGAATTATTGAAGCTTTATTTGGGTTGCCGTTTTGATGCAAGCATTTACCTAAACATCAAGAAGCAATGGATACCTCAAAGCCGTTTAGCAAAAAAACAAATGTTGGGGATTAATACCGGTTTAGGTACGATGCATCAAGACAAGCAAATAAAGATAGCGAACTATACATATTCAAACTAATTTAAGAAAACGGAAAATCATGAATAAGAAAACTAGAATTCAGTCAGTCTGCGCATTAGCCTTGTTGTGCGCGGTATTATCAGGTTGCGGGGTTTTGCAAGGTGTGAAAGATGGTACGACCAATGTAACTAAAAGTATCTTTTATACTAAGTTAAAGATATTAAAGATTGACTTGGTTGCTCGTAATGGGTTGAATCAAAATGAACGGGGTCAATCGTTATCGACAGTTGTTCGCATTTATCAGCTTAGAGATAAGCAGAATTATGAAGTTGCATCTTATCGTGACTTGCTTAATCAAGATAAAACCATTTTGGGCAATGATTTGGTAGAAGGGTATAAGCAATATACCATTCGGCCTGGTGAAACTATCAGCTTGGATGAAACCTTGGATAAAGAGACCAAGTATGTTGGTATCGTGGCTTTTTATAATCGGGTAGGAGAGGATCAACCGTGGAAAATGCTTCTATCCAAAAAACAGCTGAAAAATAAAAAGCCTTTAGTTGTTGAGTTGGTAGATAATAAAGTTGTAATTCAAGAGACCGAAAAGAAAGTCAAATAATGGATGCAGCCCTCTATGAGAAATTAACGGGGTTTTATTCTGATGGCTTGCCACTAGATGGGCTTCCAGATGGTTTCCAGTTAGTTAGGAGTGTTTTAGATAATATCCAACGCATTCTCAATAGTCGGAGTGGTTCCTTGAAGCATTTACCTGATTATGGAATCCCTGACCTTAGTATGGTTTATAAGAATTTACCGTCTAGTGCACATGATTTACGATATTTCATGCGGAAGACCTTATTGAAATATGAACCCAGATTGAGAAATTTAGACATTCGACTAACTGAGTCTAAAGACAATATTATGGTTTTATGCTATCAGCTTGAATGTGAAATTGAAAATGCTGGTGCTGTAGTCATAGACACTTATTTTATGCCTGAAGGAACGGTTTCTGTTAAACGCAGCCGAGCGTAACTTTTTAGGTATCAACAGATTACTTTAAAATTAAGAACTAAATATATGGTTAAACACTTTTTTCTTACTTGCAGTGTATTGCTTTCAGCAGCTGCCCAGACAGCCTTAGCTAAAGAGTATGATTTAGAAGGTACATTAGTTACTCAAAATAATTATGTACGAATTGAGAGTTGTAATCTGAAAAATACTTATGCTTTATTACCCGGTAGTGGAAATGGCTATGAGGCGACAGCAGAGATTGTCAGTGCCAGAAAAAATATGCCTGAAAGCACGCCAATCTATGTTGCTTTAAAAGGAAAATTAGAAAGCCCCAATTTTTTAGTTTCTGGAATTGAACTCATCAAAATAGGGGAAAACTGCCATACCGCCAAAACTAAATCCTCATCTCCTGAAAAAGCCGTTCAGAAATATCCAAGTGAAAACCAGCAGCCAGATTTAGAAGACAAAAATTCTAAGGCTGAGCCACACAATCCTGCATTGAAGCCGGTGGAAGCAGAACCAGCGGTGATAGAACCAGAAAATCTGGAACAAACAGCAGAAGAATCAGGAACAACGATATCAGTTGAGCCGGCTCATCATTCAAAAACTACACAAGCTGAAGACGGTAAAAAGTCTAAAGATGATCAATATCCTTCTGATAATCTTCTTGATAAGAAGGTTAAAACAGAAGATGTTAAACAGGCAGATATTGAAACAACGTTAAATACATCTAAGCCAAATGTTCAATCTGTAGAGACTCCTGAAAAGGTAGAGCAACCTGCAGTAGATGAATCTAAGGCTGTGGAAAAATCAGTAGTTGAAGAAACTAAGTTCGTAGAGCAGTCATCTATAGTAGAAACACCTGAGGCAGTAGAACAACCAATAGCAAGTGAATCTAAAGCTGCAGAACAGCCAGTGATTGTAGAAACTAAGACTGTAGAACAGCCATCTGAAGCAGATATGCCTGCAGTAGTGGCGCAACCTATAGTGGATGAGTCTAAAGTTGAGCAGCCAGTGGATGCAGCAACGGCTAAGACTGTAGAACAGTCATCGGCAGTAGAAGCATCCGAGGTAGTGCAACCACCGGTAGTAGATGAGCATAAAGTTGTAGAACAACCTGAGGAAGTCAAAGCATTTGAACCGACTGGAGCTTCTGAAACGGTACACAATCCTATAATAGAAGAGACTTTTATAGAGGCCGATCATAAGGTAGAAGAGAAACCGTCTGTACCAGAGGTTGTTATTCCAGCATCGTCCTCTGTGGAAGATCGTGTAACGGTATTTGAAACTCAGCCTAAAGCCGATAATCAAGAATCTACACAATTAGAGGGTATTCCGTCTGTAGGGATGCAAGCCGACCAGTTAACAGAAGCAACTCATTCTACACATGAAACTTTATCGGGAACCGAAGCATCAGCACCAATAACCGATTCATTTTCAAATGAAATTTCTGCGCAGCCAGTTTATGTGAATCACATTATCGTGCATGAAGATGATGTGGCTGAGTAAAAGGTAACCAATATAGTCGAGTTAGTTCTCAGTTATGAGAAAAGGCCGTCTGAAAAATCTTAGTTTTAAGTTAAATGGATTTTGATTCTTCAGGTAATTGTAAAAGGTCTTAAGAAATTCGTTCTCGTGAATAAAAAAGCTTACTTAAATCATTAAGTAAGCTTTTTTGTATTTAATGGATAGTAAGCATATGAATTATTCGTAGCTTTTGTAAAACTTCAAAATCTAGATTTCTAAAACACTACGAAGGTTATGGCTCTTAATACCTAGAAAATCAGAGGTTTTCTGATGGTGTTTGATACAGGGTTTGGGGATTGGCTGTATCGGGGATTTCTTCCGGAGTGGATTGGGGGGCTGCTACCGGTTCGGAAGTGGCATTGCTGTCTACCAAGTCATCAATGTCGATGTTGTCGTCTTCGCTTTGAGGGAGCGTGCCGCCGGTTTGTTGGGTGCGGACTTTCATGTAAAGGTCGCGTGTGTAGCTGTATTTGTCGATGGCTGCACCTTCGAGGCTGTCGGTCAGGTCGAGCAGTTCTTCACGGGTGTTGATGGCTTGCAGGCCGATTGTGCCCCAGCGTCCTGCTCTGGTGTGGAAGACGGCATTTTTAACCGGATAGACGGTGGTGACGGCGTTGCCGACGGTATCGCGTACGGTAGACGGGCCGAGTAGGGGGACAACGAAGTAGTTGCTGTTTTTCCAGCCCCATGAGGCGAAGGTATCGCCGAGGGTGTTTTTATTGCTGGGCACACCGCCTGCACCGGCTACGTCGATTAAACCGCCAAGGCCGAAGGTGGTGTTGATGCCGACGCGGACGAGGTCTTCGCTGGCGCGTTTGACGTCAAGGCGCAGTACATTGCTGCCGAAGCTGACGACATCGCGCAGGTTGTTGAAGAAGTTGATCACGCCGGTACGCACCGGTTTGGGCGTTATTTTGCGATAACCGCGTGCGACAGGGGAAAGGACGTATTTGTCTGCTTTGTCGTTGAACTTGGAAACGGTACGGTTGTAGCCTTCGTAAGGGTCGGCTGGATTGCGTTCGGCAAGTGCGGGAGCGGAGGCTATGCTGATGAGGAGGCAGAGTGAAGCGGTGGTTTTTTTCATGATTGCAACCAGTCTTTGATTTCGTAAAGTTCGGCCAGTGCGCGGACGGAATCGGGAATGTTTTGAATGGTCGGTTTTTTGTCTGTCCGGCGCAGAGCGTTGAGCAGCAGGGAAACGCAGGCTGAATCTGCTTTGCCTACTTGGCTGAAGTCTATACTGTCTGTTTCTTTCAGACGGCATTGTTGTTCGTAGCGCGCAAAGGCGGAGGCAGTCAGGGTTTTGACGGTAACGTCGCCGCTGATGTAGAGCGTGCCGTTGCGGATTTCTGTTTGCATGGTGTCTTTATGATGTAAGGCACCATGCCGTCTGAACATCAGGCGGCATGGTGCGGGGGTGGATTATTTACCGCCGTTTTTGGCTTTCAAGTCGGCAATCAGGCCGTCGATGCCTTTGGCTTTGATGGTTTCGCCGAATTGGTTGCGGTATACGGTAACCAAGCTTGCGCCTTCTACTGCGACATTATATGCGCGGTATTTGCTGCCGCTTTGGTAGGTGGTGAAGTCCATGTTGACCGGTTTTTGGCCGGAAACGTTGATTTCGGCGCGGACGACGATTTCTTTACCGCCTTTGTTTACGACCGGGTTGTCTTTGATGTTGACCTTGGCGTTTTTGAATTTCAGCATGGTGCCGGAGTAGGTGCGGATCAGCAGGGTTTGGAACTCTTTAGTCAACGCTTGTTTTTGTGCGTCAGTTGCAGTACGCCATGGGTTGCCGACGGCCAAAGCTGTCATGCGTTGGAAGTCGAAGTAAGGGATGGCGTAGGCTTCAGCTTTTTGGCGTGCAGTGTTGGCATCGCCGCTGTTGAGGATTTTCAGCACTTGAACGGAGTTTTCACGGACTTGGTTGACTGCGTCGGCAGGAGAGGCAAATGCCATGCTGATGCTCAATACGCCGATGCTCAATGCGCTGATGAAGGAAGTTTTTTTCATGGGAGTGTCCTGAATATTGGGTTGATATGTGTTTATTGTTTGTTTTGACCGGCAGATTCACTGTCTGCGTTTTTTTCGGCAAAGCTGGTCATGAATTTGCCGATAAGGTTTTCCAAAACCATGGCGGAGCTGGTGACGGTAATGGTGTCGCCTGCCGCCAAAGAATCAGTATCGCCGCCTTGTTGCAGGCCGATGTATTGTTCGCCCAACAAGCCTGAAGTCAGGATTTGTGCGGAAACGTCGCTGCTGAACTGATATTGACTGTCCAGATTGAGGGCAACTTTTGCCTGATAGGATTTAGGGTCGAGCTGAATGGATGCAACGCGGCCCACCAGTACGCCTGCGGATTTGACCGGGGCGTTGGTTTTCAAGCCGCCGATGTCGCTGAAATCGGCATAGACGGTGTAGGTTTGTGATGATTTGCCGAACGATTGTCCGCCGGCGGCACGGAAGGCGAGAAAGCCGATAGCGGCTGCGCCCAGTAAGACAAACAGTCCTACCCAAAATTCCAAAGCATTTTTTTTCATGTGCTATTGTCCTTGTTTCATTCTTTTTAAGTGTCGTTTCAGACGGCCTTTAGTCGGTAAACATCCATGCGGTCAACATGAAGTCGACGGCGAGGATAGTCAGGGCGGAAGACACTACGGTGCGTGTACTGGCGCGCAAAATACCTTCGGAAGTCGGTACGCAGTGGAAGCCCTGATGTACGGCGATCAGCGTAACGGCTACACCGAAGGCGGCGGATTTGATTAAGCCGTTGAGTACGTCGTAATGGAAGGTAATGTTGTTTTGCATTTGCGACCAGAAAATACCGCCATCCAAACCCAGCCATTCGACGCCGACCAAATACGCGCCGTAAATGCCGGCAACATTGAAAATTGATGCCAACAAAGGCATGGAAAACACACCCGCCCAAAAGCGCGGCGCAACCACGCGTGCCACAGGGTCGACCGCCATCACGTTCATTGCTTCAAGCTGCTCAGTGGTTTTCATTAAGCCGATTTCGCTGGTCATGGCACCGCCCGCGCTGCTGGCAAAAAGAATAGCTGCCAATACGGGACCCAATTCACGCAACAGGGAAGCGGCAACCATATAGCCCAGAATATCGGCGGATTTGAATTTTGCCAGCTGCGTATAGCCCTGCAAGCCCAACACCATGCCGACAAACAGGCCGGAGACGGCAACAATCAGGACAGACAACACGCCTGCAAAGTAAACCTGGCGGATGCTCAGGCGCGGGCGGGCAAACGCCGTACCTGATTTTGCCAGGATATGCAGGAAAAACAGCGTAATGCTGCCTAGCGATTGGATGAAGCCGAGGGTTTTTGCCCCGACGGAACGGATAAAATTCATAGGTTTCAGTTGATTGGTTAAATGGTTTTCAGACGGCCTTGTTTAAGTTTCAGGCCGTCTGAACATCAGCCCAGCAAGTCTTGTTTTAAAGTCGTTTGCGCCGGATAGCGGTAGGCGACAGGGCCGTCTGCCAAACCGCCGACAAACTGGCGTACCCAAGGCGAGTCGAGCTCGCGCATTTCTTCGGGCGAGCCGGAGAACATGATTTCGCCGTGTGCCAGGAAAATCACTTGATCGACGATTTCCAGTGATTTTTCGATATCGTGCGTTACCATCACGCTGGTTGAGCGCAAGGCTTTGTTGGCACGGCTGATGAGGTGGGCGATGACGCCCAGCGAAATCGGGTCGAGGCCGGTGAAAGGTTCGTCGTACAACATGATTTCAGGGTCGAGCGCAATCGTACGCGCAAGGGCGACGCGGCGCGACATACCGCCGGAAAGCTCGGAAGGTATCAGGTTTTCAATGCCGCGCAAACCGACTGCATTCAGTTTCAGCAATACTAAATCGCGGATGACCGCTTCGGGCAAATCCGTCAGTTCGCGCATGGGGAAGGCGATGTTGTCGAAGACGGATAAGTCGGTGAACAATGCGCCGTGTTGGAACAAAACGCCCATGCGGCGGCGGTGTTCGTACAGCTCCTGCGCTGAAAATGCGGCCAAATTACGCCCTTCAATCAGCACTTTGCCCGATTGCGGGCGGATTTGACCCGTAATCAGGCGCATCAGCGTGGTTTTACCGCTGCCCGAACCACCCATTACGGCGGCGAAATTGCCTTGTGGAATGCTGAAGTTGATGTTGTTCAGAATAGGACGGTCGCCATATGCGAAGGCAACGTCTTTCATTTCGATGAAGGGTGTGGAACTCATGCAGGAGGGGAGTGTCGAAAAATGTATTTTAATTACGGGTATTGTAAAGGGTATTGGATATTCGGGCAATTTTCAGACGGCCTGCACTTAGGAATAACGGGTAAAAACGTGTGAAAGAATGCAGAAGCGTTGGTGGTACGGTCGTTTTGCAGCGTGTTGTGTCAAACATACAGACAGTTGTGTAGGTAAATAAAGAGGCGGGTAAATATACCCGCCTTGTTTTTAATATTTCTGCAAACCTTCCACCTTGATTTCTTTGGCATTGGCATGGATGAAGGCTTGAGTCGCTTTCATCGTGGCTTGGATGCGTGGATCGTTCCAACGCACGATTTGGTTGTTTTCATCACGCTTGTCCGACCAGATAATTACGCCGTCGGTGTATTTTTTGCTGATTTCAAGCATTTTGCGCCAGCGGACGGGGTCGATGAATTGCTTGAAATAAGGGCTGTTGGTAGCCGAATAATATTGCGGCCAGATGTAGCCGATGATTTTTTTGTTGGGAAAGCGTTGATGGATGTCGTCAACGGCGGTTTTCACGTCTTTTTCCCATTGCACCAAATCGGGGGAAGTGATGTAGAACACAGGATTGGCATAGTCGCTGATGGCGGCGGTGGGCGCACGGCGTTTGCTGACTTGCCGCCATTTGGCCAAGATGGCTTCGTTGTCAACGTTGGGGCGGTAGTGGCGGATGCCGTGCAGGTGTTCGGAGGGCATGCCGTAGTTGCTGATGAAGGCGCGCGGGTTTTCTTCTCTGAAGATTTGGTACATCCGTGCGAAGTCGGTTCTCAATTCGTCGGGTGTCAGCAGCTGGCCGTCTTTTTCGGCAAACCAGCTTTCGATGTCGGTAGAAATGGTGCGGTAGCCTTCGCGGCGCGATTGTTTGGCCAATTCACGGATGCGCGCTTCGTTGAGTACGCCGTGTTTGCGTTTGCCTGTCGGATCGGGTTTGACCAACTCGCTTTCGTAAACCAAGAACACTTTGGAGAGTTTGTTGGCGGTCAGGTCGGGTTTGCCGACATAGTCCATGCGGTCGTAGATGATGAAATCTTTGGCATGGGTGGAGAGGGCGGTCAATAAGAGGACGAGGGGCAAAAGGCGGTTGGGTTTCATATTTTTAGGCAGATAAGGGAAAAGGGCCATTGTACGGGAAGCGGTGTTAAAGTGAGTCAAAGGCCGTCTGAAAGGATAAAAGTTCTTTCAGACGGCCTTTGTTGGATTGGGGGTATTCAGTTTTGAGGCTGGTGTGATTTACTGCGCCGCAGTTTTTTCCAGCAATAGGAAAGTCTCGGTTTTGTTGCGCGGTCTTGCGCCTTGCCACAAGGTTTGCCAACCTGAAGGTACGCCGATGTTGGCGGCTTGGCGGATGAGGCGGTAGCGGCAGGTCGGGTTGTCGGTCGTGGTTTTGATATGGCTGTATTGTGTCCATGCGATTCGTGTGCGCTGGTCTTGGCCGTCGATGCTGATACATTCGAGGCCGTCTGAAAGTTTCTGTTTCAATTCGGAAGAAAGTGCGGTTTCCATTTGGTGTACCACCGGCGCATGGCTTTTGGCGGCGTTGAGCCACGGTAAAAACAGGGTCATCAGCAAAGCCCAGGCCAAGGTAACGCCGGCTGCCCAGTTGGTGACGGCTTGGCGGCCGCGGATGTTTTTACGCGTAATCGCCCAGAGCCACAACGGGGTAAACAGCAGGGCGACGGCCATCGGAATCGGGTCGATGTCGGGGATGTAATACGGGCTGAAATAGGCGGCGCGTTCGGCCAGTTTGGCGGGCCAGCCGTAGTTCATGGCGAAGAAGCCCAGCCATAGGAAGACGGCAATCAAACCGAATGCCATGATGCCGAACCAGTTGATAAATGCCGCTGCGCCGCGACGCAGGCCGTCCAGTTGTGCCGCGCCGAGCAGGGCGAGCGGCGGCAACAGCCAAACGAGGTTGTCTTGCAGGCGTTGCGGATTGATGGCAAGTAGGGCTGTCATGATAACCAGCCACGACAGGCTCAGAATACCCCAGTTTTTATCGTGGATACGCGTGCGGCTGAGCGTCCATGCTGCCAGCGGCCAGGCAGGCAGGGCAAACCACAGCAGGTTTTTCAGATAATAGGGCAGGTTGAAGGCCATCTGAATCTGATGGAAACCGCCGAATACGCCTAAGGAATAATGGTTGAACCAAATATCAAACCATTCAGGATTGGTTTTTGATAAAACCAGCGGATACAGAATCAGCAGGGGCAGGGAAACGACGATGGCGCCGATCAGGGTCAGCAGATAGCGTTTGCTCTGCCAAGTGGAATGGAACGACAGGGCAAGTGCCAAAAACATCATGGCTGCGGTCAGCAGATAGCCTGAGGAAAGGGAGAGTAAAACCCAGCCGCCGCACAACAGCAAAATGGCAATAATGACGTGGCGGCGTGCCAGTGAAAAGCCGCACAGAATCAATCCAAATGCGGCAAAAGCGGCCGATATGGGATTGAGGAAGTGGGCGATGGGCAGCAAACCGATGCTGCCGATAAGGATTAAGACAACGCTGCGGCCGTGATGTCTGCCGAGAAAGTTGAAACCGGCAAAACCGCAGGCGGTCAGTCCGATGGCGGTAAATACCACGCCGGCAAAACGCGCGGCATCATAGGCATCGGCCGCCCAAGGCGAAAACAGGGTTTGGAATGCGGTTGCCGCCCATAAAAAAGCAGGGGAAATGGTTAAATCGGGTTGGCCGAAGATTTGTGCAATCAGCAGGCTGCCGCCGTTTTTCATGGACTCGGAGGCGGTAAAGAGGGAGGGTTCGGCAGGATTCCACAAGTCATGCGAGAACACGCCCGGCCACAGCCAGGCAAAGGCCATCAGCAGTAGAAGCCATGGTTTTTCATGGGTTTTTTGGGGGTGGCGCGGATCGGGCGGTGTGTAAGTCAGCATGGAAGGTCAAAAAACGGTTGGTTTGAATAGCAATGGTACAGGGTTTGACGGGTTTGTGCGATATGCCGGACCGGAGGGCTTTGTAAAATAATGCTTACGGCTCGTTTTTATCGGGTGTTTGGAAGGATATGGCGTTCGGTTGACGACAAAAAGCTCAGGCTGTCTGAAAGAAATGTTTCAGACGGCCTGAATGCAAAAAAGACTGCACGAAGCAGTCTTTTTGACAAAGCGGCAATTAGCGTTTGAACAGGTTGCCGAATTTGTTGTTGAATTTGTCCACACGACCGGTAGTGTCGACGATTTTTTGAGTACCGGTGTAGAAAGGGTGGCACAGAGAGCAAACCTCAACGTTGAAGCTGTCTTTTTCCATTGCGGATTTGGTCACGAATTTGTTGCCGCAAGAGCAGGTAACGTTGATTTCGTGGTAGTTCGGGTGAATACCTTGTTTCATTTGATTTCCTTTCGATTAAGCGGGCACAGGGGTTTTGCCTGTACTTCAGTTAAGCGTGGAATTTTCGCTATTTTTGGCTGTTTCGTCAAGCGGATATTTTGCGTAGCGGGCAGTTTCGCAACAGGCGAGAACAGTTTAGAATAGAGTTTCAAACCAAATGTTGTGTAATCGGGCTGTAATCTAACTGAAAAGAGGATGTAAAACCTCTTCTAGATGTGAAACTTTAAGAAGAATAATAGTCTGAATAATATTTACGCTTGTACGAACAGGAGACGGAATCAATGTGGAAAAGGATATTGACGTGCATTTTGCGTGTTTGGGGAGGAATGTTGCCTCCGTCTTATTGCAAACCATTCGGCAGAATTGCGCAAAAATTCCGCGCCGCTTTGGCTGCATGCATTTCTCCAAACATCGGTAAAAACGTCAATATTGAAAAAGGCGGATACGTCTTTCCGGATACGGTAGTCGGCGATAATTCGGGTATCGGCGTAAACTGCGAAATCTGTCGCGGTTTGACCCTCGGCAAGAACGTGATGATGGGGCCGGAATGCCTATTTTATTCAACCAACCACAAATTCAACCCTGAAACCCGCCGCTTTGAAGGCTATACGGACATTCGCCCGATTGTGATTGAAGACGATGTTTGGATTGGTAGACGTGCGATTATCATGGGCGGCGTTACCATCGGTAAGGGTGCGGTAATCGGCGCAGGTTCGGTGGTTACTAAAGATGTGCCGCCTTATTGCGTGGCAGCGGGCAATCCTGCGATTGTTCGGAAAAATCTGCTTGATGAGCAAGAGCTTGCAGCCGAATAGCGTAAACAAAATAGCAAAATAAAAGGCCGTCTGAAATTCAGACGGCCTTTTTTAATATTGATTAAGCAGCAATTTTTTCGCATTCTTTAATGCAAGCCAAGCAAGATTCGTAGCAGGCTTTGCATTCAGCGTGGTGGCCGGCGTGCTCTTTGCAGGCGGCAGAACATTGTTTGCAGGCTTCGATGCACACTTTTGCCAAAGACGGAGTCAGGCGTGAATTTTGGGCAGCGAGGTTTTGCAAGGTGCCGCACAGTGCCAACATTTGATTGACGCCGGCTGCGCAGTCTTTCATGGAGGTATCGCCTTCGCTCAACAGGGCGATGCAGTGTGCCAAACAGATTTGACCGGCTTCAACGCAATGTGCGGCCGCTTTGCGCGCAGCTTCGTAGGCGCGCGGTGCAGAGTGCGCGTGACCAGCATGACCGGCGTGGTGTGCATGGCCTGCGTGGTCGTGTGCACGGGCGAAAGAAGCGGCGGCGGTGAGGGAGACGGCGGCTGCGCTGCCGATAAATTGACGACGGTTCATCATAGTTTCCTTTTTGCTTTGTAGAAATATCGGACGAATTATTTCATCCGTTATTAAAAGGTTATCATGTTATTCGTTTTTAAACAATGGGCCGTCTGAAGGTATCGATAACACGTTCAGACGGTCTGTTGTTAAATATGATATTTGTTTAAATCAATCACAAATCGGATAGCTGAAATACGGCCAAGTGACTTTTTGCCGAGAAAATAATCGGTTTATTCCGCCAACAATTCTTCCGGTTTGACTTTCTCGCCATACACGGGCAAGAGGGTTTTTTCATAGGCGGCTTTCAGGCGGCCGTCTTTTTTCATGGCGGCGATTTCGCCGTTGACCCAGTTCAGGAGGTCGGTGTTGCCTTTTTGAACAGCCGGGGCGATGAATTCGGCAGGGCCGAGGTTGCCGATGGCGACTTCAAAATTCGGGTTTTCTTTTGCCCATGCCCACAGCAGGGCGTTGTCGTGGGCGAGTGCTACGCCGCGGCCGTCTTTCAGTGCGTCGAAGGTTTCGGTATTTTGGTCGAATTTCAGCAGTTTAACTTCAGGATGGTTTTTGGTGAAGAAGGCGTCGGCGGTGGTGCCTTTGTTGACCAGAAGGGTTTGGTCTTTCAATTGCGCAACGTCGGTAATCGGTTTGTCTTTTGGGGAAACTACGCCCAAGGCCACTTTCATGTAAGGATCGGCGAAATCGACGGCTTCGGCGCGTTCGGGTGTTTTGGTGAAGTTGGCGAGGATGAGGTCGACTTTGCCGGAACGGACGTATTCGACGCGGTTTGCGGCCTCGGTCAGGACGAATTCGACTTTGTCGGGGCTGCCGAGCAGGTCTTTGGCCAGGTCTTTGGCGATTTCAACGTCAAAGCCTTGGTTTTTACCGTTGGCGTCAACATAGCCGAACGGAGGCTTGTCGCCGAATACGCCGATACGGATGACGCCTTTTTCTTTGATGGAGGCAACGGTTGCCGCGCCGCTATTTTGTGAAGATTGGGCATCGCCGGAGCCGCCTCCGCAAGCAGTCAGGCCGACGGCGATGGCGGCGGAGGCGAGGAGGGCTTTGAATTTGGCATTCAATTGCATGAGTGTTTCCTTTTCAAATGTTTGGTTGAAAGTGGAGGCCGTCTGAAAAAGGGTTCGGACGGCCTGAAAATAAAATCAGTAGTCCATGCCTGCCAAGAATTGGCGGGCGCGTTTGCTTTTGGGGGCGGAGAAGAAGGTTTCGGGGTCGGACGATTCGACGATGCCGCCTTTGTCCATGAAGACGATGCGGTCGGCAACTTTGCGAGCAAACCCCATTTCATGGGTTACGATGAGCATGCTCATGCCTTCATGGGCGAGTTCTAAAACCACTTCCAAGACTTCGCGCACCATTTCGGGGTCGAGTGCGGCGGTGATTTCGTCCAGCAGGATGACTTCCGGATTCAGGCACAGGGCGCGGACAATGGCGATGCGTTGTTTCTGGCCGCCGGAGAGTTCGCGCGGATAGGCGTTTTTGCGGTCGAGCAGGCCGACGCGTTCCAGCAGTTTGTCAGCTTGTGCCTCTGCTTCGGCACGGTTGCGGTTTTGTACTTTCACCGGGCCTAAGAGGATGTTTTCGATGACGGTCATGTGGGCAAACAGTTCATAGCTTTGAAAGACCATGCCGACTTTTTGCCGGGCGGTTTGCCAGGAAACGTCTTTGCCGAATTCGCCGACTCCATCCATCACGATGCTGCCGCCTTGGTGCGGCTCTAAACCGTTTACGCAGCGTAGGAGGGTGGATTTGCCGCAGCCGGACGGGCCCAGCAGTACGATGACTTCGCCTTTTTCCAAGTCCAAGTCTAAGGATTGAATGGCGGTTACGTTGCCGTATTGTTTGTGCAGGTTGCGGATGCTCAGTAAAGCCATGTCAGTGTTCCCATTTTTGTTCAAGTTTTGCCGCCAGCAGCGACAGCGGCCAGCAACAGAAGAAATACAGCATAAAAATCAGGCCGTAAACCCAAAATGAAGCATTGGGTTGCGTCAGCAGCGAGTTTTCGATGATTTGCTGGCCGACTTTGACGACTTCGATGACGCCGATAAGGGAGGCGAGCGAGCTGGTTTTGATCATGCGCGTAAACAGATTGACGGCGCCGGGCAATACGCGGCGGATGCTTTGCGGCAGCTCGATGTAGCGGAATACCTGCCCGCGGCTCAAGCCGAGTGCCAGGCCTGATTCGACCTGGTGTTTTTCAATCGATTCCAATGCTCCGCGGACCAAATCGCCCATTTCGGCGATGCCCCACATGGTAAATACCCAGACGCAGACCCAAAATCCGTCGATGTGGATGCCTGTCCAGACGGATAGGCCGAAATACAGGCCGAACAGCCACACCAAAATCGGTACGATTCGGATGGTTTCGAGATAAAACCGTCCGATAAGGCGGATGAGCCGGTTGCGCGAACGTAAAACCAAGCCGAACAGCGTACCCAATACGCAGGAGGTGGCAACGGAGGCCAGGGAAATCTGCGCCGTCAGCAACAAGCCTTCGCCCAAGCGTGCCGCGTTTTGTCCTTCAAACAGCCAGTCAAACACCATATTTTGCACTCCGTACGCGGTTTTCTGCCCAGCGCGCCAGAAGCGAAACGGGCAGAAGGATGATCAGGTAGCTGGCAAACAGCAGGAACAAGGCTTCGTTGGTTTTATAGTCCATGCCGATGATGTCTTTGGTAACGAACAACAATTCTGCAATGCCGACCGCGCTGACGATAGATGTTTCTTTCATCAAAAACAATACGTTTGCGCCGATGGCGGGAACGGCGACTGCCCATGCCTGAGGCAATTCGACATAGCGGAACACTTGAAAGCGGCTCAAACCGATGGCCTTACCCGCTTCGATCTGCCCTTTGGGGACGGCCAAAATACCGGCGCGGATGGCTTCCGCCATATAGCTTGCGCCCAAGAAAACCAGTGCGATCACGCCGCAGGTGAAACCGTCCCATTTAATGCCCATTTTCGGCAGGCCGTAATACAGGAAAAACAATTGGATCAGTAGGGGCGTATTGCGCGACAGCTCGATATAGGCGCGTGCCAATGCGTAGAAGGGGCGGATGCGGTATGCCGTAACCACGGCAACGGGCAGGCCGAACAGCAACGACAAAACGACGCTATATACCGACAATTCCAGCGTCAGCTTTGCCGCATCGACAAATTTAGGGATGGCATCGATCAGATAAGACCAGTTCATCAGAGTCAGACAATCAGCATGATAAAGGCAGTATTTTAACGGGTTTGTAAGAGAGTGTTAAATAATGGATAGGAATATCGATTGTGGATAAAACACAAAAAATGGAATAAGGCAAAGGCCGTCTGAAACGTTTCAGACGGCCTTAAAATGTCAAAGTTTCCGCGTCAGGCGGTAGCCGCTTTCCGTTCATGAATCAGTAAATTCAACAGGGCGGCCGCGCCTGCCAAGACTGCGTCGGCGTACCACATCCAGCCGTAATCGTTGAAGCGAGTGATGACGATGCCGCCGATGTATGAACCCAAAAAGCCGCCGATTTGGTGGCTCAACATGGTCAACCCGAAGAGGGTGGCCAAGTAGCGCGTACCGAAAAGTTTGCCGGTAATGGCGGCGGTGGGGGCGACGGTTGCCAGCCAAGTGAAACCGAGTCCGGCGGCGAAAAGATAGAAGTTCAAATCGGTTTTAGGTGCGGCCAGATAAATCAATATCATGGCGACACGCGAAGCATATAAACCGAAGAGGACGTATTTGCCCAAAAATCTGCCGGTACACCAGCCTGAAAAAATACAGCCGGCGATGTTTGCCAAACCAATAATGGCAATGGAGGTCGAAGCGACCGTAGCGGGGAGGCCGCAAAGTGAAATTTCGGTTGGCAGGTGGGTAACCAAAAAGGCGATGTGGAAACCGCAGGTAAAGAAACCCAAATGCAGCAAGATATAGCTGCGGTTGGCGAAAGCCTTGCAGACGGCCTGCTTCAGGGTTTGGCCGCCGTTGTCGATATGGACGGTGTGAGAAGCATGTTTGCCGCCGGCCAGCCACCAAGAAATCGGCAAAATTAAGATGGCAATGACTGCCCAAACATAAAATGTCCCCGTCCAGCCGACGTGGGGAAGGGCAATCAAACCTTGAACCAGCGGCGCGAACAAAAATTGCCCTGCGGACCCGCCTGCATTGACCAAGCCGGAAGCCAAGCCGCGCCGATGAGGCGGCGTTTTGGCGGCGACCTGTCCCATAATGATGGAAAATCCGCCCGAACCCGTACCAAATGCCAATAATAAACCGATACCCAGCATCAGCCCCCAATAAGTCGGCATTTGCGGCACCATCAGACAGGCGGCAATCAATAGAACCGTACCGCCGGCTAAAACCTTAAACGCGCCGAAACGGTCGGCCAACGCGCCGGACAAGGGTTGCGATATGCCCCACATCAATTGGAAAACGGCAATAATCAGGCTGAACTGGGTCATGCTCAATTCGGTTGAGTTGACGACGGGCAGGACAAAAAGCCCTAAAGTCATCCTCATGCCGATGGTAATCAGCAGGATGGAGGCGGCAGCGGCAATCAGCAGCCACAAATTAGGTAATTTGGCAGAAGAATCGGTCATGATGTTTGTGTGTAAGGGGGCAGGGAATAAAAGCTATTCCTGCCACTATATTATTTATTTGATTTCTCGGCGAGCCGATATATAAACGCGCGATTCTAGCATTGGGCGAGAAACGGCATAAATAACCGTTGGTTCTTTGGATATGGTAAAAAATGATATGGCTTGAGGATGAATTGAGGATGAAGCGGTCAAATATTCTTCGTTTGGTACCGACGGAGCAAGCAAATTGCCGTTGAATTTTCGTTTGAGAACAAAGGCCGTCTGAAAAGTTTCAGACGGCCTT